>CAYNGR010000243.1:0-3563 GCA_964396755.1 uncultured Cyanobium sp. | reverse complement strand
GCCGACACGATCGTGCTGGGCTGCACCCACTACCCGTTCGTGATCGAGGCGATCCGGCGCCTGGCCGGACCCGAGGTGACCGTGATCGACCCGGCGCCGGCCGTGGCGCGCCATCTGGGCTTCCTGCTGCAGCGTCACGGCCTCGAGGCCCCGGCCGGCAGGGCGGAGCATCGCTTCCTGACCACCGGCGAGGCGGCCTGCTTCGATCGCGATGCCCGCCATCTGATCGGCATCGAGGTCGCCAGCCAGTCGATGCCCTGGCGTGCCCACGACCGATCGTCGGCCGATGCGCAGCCGTTGCGGCTGCAGTCGCCGCCGTGATCCTTCTAGGATCACGCTCACCACGGAGGTCCTGTGTCGACGGTTGCAGAGCTGCTCCAGCCCGTCGAGGCCGACCTCGATGCCCTGCTGGCCGATCTGCGCTCGTTGATCGGCGCCGGTCACCCGATCCTGCAGGCCGCAGCGGAACATCTGTTCGCGGCCGGCGGCAAACGGCTGCGTCCCGGCATCGTGCTGCTGTTGTCGCGGGCGATCGCCCCGGATGGCGGCCTCAGCCCGCGCCATCGCCGGCTGGCCGAGATCACCGAGATGATCCACACGGCCTCGCTCGTCCATGACGACGTCGTCGACGGTGCCGACACCCGCCGCGGCGTGGCCACGGTGCACAGCCGCTTCAATCACCGGGTGGCCGTTCTGGCCGGTGACTTCCTGTTCGCCCAGGCCAGCTGGCACCTGGCCAATCTCGATGACCTCGAGGTCGTCAAGCTGCTCAGCCGGGTGATCATGGACCTGGCCGACGGGGAGGTGAAGCAGGGCCTGTTCCGCTATGACACCGGCCAGAGCTTCGAAACCTATCTCGAGAAGAGCTACTGCAAGACGGCCTCGCTGATCGCCAACAGCTGCAGGGCAGCCGGGGTGCTCACCGGGCTGAGCGAGCCGCGGCTCGAAGATCTGCACCGCTTCGGCCGCCAGCTGGGTCTGGCCTTCCAGGTGGTCGATGACATCCTCGATTTCACCGGCAGCGACCAGCAGCTGGGCAAACCCGCCGCCAGCGACCTGGCCTCCGGCTACCTCACAGCCCCGGCGCTGTATGCCCTGGAGGAGCGCCCTGCCCTGGCCGGCCTGATCGAGCGCGAGTTCAGCGCGGATGGTGATCTGGAACAGGCGCTGGAACTGGTGCGCGGCTGTGAGGCGATTCCCCGCGCCCGCGCTCTGGCCGAAGGCTTCGCCCGCGAGGCCCACGAGGCGATCGAGTGGCTGCCGCCCTCCGAACCGCGCTCGGCCCTGCGCGCTCTGCCGGAGTTCGTGCTCAGCCGGCTGTACTGAGCGCTGGCGGCACGGACCTGATCAGAGCGGCCTCCCGCCTGAGGCAGTTCTTCCGAGGGAGCGACCTCCACGCAGGGTTGTTCCCCTGGTAGGCCCTGGCTCTGGTTCTGGCCGCCAGGCCGGCCTGAGCCCTCCGGGTCGGCCCATCCGGCGCCCGACCACCATGGAGAACACAGCGGCGCAGCGGTTGCAGCCGATCAGCCCGCTGCGCGCCAGGCCTGATCGAGGCAGCGGCCGGGCTGCCGCTACCGGCCTCTCCTGGGTGCCGATAACGGCAGGAGCCGCACCCCCAGATCCCGACACGACCGGCAGATCAAGCTCCCGGACGGGGTGTCCGCCCTGGCGGAGGCCATCCCGCTGGCGCGTCGCCCTGCAGTGCTCACGCCTGCTGGAGGGGCCATCCAGCGGCCTCAGCTGTCACGCCAGTCCGACCTGGCGCAGGCTGTCGAGGAAGATCCAGTCGCCGGGGTAGAGGCGGGCGCGCTCCTGAGGGCTCAACCCGGGGGGCAGCAACACATGCACCCGGCAACCCGCTGCCGCGGCGGAGCGGGCACCGGCCGGAGAATCCTCGAACGCCCAGCAGTCCGTCGGCCGCACCCCGAGGCGATCGGCCGCCAGCAGGTACACATCCGGCGCCGGCTTGCCCGCAGCCAGCTCGGGATCATCGCCGTGAACGCTGGTGCCGATCAGCCCCAGCCAGGGGTGCGGCGCCGCCTTGAGCGCCACCGCCTCCCGCGAACTGCTGGTGGCCAGCGCCATCGGCACGCCCAGGGCATGACAGCGGCGCACCAGCGCCTCGGCGCCGTCGATCGGCGGAGCCTGGGCCAGCAGGCGTTCAGCGATCGGCTGGCGCACCGTCAGCAGGGCATCCACCCCGTCGCAGCCGCCGCCACCGGCCGCAATCCAGGCCAGCACCTGCTCGGCGCAGTCATGGCGGCGACGCCCCCGGAGCCGCAGCAGCTGTCCCTCATCGAGGCTGACCCCGAACTGGGCCGCCGCCTGGCTCCAGGCCAGGCTGTGCAGCGGCTCGGTGTCGAGCAGCAGGCCATCGAGATCGAACAGGCAGGCGGCGGGGGGACTCATCTCCCCAGCCTGCCCGAGCGCCCCCCCAGAGCTGCCGGCTCAGGGGTTGTCGGGCTCCGGGTAGCTCTCCTCCAGCGCCGTCTCCAGCGTCGTGAGCAGCAGCACCAGCGCAGCGCGGCTGTCGAGATCCGGGCCGGTGACCTCAGCGATCCAGCGATGGCAGAGCCGTTCGATCTCATGGAACCGGGCGTTGCCCCGGCGCAGCAGCGTCATCACCCGCTCGAGACTGGCCTCGTCGATCTCCGGAGGCAGGCCGATCACATAGCGGCGCCCGTCCACACCGATGTAGGTGAGGTTGCCCTGGTCATCCAGCACCGGACCGGCATGGGGGGTGATCGGCTGCTCGTCCACGGCCGCTGCCTGCCACTCCTCCTCTGCTAACGCCGCACCAGGTCCTTGCCAAGCCAAAGGGGAGGGTTCTCCGATCAGGGCTGCTGATGCCCGCCGCCAAGGCCCCGGCCCCGACGCGGCTGAACGCGTCAGCTTCCTTGGCACGTCTGGGATCGTGCGCAATGCTGGGACACCGTTTGCGCGCCGCGCCCCCTCCATGAGCGAGTCCATGGCCCCCACGATCGAATCGGTGCTTCAGGAGCAGCGCAGCTTCGATCCCCCCGCCGAGCTGGCGGCCCGGGCCCGCATCGGCTCGCTCGAGGCCTACCGCCAGCTGGTGACCCGCGCCGACGCCGACCCCGACGGCTTCTGGGGTGATCTGGCCCGCCAGGAACTGCACTGGTTCGAGCCGTTCCACACGGTGCTCGACTGGAGCGATCCCCCCTTCGCCCGCTGGTTCGAGGGCGGCCGCACCAACCTCAGCTACAACTGCCTCGATCGCCATCTCGACGGGCCCCGCGCCGACAAGACGGCGCTGATCTGGGAAGGGGAACCCGGCGACAGGCGCACCTTCACCTACCGGCAGCTGCACGCCGAGGTCTGCAAGGCAGCCAATGCACTCAAGGCGTTGGGGATCGGCAAGGGCGATCTGGTGGCCCTCTACATGCCGATGGTGCCCGAAGCGGCGATCGCGATGCTCGCCTGCGCCCGCATCGGCGCTCCCCACTCGGTGGTGTTCGGCGGCTTCTCGGCCGATGCCCTGCGCGACCGCCTGAGCGACGGCGAGGCGAAATTGGTGATCACCGCCGACGGCGGCTTCCGCA
>CAYNGR010000242.1:0-3584 GCA_964396755.1 uncultured Cyanobium sp. | reverse complement strand
AGCTGCAGGAGCGTCTGGCCAAGCTGAGCGGTGGTGTGGCCGTGGTCAAGGTGGGCGCCGCCACCGAGACCGAAATGAAGGACAAGAAGCTGCGCCTCGAGGACGCCATCAACGCCACCAAGGCGGCTGTCGAAGAGGGCATCGTCCCCGGCGGCGGCACCACCCTGGCCCACCTGGCCCCTGCTCTCGAGGAGTGGGCCACCGCCAACCTGGCTGGCGAGGAGCTGATCGGTGCCCAGATCGTGGCCTCCGCCCTCACCGCCCCGCTCAAGCGCATCGCTGAGAACGCCGGTGCCAACGGCGCCGTCGTGGCTGAGCACGTCAAGGGCAAGCCCTTCAACGAGGGCTACAACGCCGCCACCGGTGAGTATGTCGACATGCTGGCCGCCGGCATCGTCGATCCCGCCAAGGTGACCCGCTCCGGCCTGCAGAACGCCGCCTCGATCGCCGGCATGGTGCTCACCACCGAGTGCATCGTGGCCGATCTGCCCGAGAAGAAGGAAGCAGCCCCCGCCGGTGGCGGCATGGGCGGCGGCGACTTCGACTACTGATCGCCGACGCGATCAGGGTCCCGTCAGGGACGGCACCGGGGCTGAACCGTCAGGCGCAGCCCCCCGCGCCAATCCAGCACCTGCAGGGGTGGGAGCCAGTGGCTCCCACCCTTTTTTCATGACCACCACCCGATGCGAGGCTCAGTCGCCGCTCAGCGCTGGCGGAGCCGCCAGCAGCTCCCGCAGGCGCGGCTCCAACAGGGCGAAGGCGCGGCCGCGATGGCCGACGGAGGCCTTGGTGGCCTTGTCCATCTCGGCAAAGCTCAGACCCAGCTGCGGCACAAAGAACACCGGGTCGTAGCCGAAGCCAGCCTCGCCGCGGGGCTGCTCCAGGATCACCCCGGGGCAGTAGCCCTCCACCTCCAGGCGGATCAGCCCGCTGGGATCGGCCACGGCCAGGGCGGCGGTGAAATGGGCTGAACGGTCCTGCGGCAGGCCGGCGCTGACACGCCGCTCATTGGCCTGAGCCAGTTCCCGCAGCAGCCTGGCGATGCGCTCATCGTCGCTGGAGGCGTAGCGGGCCGACTGCACGCCAGGAGCTCCCTGCAGGGCGGTGACGCTCAACCCCGAGTCGTCCGCCAGGGCCCAGCAGCCGCTGGCGAGCGCCACGGCAGTGGCCTTGATCCGGGCGTTCTCGGCGAAGCTGCTGCCGGTTTCCTCCACCTCCAACCCCTGCGGCTGGCTGCGGATCTCCAGCGGGAGATCCGCCAGCAGGGCGGCGAATTCGCGGATCTTGCCGGCGTTGCCGCTGGCGATCACCAGAGGCAAGGGCGTGCGGCCTTGGTCCATCCCGTCAGGGAGCAGGGGGAATTCAGCATGCCCGAGGCCCGGCCGGGGAGCCCGCCCTGAATGACTCGAGAGTGGGGAGCGAGAGCGGCGCCCCAGCGGCCACAGCAGCGGCTCGGAAGCAAGACCCATGGCTGTTGAGCGGACCTGAGGTCCCTCAGCTGAGCCGCGGTTCCCACTCCTGCGGACCGATCACGAAGAGCACATCCTCGGCCTCCAGCACCAGATCACCGCCGGGGTTCGCCAAGGTGTGTCCGCCACGGTTCACCGCCAGAACCGTGACGCCATGCTCTTCACGCAGGCCACTGCGGGCGATGCTGCGACCCACCAGGCTGTTGTCGGCCCGCAGCGGAATGCTGTGAGTGGCGAGCTGGGGCAGCACCACCCGCAGGTCATCGACGCGGGTGGCCTCGGGAGAGAGGTTGCGGGCCATGCGTCGCCACTCTCCCCGTACATCACCGATCAGCTGCTTGATCCGCTCGCGCGGCACCAGCATGCGCGACAGCACGCGCGAGAACACCTCGATCGACACCTCCAGCTCATCGGCGATCACCTCATCAGCACCGAGGGCCAGCAGCGGTTCCACCTCGAGCAGATAGCGGCTGCGCACCAGCACATAGGCATCGGGGGACAGCCGGCGGACCAGTTCAACGATGCGGCGGGCGGCGCCGCGATCGTCGATCACCACGACCACGGCGCGGGCCCGCTGCACATGGACGAGCTCCAGAATCGCCGGCTGGCTGGCATCGCCATAGACCACCGGCTCGCCGTCGCTGCGGGCCTGACGCACCAGGGCAGCATTGAGCTCCACCACCGCATAGGGCACATCGCTGCTGCGGCAACTGCGGGCGAGGTTGCGGCCGGTGACCCCGAAGCCCACGATCAGCACGTGGTGCTCCAGCTCCACGCGCGACAGGGGTTCGGAGGCCACCTCGAAACGCCGGGCCCAGCGCCCCACCGGCGTGCGCGACAACCCCTCGGACAGACGCGGCGACACGGCCACCAGGGCTGGAGTGGCAAGCATGCTCAACACCGCCACGGCGAGAACGCACTGGAAGGTCTCCTGGCCGAGCAGGCCGGCATCGACACCGGCACGGGTGGCGACCAGGGAGAACTCGCCCACCTGGCCCAGGGCCAGACCAGCCAGCACGGACTGACGCAGGGGCAACCCCACCAACAGCGACGCCAACAACCCCAGCAGGGGCTTGACCACCAGCACACCCAGCGTGAGCAGCAACACCTGCAGAGGATGGCCCAGCACATAGGGGAGGTTGAGCAACATGCCGATCGAGATAAAGAACAGACTCATCAGCACATCGCGGAAGGGCAGCATCGCTGCCACGGCCTGATGCGAATAGTCCGACTCCGAGATGATGAAGCCGGCGAGGAAGGCACCCAGCGCCAGGGACAGCCCCAGGGACTGGGTCAGAACCGCGATACCGATGCAGAGCATGAACACCCCGAGCAGGAAGGCTTCGGAGCTGCGCGTGCGGGTGATCCGCTCCAGCACCCACGGCACGAGCCAGCGGTAGGCGCCATAGCTGAACAGGCCCACCACCAGGATCTTCAGTAGCAGCAGGCCGACGGTGGCCAGACCGGCACCCCCCGGGCCGGCGGCCCCGGCCGGTCCACGGGCGACGGCTCCTGCCAGCAGCGGAGCCATCAACATCACCGGCACGACGCCGATGTCCTGATACAGCAGGATCGCCAGGATCGAGCGACCATGCGGAGTCTCCAGCTCGCCGCGGTCCTGCAGCAGACGCAGCACGATGGCCGTGCTCGACAGGGCAACGACGAAGCCGAGGTAGACGCCCTGAGCGGGCTGCAGCCCCAGGGGGAGAAGCAGCAGCGCCACGATCGCGGCCGTGCCGAAGAACTGGGCACTGCCGCCGAAACTGAAGAACCGCTTGAGCCGGGCCAGATCGGTGATCGAGATCTCGAGGCCGATCACGAACAGAAGCAGCACCACACCGATTTCGGCGAGCAGCTCGATTTCGTGGGCGTTGCGCACCAGGGCGAGGGCCTGGGGGCCGGCAAGGACTCCGGCGATCAGCAGGCCGATGGCCGACGGCAGGCGCAGCCGATGGCAGACCAGCGCAGCCAGCACCGACAGGGCGAAGATCACGACCAGATCGGTGAGCAGGCTCTGCATCGCGCGGTGGCCGGTAGGCCGAACATACCGATCCGAGGTTCAACGCTGCACCAAGCGTCGCCCCCTGTTCAGAGAGGCCTAGGTGTGCTTTCTCA
>CAYNGR010000241.1:0-3592 GCA_964396755.1 uncultured Cyanobium sp. | reverse complement strand
AGATGGCGATCAGCAGGTACACCGGCACCAGCTCCAGTTCCCAGGCCAGGAAGAACAGCAGGAAGTCCTGTGACAGGAACACCATCGCCTGAGCCGACGCCTGCAGCAGCAGCAGGCCGAAGTAGAGGCGGGTCTTGCGGGCGATGTTCCAGCTGGCCGCCACGGACAGCAGCGTCACCAGGCCGCTGAGCACCACCAGCGGGGCCGACAGGCCATCCGCGGCCAGCGACCACTCCAGTCCGAGCGCGGGAATCCAGGGCACCCGCTCCACCAGCTGCAGCTGGCTGAGCGTGGGGTCGTACTCGCGGCTGAACACCCACAGCATCAGCACCAGGTCGACCAGCAGGGTGCCGAAGGCCAGCAGCCTCGGCGCCCTCGGATCGCTGCCATCGCCGGCGGGCAGCAGGGGCATCACCAGGGCAGCCACGGCCGGCAGCAGCACCACCAGCGTCAGCCAGGGAAACTCAGCCATCACGGGCGCCGCCGGTGTGGCCAGCGAGGCAAGGGGCGCATGGACCCCAATGGACGCGGCCATCAACAGCAGGGATGCGTCCATAAGTCGCGAGCAGATTCAGGGCGGTGGGGACGGTTGCCGCGGCCCTGCCGCAGGGTGGTGTCCCAAGCGACGCAACGTTACAGCCGCGTGCAGGGAACGGTGGGTAGATCTACTCAGTCATGTATCTCAGTTTCCAGCGGCTGCCAGTGGCTGCCGTGCTGCTGCAGCGCCAGCACCTCACCGCGGCTGCTGACTCCCTCGCGCTCCCACGCCGCCACCATCGCCTCGCTGATCGCCTCAGCCCGCTCGGGGGGCGCCAGCGCCAGCAGGGTGGGCCCGGCTCCGCTGATCACGCAGCCCCAGGCGCCGGCCTCGAGGGCAGCCTCGCGCACGCTGCGCCCGCCCTGGATCAGCCCCCAGCGGTAGGGCTCATGTATGCGGTCATGCAGGCCGTCGACGATCAGATCGCCATTGCCGGTGCGCAGGCCCTGCAGCAACAGCGTCAGCGCTCCCAGGTTGATGACCGCATCCTGGATCGGGATGCTGCGCGGCATGGCGCGGCGGGCCTCGGAGGTGCTCAGCCGGATCGAGGGAATCGCCACCACCGCCTGGACGCCGGCGGCCCACTCACAGCGCACCACCCGCCAGCGCTGCGACGCGGTGCGTGCCGTCAGGCACAGACCGCCCAGCAGTGACGGCACCACGTTGTCGGGGTGACCCTCGATGTCGATGGCCAGCTCCAGCAGCTTCTCGGTGCTGAGGGGCTCGCCCACCAGGGCGTTGGCGCCGATCAATCCGGCGACGATGGCGGTGGCGCTGCTGCCCAGCCCCCGGGCCGGCGGCACCGCCAGCTGCACCCGCGCCTCCAGGGCCACAGGCTCCAGGCCGGCCTCACGCCAGACCCGCTGGGCCGCCCGGTAAACGAGGTTGTCGGGGCCGCCGCGCAGATGGGAGCCCTCGCTGCCCTCGATGATCAGATCGAAGCGTTCGGGGCCACCGTCCACCACTTTCAGGGCAAAGCGGTTGCCAAGATCGAGGGCAGCGCCCAGACAATCGAATCCAGGGCCGAGGTTGGCGGTCGTCGCAGGAACATCGACCACCACCCCCTTGCCGAGGCTGGGGCGCTCCATCCGATTCGGTTCACTTCGAACAGTGTCGCAGCCGGTGGGTCAGCCGAGCAGCATGCGGGCCCGGCAGGCGGCGCTGAAGCTGCCGATCGCCGCGTCGGTGACCGCCTGAATCGGGATCGGCTCCAGCACGGCCGCCAGCCGTCCCTTGGCCAGGAAGGCCTGCGTGAAGACCGGCGAGCGCAGATCCGCCAGCAGTTTGGCGGCCGTGCCCCCCGCCAGCCAGATGCCGCCGCGTGGCAGGCAGGCCAGCGCCAGATCGCCGCAGACCGATCCATAGGCCGCCAGCCACATGTCCAGGGCGGCGCAAGCCAGAGGATCCCCCTCTGCCGCAGCGGCGGCCACCGCCGCCGGCAGGTCCTGACGAGCCGCCGGCTCCGGTTCGGGCCGCAGCCAGCGCTCGGCCACGGCGGCGAGGGGATGGGCTACGGCCTGCGCCTCGCGGCTGAGCAGCCAGCGGGCCACATGCCCCAGCCCGGTGCCGCTGACCACCCGCTCGATCGACACGCGCTCGATCGCCAGGTCGGCGGCCAGCCACTGCTTCAGATCCCATTCCGCCTGATCGCGGGGAGCAAATTCGCCGTGGGCCGCCTCGCTGGCGAGGGCCTGCAGGCCGCCGGCTCCCGGCACCCCGATCGCCACCCCCAGGCCGGTGCCGGCACCCAGGATCAGCAGCGGTGCATCCGGCTGAGCGGAACCGCCCCGCACCGCCGCCTGCTGGTCATCCCGCAGATGGGGCAGGCCATAGATCAGCACCGCGAAATCGTTGACCAGCTCGACGCTGGGGATGGCGCAGTCGCGAGCCAGCTCATGCTCACCGAGGCTCCAGGGCAGGTTGGTGAGCCGGGCTCGCCCGGCCTGCACCGGCCCGGCCACCGCCAGGCAGGCCACCGACGGGCGGGCATGGCCGGCGGGGCGCAGGTCCTCCAGGAAGTGATTGACCATCGCCGCCAGATCCGGCCAGTCGGCGGAGCTGTAGCGCCGCTGCGCCAGGGTCTCGAGACCGGTGGCGGCATGCAGGCTGAGCAGCGTCTTGGTGCCGCCGATGTCGCCGGCCAGCAGGGTGGTCATCGTCTCAGGCGTGTGAGTCAGACAGAGAGGGGCAGGGTCGCCAGGCGCTCGCGGTTGGCCCGCGCGGCGGCCTCGATCAGGTCGGCGGTGGCGGCGCTGCCCAGATCGCCCTGACGGCGGCTGCGCAGGCTGACGCTGCCGGCTTCGGCCTCCTTGGCCCCGATCACCGCCAGCACGGGAATCTTCAGCTGTTCGCCATTGCGGATCTGCTTGCCGAGACGGTCGCCGGACGGGTCGATGGCGGCGCGGATCCCAGCGGCCGTCAGCTGTTGCAGCAGGTCCTGCGCGAACGGACGCACCTCGTCGGTGACCGGCAGCAGCCGGATCTGCTCAGGCGCCAGCCAGAAGGGGAAATCACCCGCATAGTTCTCGGTCATGATCCCGTAGAACCGCTCCAGCGACCCGAAGATGGCGCGGTGGATCATGATCGGCCGCTGCCTTGATCCATCGGCAGCCACATACTCGAGCCGGAAGCGCTCCGGCAGGTTGAAGTCGAGCTGAATCGTGGAGCACTGCCACATCCTGCCGATCGCATCCTCGATCTTGAGGTCGATCTTGGGGCCATAGAACGCTCCGCCGCCCTCATCCACCTTGTAGCTCCAGCCCTTGCGATCCAGCGCCTCGATCAGGCCCTGGGTGGCGAGATCCCAGACGGCGTCGTCGCCGATCGATTTCTCCGGCCGGGTCGAGAGATTGATCTCGTAGCTGCGGAAATCAAACGTGGACAGAATCTGCTCGGTGAGATCGAGGATGCGCAGAATCTCGTCGCCGATCTGATCCGGCAGGCAGAACACGTGGGCGTCATCCTGGGTGAAGCCGCGCACCCGCATCAACCCGTGCATCACGCCGGGACGCTCGTAGCGATACACGGTGCCGAGCTCGGCCCAGCGGATCGGCA
>CAYNGR010000240.1:0-3623 GCA_964396755.1 uncultured Cyanobium sp. | reverse complement strand
CTGGTTTAGACACACTTGTTGTTTCTGCATCCAGCGGCGCAGAACGCATGCGCCTTGACGCCTCCGGCAACCTCGGCTTGGGGGTGACGCCGAGTGCGTGGGAGGCATCTACGGCCATTCAAGTTGTTAATGGTTATGCGTATACCAAATACGGCATGAGCCGCAACACTTATTATGACGGAACAAATTACAGGTACATAACTACCGCAGCCGCTTCAACTTATGAACAATCAGGTGGCGTTCATTCTTGGAGAACAGCAGCATCTGGCACAGCAGGTAACGCTATCAGCTTCACGCAGGCGATGACGCTGGATGCGAGTGGGAATTTGGGAGTGGGTACTACGAGTACAAGTGCAAGGTTGAACATTGTTGGTAGTAGTTCAACGGGTTATTTAACCGTTGGGGACGGTACATCAACAATGCTCATGGGTGCTGGCGCGGCCCTTTCAAGCGATTCTTCCATTCCTTATTTGCGTTCAAATAACTCGATTGGCTTTGCAACAGGCGGCGGCACAGAACGCGCCCGTATCACCAGCGGCGGTAACTTTGGACTTGGCACGACTAACCCTGTCTACAGAATGCAAGTGCAAGCAAATGCGACCACTTATGCGGCTGTATTCCAAAATCAAAACGCCTCCCCCTACGGGCTTTATATAAACCATAACGGAGCTTCACCAAATAACGCTGGCAACGAGTTCATAATTTGCTGGGATACAACAGCAACTCGGTTTAGGGTTAATTCAAACGGCGGTATTGAAAACTATCAGGCAAATAACGTAAACCTGTCCGACCGGCGCGAGAAGACCAACTTTGCTCCGGCTGGCGATTACTTGTCGAAGATTTGCGCTATCCCTGTTCAGACCTTCAACTACATTGACCAGAACATGGAAGAGGACCCCGGCTTGACTCTGGGTGTCGTGGCGCAGGATGTCCAATCGGTTGCGCCTGAGCTGGTTTCAGAGAGCAATTTGGGCACAAAGGAAGACCCCAAGATGCGCTTGAGCATCTACCAGACAGACCTGCAATATGCGCTGATGAAGTGCATACAAGAACTCAAAGCCGAGCTTGACAGCGTGAAGACAGAACTGGCCCTCCTGAAAGGCACCGCATGAGCAACGTAAAACTTCAAGCCAGCGCATCTGGTACCGGCACGGTCACCATTGCTCCTCCGGTTACCAACTCTGATCTGACGATCAACCTGCCTGCCAACTCGGGCACAGTGCCCACCATTGCCTCAGTGGTCAACAACGGGGTTGTATATACCAACAGCACAGGGGCCATTACATCGAGCTCTGCCCTGACGTTTGATGGTACGAATTTGGGTGTGGGGACGAGTTCGCCGACACTTAGACTTGAAGTGTCAAACGGAACCAATACTGGGTATATGCACCCCGGCATTGGAATTGGTCTGAGTGTGGGGACAAAAAACAATTCTGTCTTAACGCTGGACACGAACAATACTGAACGGGCGCGTCTTGATACCTCCGGCAACCTCGGCCTCGGGGTGACGCCGAGTGCGACAAGCGGCGGCTACAAAAATGTACAGAACGGCAACGCTGTTGTGATGGGGAGCACATCGGATGTTAGTGCTTATTGGAATTCCAACGCCACATTCAATTCCGGGTGGAAGTACATCAGCAATGGTACTTCTGCGCGATATGAGCAAACTGCTTTAGGTGGTCACGCCTTCTTCACCGCCGCCTCCGGCACAGCAGGCAACACCATCTCGTTCACGCAGGCGATGACGCTGGATGCGAGTGGGCGGCTTCTTGTTGGTGTTACCAGCGGCTCTTATGCCCTTGATGTTGGCGATGTCTCTGGCGGAAATATGTTCCGCTTTACCCGTTCCGGTGCTGAGCTGAGCGGGTTCATCAGTGGCGGCGTTCCGTTTATCGGCTCGACTACCAACAACGCGGTCGCGCTGATGACCAACAACACCGAACGCGCCCGTATCACCAGCGGCGGGGACTTGCTGGTGGGGACTACGAGTGCTGTAAATTCAGCTAAAGTTACTGTTGGTTTTTCTGGCGCTGCTAATAATGGTTTTTCATTAAACGACTCAGGAGCAACAGCAAATACTGTTGGATATGTGTATTTTTCTCGCGCTGGAACTTCTAAGGGCAGCATCACATACAACGATACCACCAACCTTATCGCCTACAACACAACCTCGGATTACCGCCTCAAGACACTGATTGCACCGGTAACTGGTTCTGGTGCGCGGCTGGATGCGCTGAACCCAATTGAATATGAGTGGAAGGCAAACGGCAAACGTGCCCGTGGATTCTTTGCCCATGAATTCCAGCAGGTCTACGCAGACAGCGTGACAGGCGAGAAGGACGCAGTGGATGAGGAAGGCAAGCCGGTTTATCAGGCCATGCAAGCCAGCACTTCTGAAGTGATTGCCGACCTTGTGGCAGAAATCCAATCCCTCCGCGCCCGTGTCGCAGCCCTTGAATCCAATCCCTGAAAGGAAACATGATGACCCCCGTATGGACAATCTCTGCCCTTGATTGCAAACCCCAAGAGGGCAACCTCACTGATGTCGTGATTACAGCGCACTGGTCTTGCACCGGCACTCAGGATGACAAGACAGCCAGCGTCTATGCCACCTGCTCATTTAGCCAACCGGGTGACCCCTTCACCCCCTACGCTGATCTGACGCAAGATCAGGTGCTGGGATGGTGCTGGGCCTCCGGTGTGGACAAAGACGCTACTGAGGCGGCTGTGCAGACCCAACTGGATAACCTGATTAACCCGCCTGTGATTACCCCGCTGCTTCCGTGGGCGCAAGGAGTTTGAAATGATCACTTTGAACCTTGAGCCCAATGAAGTAAACTTTATTTTGCAGGTCATCGGGGAGCTGCCCACCAAGAGTGGGTGCTTTCCTTTGCTGATGAAGATCAAGGAGCAGGCGGATGCACAGGCTCCCAAGGATGTGCCGCCTCCCGGCCAGTAACCACCAAAAGGAACTGCAATGTCCAGCACGTTCTCAAGTCTGAAGTTTGAACTCATCGGCACGGGCGAACAGTCCGGCACATGGGGCAACACAACCAACACCAACATCGGCACGGCCATTGAGCAGGCCATTGTGGGCATGGCCACGCTGGACGCGGCGGACTTCACCGCCAACGTCTGTACGCTAACCCTGACCAACGTCAACACCGCGCAAGACGCTCGGGCTTTGTGCTTGAACATCGCAGCGGGCGCAGTCTCTGCTGCGGGCACGGTCAACGTCCCGGCTATTCAGAAGCCTTACCTGATCATCAACAACGCCAGCTTCGCGGTGACGGTCAAAGTTACTGGCCAAACTGGGGTCGCGGTTCCCGCAGGCAAGCGCACGGTGGTCTACAACAACGCCACCGATGTCGGCAACCAGATCGACTACCTTGCCACGCTGGCGCTGGGCACCCCCCTGCCGATTACCTCAGGCGGCACAGGCACGGCATCGACCACCTTCGTCAATTTGGCAACCAACGTGACGGGCAACCTGCCGGTCACAAACCTCAACAGCGGCACAGGCGCATCGGCCAGCACATTTTGGCGTGGGGATGGCACTTGGTCGGCAGGACCTACTGGACCCACTGGACCGACTGGCCCCGCTGGCTCTCCCGGACCTGCCG
>CAYNGR010000239.1:0-3628 GCA_964396755.1 uncultured Cyanobium sp. | reverse complement strand
ACCGTCACACTGTTGGAGACTTCGTTGGTCACGAACAGCGCATTGCGGCCACTGGGGCTGTCTTTAGCGGCAACGAATGTCAAGCCTTCTGGACTGACATCGGACGGGTTGCGCAGGTGCTGCACGAAGTTCACGCTCGCCGGATCGGTGACGTCATAGACCATCACGCCGCCGCCCCCGCGCTCGAGGCCCACAAAGGCCAAGGTGCGACCGCCGACGACTCCGACGGTCACGCCCTCGGGCTCAGGTCCCTTGTTGTCCGAGCGGCTGTCGTCGAAAAGCCCACTGGTCGATGGGCTGGTCGAATTAAAGGTGCCGCCCGCCGCAAAGAACTGCTCGATGTGTGAGCCGCTGTCAAAGACAATCACGCCTTGATCATTGAGGATGGAGAACGAGCGGGCGCCGTAGGACAGGATACGGTCGATGTCGCCGTCGCCATCGGTGTCGCCCTTGTTGCCCGGGGCGTTGGAGACGGTCAGACGGCCGATTTCACCGTTGGCCTTGAGCTCCGCGCCGGTACCGAAGGCGGTGGCGTCCAGGACATAACTGCTCGAGCTCACCGAAGTCGTCTCATTGGGAGTAATGAAGTCGTCGCGATCGTCGCCTTCGTTGGCAATGGCGTAATAGGTGCGTCCGTCAGCGCCGCGGAAGGACGCAATCGCATCGGGCATGTACTGGCCAAAGACGGGCTGATCGGTCTGCAGATTGACCAAGTTGCTGTAGTTGTTGCTGCCGCTGGGCGGGCCGTCGCGGTCGCTGCCGTCAAAGGGCAGGCCCATAAAGCTCTTGAGGCCCAGCGGCACGATGTCGGTGAATTTGCCGGAGGCGATGTCCAAGATGGCGATCGCATTGTTTTCCTGCAGCGTCACAAAGGCGGTCTTGCCATCGAGCGAAATGGCGATGTACTCAGGCTCGAGGTCTTGTGCGACGGTCACGCTCTCAAAGCCCGCCTCACCGGCCATCAGCCGTACGCCCTTGGCCTTGAGTTCGGCTGCCTTGCTGTTGAAAGCAGCAAACGAGGCGGTGGTTACGGTGGCGCTGGCGGCGCCGGCACTCAGATTGATGAGGCTGACTGAGCCTTCAGGATTGACCAGGGCCGGTGGGTTGTTGCCGTCGACGTCGTTTTGCTCGGCTTCGTTGGCCACCAGCACCGTCTTGCCATCGGCCGTGAAGGTCAGCATGTCGGGCAGCGCCCCCACGTTGACCTTGCCCTGTACCAGGCCAGTCTGAGCGATCACGCTGCTCGCGCCTGTGCCGGTGATGCTCAGTTGGGCGCCGGCGTCGAGGAAGTAGACCTCGCCCGGCTGTGTCTTGTCAGTGGCTGCCACCGCCACAGCCACCAGACCGTTCTTGACGGCCACACTGTTGATGTCGTTGCTGCCCAGACTGACCGTGCCCAGCAGGGTCATTTTGAGCTCGGCATCGACTGAGACGACCTGCAGCCCGGCGCTCGACGTGACAAACAAGCGCTTGCTGCCCGGATCAAAGGCCGAGATCTCTGCGCCGGCCAGCGTCACCGTCGCGGCCTGCGTGAAGTTTTCCCTCAGGCTCGGTGTCAGCGAAAGGCGGTTGCCCACCGTCACGCTCGAGAAGGAGCGGGCATCGACACCGTTGGTGTCCTGCACCGTATTGGCATCGTTGACCTTGGCGTCGTCAGCGAAGGACACCTGCACCGCTTGGGCGGCATTGACCGGTGCAGCGAGCTTGAGCAACACCTGGTTGTTGACCACTTGCAGGCTGCTCACCGACAGGTTGCTTGGGCTTGCATCGCTGCCGCCATTGCGAACGGTAAATTGAATTGCAGTGGGTGGCTTGCTGCCATCGAGCGCGCGATCAAAGTAGAGCGTAAGCACATCGCCCAGTCCGTCAACGCTGGCATTGAGCAGACGCGGCGCCGATTGGCTTTCACGCTGGACGTTGGCCACGTTGCCGACGTTGGACAGGTCTTTGATGGCTTCCCGGAATCCGGTGTGCGTGTTTGCAAACGCCGACTTATCAGCCAGCAGATCGGCCTGTACCGCCTGCAAGGCAGCCGCCGATACGCCGCCGATATTGCTTTTGGCCGCCAGATTGGTCATTAGCCCTTCTGCCACAGTGGCCACGCCGGTGGTCAGCTTGTTGCTGGCGCTGCTGCGCAGCTCGCCGGCCAGAGTAGAGAACACGTCACGGGCAATGTCGTCGCGGCTGTCGTTGCCGGCGCCCGAGGCCTGCTGGATTTTTGTGACCGCATCGGCCACCATATTGGAAACCAACACCGCGCCTTTTTGCAGCTCAAGGCCGGCGGTGCGGCTGGCACTGTCGGTGCTTTGGGTGGCTTTGACCGGGTCGAACTTGAGCAGGTCGACGCTGGTGGACAGGGCGCTTTGTCCCAAGGCCGAGAGTACCGTGGTCTTGGCATCGGCCACGCTGATGCCGGAGGCGACCAGATCGGTCACCAGGGTGGTCAGCGGCGTGACCACGGCAGCGCCCGCTGGTGCCTTGAGTGCTCCTTTGAACTCCAGACCGGTCGAGATATCGGTGCCGCCGAAGGCAATCAGGGTTCCGGTAACGTCGGCCGGCAGCGAGAAGTTGCCCTGTGCGTCGGTGATGGTGCTGGGCTCGCCGGTATCGAGTTGCCCGTTGCCGTTGACATCGATGAACACCGTGGCGCCGCTGATGTAGCCATCGATCACCGTGCCGGCCGCCGTGGGCCGGCTGGCTGGGTTGCTCGAGGAACTGTTGGAATGGTGAATGGCGGCCACACCGCCAACCGCTGCCAGCGCAGCGAGGATGCCGCTGGAGCCGATGACGGTGCCAGACGCTGCGCTGGCGGCGCCGGCAGCGCCGCTGGAGGTGCTGGCTGTACCGGCGCCGCTGACCGATCCTGCGGCCGACGAGCCCGCCTGTGCCAGCAGCGTCGACGGCTGTGCGT
Organism: uncultured Cyanobium sp.; assembly: GCA_964396755.1. Lineage (GTDB taxonomy): Bacteria > Cyanobacteriota > Cyanobacteriia > PCC-6307 > Cyanobiaceae > Cyanobium. Next base: position 717 of record CAYNGR010000239.1, on the reverse strand, counting down.
AGCTGCTGTCGATCAATGCGGCTGCGTTGCTGTCGCCCAAGCCAGTGGGCACAGGCTCGAGGTGAAGCGTTTGTTCGTCTGATTGAGCGGCCAGATCGTCCGAAGTGAGCTGGCCGGTCTCGGCCTCGCCAAGATCCTCATCAGCCTGTAGTCGTCTGCGGGCCTTGATCAGACCCTCGGCCCCCTTAGAGTCGGCTCCTGCGGTGCGCGCCGGTGCTGCACTCTCTGTTGTAGACAGGCGGCTCTGAGGACGGGCGGCGTCTGCCTGGGGCGTAGCCTTGGCAGGGGTGACGCTGGCGGCTTTGTGAGTAAAAGACTCAGATGCCTGGCTCAGATTTGTGTTGGGGAGTTTCATGGAGCTGCCGTTAATAAGGTGGAAAGATGCTGTGTGAAGTTAAAGAATGTTTTTGACGCCGTCATGAATCCAGCGTGACACTTCTGTGTCACATGCGTCGCGAGGCCGTTGGGCGAGCGCGTCAGGCACTCAATTTGACGGGCCCAGTCGGCCCTCGCGCACTGGCTTTTTTCCAGTGTCAGGGCGACAGGCTGTCATCCGGCTCTTGAGCCGGATGCGGCGCAGGTCGTGAAGAGGCAGATGGCAGGCGCAAGGCCTGCAGCCAAAGCAGATTCAGCAGCCGTGATGCTGCTCAAACCATTGCGCCAACCGCCGCACACCCTCGGCCAGCGGCGTGGCCGGCCGAAAGCCGATCCAGGCCT
>CAYNGR010000238.1:0-3661 GCA_964396755.1 uncultured Cyanobium sp. | reverse complement strand
TGGAGCGCCACCAGCGGCCAGGTCGACAACTTCGTCTACGAGGAGGCCAACAACACCTTCATCAACGACCCGGAGATGCGCCAGCGGCTGATGGAGCTCAACCCCCACAGCTTCCGCCGCATCGTCGGCACCCTGCTCGAAGTCAACGGCCGCGGCTACTGGGAGACCTCCGACGAGAACATCCAGCAGCTGCAGGAGATCTATCAGCAGATCGAAGACCGAATCGAGGGTGTCAGCGAGGGTCCCGTCTGATCTTTCGTCCCTCTCAGCCCTGAGCGATTCGTGAACCAGGCCGGAGGAACGCCCGAACGTTCCTCCGGTTTTTTGTTGCCGATGGCGGGCGCCGGCCCGGAGCGGGCCATGCTCCGCTCCGGCCTCATCAGCCCGATCCGTCCGATGGGCAGGCCTTGCGGTGCTCGCCGGGCCAGCTTCAGGCCAAGGCGTTCTGTCGCGATGGCCGCTCCAGCCGGATGCCTCCAAGACAACCCTCGACTGGCGGATCCGCGCTGCTGGTCCGACCAGGATCAGGAACCAGCCCTGCGGGCGGGGCCGGGAGCAGCGCAGACCCAGCCGGGGGGCAGCGGCAGCCGCAGCGATGCGCCCATCCGCTCGGATCGGCCACGATTCCCTGTCGATCGCCCGGCTGCAGACCCCGGCGCAGCCTGGGTGCGCACCAGCCACCGGGCAGGACAACCCCGGGAGCGTTCAGGGCCGCGGCCGCAGCACCAGCCAGACGATCAGCAACAGGCCGCCGGTGCTGACCACCACGTAGATCCAGTCGGCGTAGGGGGTCCAGGGCATGACCCGTAGGATCCCACGCCAGTGCTGCCTGACCGCCGCCGATGAAGCTGAACCTGGGCTGCGGATCCCGTCATCAGGAGGGCTGGCTCAACATCGACACGGTCGCCTCGCTGAACCCCGATCGGGTGATGGATCTGGAGCAGACCCCCTGGGATCTGCCCAGCGATGCCGCCGAAGAGGTGCTGCTCAACCACGTGCTCGAGCACCTGGGGGCCAGCACCGGCAGCTTTCTGGGTGTGATGAGCGAACTGCACCGCGTCTGCCGCGACGGCGCCCTGATCCGCATCAACGTGCCCCATCCGCTGCACGAGCACTACCGCACCGATCCCAGCCATGTGCGGCCCGTCACGCCCCAGACCCTGTCGATGTTCTCCAAGGCGGAGTGTGACCAGGCGGCCGCCTTGGGCTCGCCGATGACCCCCTGGGCCACCATTCTCGGCGTCGACTTCGCGCTGGCCTCAGTTGACTACGTGGCCGATCCCCGCACCGAAGCCCTACTGCGCGAGCGCGGGCTGCTGCGGCCGGACGACCGCCCGGAGGACTTCGCCGAGATCTACCCCAACCTGATCGCCGAGATCCGCATGCAGCTGCGGGTGCAGAAAGTCTGAGCGCCGCGGCTGCGGGGCACCCGCCAGGCTCGCCTGCAGGGGCTCGCGGCCCCGGGGCTGGGCCGGTTGCCTCCAAACCCTCGGATGGCCTGCCAGCAGGCCCAGCAACGCCAACCGAGCTGGCAACGGATCCGCCGCCGCTGCCGGCATCCCATCCCATCAGCACGGCTGTCGGTCGCCCCGCCTCAACGGCGGCCTTCCCTGCGCTGAGGCGTGAATCGCTGACGATGGCAGGGGCCAGGGTCTGGGGCATCTGCAGGCCCAGGCGAGCGCCCATTCCCCGAGCGGAGCCTGCAGCCGGCGGACGGCCACGACAGCCCGCAGCTGATGGCGGTGAGGCGGACAGGCCGAAGATCCGTCGCGACCAAGCGCCCCCTCATCCGCGCTGCCCCCAGCGCACCCATGGCCGACGCAGCGCCGACGTCGAGCGGGCCCCATCCACGCCGGGCCCCTGCGGAGCGATGGCAGGGGAATGCTTCGCCGCATCCCGCACACGAGGCCTGGGAGCGCATCTGCCGCAGCGCCTGGGCCTTCTCGCACGCCAGCTGCAAGATCAAGGGCCGGCAGCAGGCCCGTTGCTTCCGGTGAGTCCGCGCCTGGCCTGCGGCACACCCTTCGTCCAGGGGAAGCCCTGGCGGGGCTCATCAGGGCAGAGCCCTAGCCTGCCGGCAGAGCAATGCGCGCCGTGATCAATCCCTCCCGCATCCGCATCCTGGCGGTGGGCAAGGTGCGCAAGGGCTGGCTGAACGAAGGCGTGGCCGTCTACCGCAAGCGGCTGCCCGGCCTGGATGTGGTGGAACTGCGCGACGGCGGCATGGCCCGCGAGGCCGAGGCGATCTCGGCGATTCTGCGACCGGACGAGCAGCTGGTGGCGCTGACGGAAGAGGGGCAGACGTTCAGCTCGGGCGGCCTGGCGCGCAGGCTGGAGGGTTCGGGCTCGCAGCGGCTGGCCTTCGTGATCGGCGGTGCCGATGGTCTCGATCCCACGCTCAAGGCCAGAGCCAGCTGGCAGCTCAGCCTCTCAGCCATGACCTTCCCGCACGAACTGGCCCGGCTGCTGCTGCTCGAGCAGCTGTACCGGGCACTCAGCATCCAGCAGGGCGGGCCGTATCACCGCGCCTGAGACGGGTCCGTCTCGGCGGGGCGGCAAATGGCCACATCCCGGCTGCCCTCATCCAGAAGGTCCAGACGCTCCACAGACAGGGTGAGGACCCTGGCGCTGGAGAGACCCAGCAGAGTCGAGTGACTCTGGTCGATCTCCAGCATCCGAACGAGACGCTCACACAGCTCCACGGTCCTCTCCTCGTCCATGTCCTCCGGCTGCGTGACGTTGGTCATCGCCACCTCGACGATGCTGTGCTGCAGGGTGTCACCGGCGAGCGACCAGGTGCCCAGCTTGCCAAGCTCGTAGACGATGGCAAAGGGCAGCTCCCTTGCCGGCATGTGGCTGGAGCCGCTCCAGCTGTAGCGACCATCGGCGTCCTAGCGGGCCGTCCAGCTGAGCCTGGCTGTGAGCATGGGTTTGAGCGACGCGAGGCTGAAGGGCCAGCTGCTGATCAGCAGGCTGCGCGGAACCGGCGCGGGGGTGGCGGCCGCAGACGGCTGGCCCGCCAGGCTGATCCCGAGCAGGGCGGTGACTAGCGCTGTTCGAATCCGCTGGACAGCTCTGGAACGACAGAGGGGCTGGATTCAGATCCCCAGCCGCTCCCAGATCACGCCGAGATTGGCCTGGTGCAGATCCGTGGAGAAACACTCCGCCAGCTGCTCGGCGCTGAGCTTGGAGGTGACATCGGGATCGGCCTGGAGGTTGGCGAGGAAATCACCGCCGGCGCTGTTCCAGGCCGTGTGAGCGTTGCGCTGCACGATCCGATAGGCCTCCTCGCGGCTGATGCCGCTCTCCACCAGGGCCAGGAGCACGCGCTGGCTGAACACGACGCCGCCGTAGACGTTCATGTTGCGGGCCATGTTGTCGGGATACACACCCAACCCTTTGACCACATCGGTCATCTCGCGCAGCATGAAGTGCAGCGTTGCCGAGCAGTCGGGCAGCATCATCCGCTCGACCGAGCTGTGGCTGATGTCGCGCTCATGCCAGAGAGCGCAGTTCTCGAGGGCCGCCACCACATAGCTGCGCAGCACCCGCGCCAGGCCCGAGATGCGCTCGCTGCGGATCGGATTGCGCTTGTGGGGCATGGCCGAGCTGCCCTTCTGCCCCTTGGCGAAGTTCTCCTCCACCTCCAGCACATCGGTGC
>CAYNGR010000237.1:0-3755 GCA_964396755.1 uncultured Cyanobium sp. | reverse complement strand
CGTCCAGCGCCTGGGATCACCAGACGGACCTGGAGGAGCGGCGTGCCGCTCCCCGCCGCTCGACGTGCGTCGGCAGGCCGTCGCTTCAGACCTGGCGCAGCCGACCTGCGCTGACTCAGATCACCAGATCACGCCAGGGTCTGACCATGCCGGCAGGGGCGAGGCCGCGCCCCGCCTGATGGGTCGTTGCCACCGACACCTGGCCAGCGCAGCCCCGAGGCGAGGCCACAACCCGGCAGCGGCGTCACCAAGGAACGGCCCCCCCATGGCGGGCATGCGCACGAGACCAGGCGCAACCCCAGCGCCCCACACCAACACGCAGCCAGAGCTCACCCCCTGCAGGGAGCGGCCTGCCCCGCTCAGCCCAGGCTGCCCAGCCCCGATGCGAGGCAACACGCAACCACCACCGCTCAGTGGATGGACGGACCGCCTGAGGACTGCTCGAGGGCTTCGATCAGCGATTCCGCCACGGGATCGGCCTGGCAGAGCAGCTGCAGGATGCGCTGGTGATCCAGCGGCGACAACTCGCCATCCTGCCCCCATTTGAGGGAGGTGCTGTTCAGCTGATCCACATGGAGGGCCTTGCCCTGAGTCATGGAAAAGAGCGGCACGGCGGCCCGCCATTGACAACGTTCGCAAGACCCTAGGGGGTTGCTCCCGGGCTGGACCAGCCTCTACGGCTGATCTGCAGAAAGTCTTCCGCTGCCTGCTGAATGGGCCGCAGCCTCAGCGCCTGACGACCACGGGAGTGCCCACATCCACCTGATCGAACAGCTGGCGCACATGCGGAGTGAGCATGCGCACGCAACCGTTGGAGACGGCTTCCCGCTGCTTGACGGTCCAGGCCCAGGCATCAGGGGTGCCGTGGATGCCGTACTGATTGGGACCGCTGCGCTTGAAGCCGATCCAGCGATCCCCAAGGGGGCCCTGGGGGCCGACGGTGTTGTTGATCTTGCCGCTCTTGGTGCTCTGGTACTGCGGATTGATCACCTTGTTCTCCACCTGGAAGGTGCCGGTGGGGGTGGGGGTGGAAGGATCACCGATCGCCACTGGCCAGCTGCCCAGCAGCCGATCACCCTCCAGCAGGCTGATCGTGCGCTTGCCCAGCTCCAGCACGATCTTGCGGGTGCTGGCCAGGCTGGTGACGGGAGCCGCCGGCTGGACGGGCGCCGGGGGTGGTGCGACGAGCGAGGTGGCCAGCGCTCTTCCGGGCTGGACCGGCTTGGCGGCAGGAGCCTCGAGCGCCACAGCAGAGCCGGCAACGAGCGCAAGCCCGCCGACCACGGTGGAGCCGGCGATGAGCAGCCCCGCAGCGGGACGGTGGATCATGCGCAGCAGAGAAGCCATGGCAACGTCGAAGGGGGTCAGGCAACGGCGGCTGCACCCCGGTGCGGGGCGGCCGCGTGCAACACGAAGGCACCGAGATTAACGGCTGCAGCCGCAAGCGGAAGACCCTCGTCAGCAGAGGCATCCCCCGCCCGCAGCGACGGCCCGGGCGGGGGCCCGATTCAGTTGACCAGGTTGGCCTCGATGGTGGTCAGGTAGCGCTGCTCGCACTCCTTGATGATGCGCACCGCTTCGGCGCTGTCGAAGAAGCCGTTGACGCGGCAGGTGCCGGGCTTCTTGAGATCCTTGTAGTGCTCCCAGTAGTACTGGGTCTCCTTGAGCCAATGGGCACCCAGCTGCTCATAGCTGGTGATGTGATCCATGCGCTTGTCGTCGGCAAGCACGGCGATCACCTTGTCATCCACCTCACCGCCATCGTCGAATTTCATGATGCCGATGATGCGGGCCTCGACCAGCGAACCGGGGATCAGAGGCTCGGTCACACCGACGATTTCGATGTCGAGCGGATCGCCATCCTCATCCCAGGTGCGGGTGATGCAGCCATAGGCGAAGGGGTAGGCCAGGGAGGAGTAGCCAACCCGATCCAGCTTGAGATGGCCCGTCTCGGTGATCAGCTCATATTTGTTGATCGTGCTCGAATTGAGCTCGACGATCGCGTTCAGACGCAGCTCCGACTCATCGGCGAAAGCCGGCAGCACGTGCAGCAGGTTCAGCATCGTGCGGCTGGGGGGATGGTCGATGTTCGCCATGGGGATCTCAGAGGCGCGGCCACTGTAGTCAGGGGTCTCAGGGCCTCCTGCGGGGCCGCCGCGGCCGTCAGGCACCGGCCGCCAGGGCCTCCACCTTGTGGCGCAGATAGGCCAGGAAGGGGTCGGCGCTGAGGGGCTGGCCCGTCACCTGCTCCACCAGCTGCTCGGCGTTGACGGAGCGTCCCAGCGGCCAGACGCTGGCGGCCAGCCAGGCCTGCAGCTCGCGCTCCCGGCCGCCCCCGATCAGGGCCTCGAGCGGACCGACCGCCCGTTCCATCGCCTCGGACAGCTGGGCGCTGATCAGGTGGCCCAGGGCATAGGAGGGGAAGTAGCCGAATAGGCCCTCCGCCCAGTGAATGTCCTGCAGGCAGCCCTGGGAATCCGTGTCGGGCTCGATGCCCAGCAGCTCGCGCATGCGGCGGTTCCACTGATGGGGGAGCTCCTCAACGGGCATGTCCTGCTCCAGCAGCGCCAGCTCCAGCTCAAAACGCAGCACGATGTGCAGGCCGTAGCTGAGCTCATCGGCCTCCACCCGGATCAGCCCCGGTTGCAGCGGGTTGAGCGACCGCCAGAAGCCGAAGGCTCCGCCCCAGGGGTCGCTGCCCAGGCCGGCGCTGAAGCGCCCGTGCCAGCGCTCAGCGAAGGCGCGGCTGCGGGCGACGCGGCACTCCCAGAACAGCGACTGGGATTCATGCACCCCCATCGAGGTGGCCTCGCCCAGGGGCCAGGGGAAATAGTGATCGTCGCCGCGGGGCAGGCCCTGCTCATAGAGCGAATGCCCCCACTCATGGGCGGTGGCCAGGAAGGCCGCCAGGGGCTGGTCGGGCACCACGCGGGTGGTGATGCGGAAATCCTGGGGGCCGACGGTGCAGGAGAAGGGATGGGCGGAGCGGGAGCGCTGGCAGCAGCGCTCGTCGTAGCCCCAGCTGGCCAGCAGCTCGGCGCAGAGCCGCTCCTGCAGGGCCTCGGGCAGATCGCCGGGCAGTTCCAGGGCAGGCGCGACGCCGGCCACCGTCTCGAGCAGCACCGGCAGCTCCGCCTTGAGGGGCGCGAACAATTGCTCGAGCCGCGCCTTGCTGACATCGGGTTCGAACGGCTGGGCCAGCACCTCCCAGGGGCTGCGGGCCACCGGCTCGGCGTCCGCCAGCTGGCTGGCCTGGCGGCGCCGCAGGGCGATCAGCTCGCGCAGGGCCGGCGCGAAGGCGGCGAAATCGTTGCGGGCGCGAGCGTCCTGCCAGACGGCGTTGCCGCGGGACTGCGCCTTGGCCAGGGCACTGACCAGATCGGGATCGAGGCAGCGCTGACGCTCCAGCTCCAGGCGCAGCAGCTGCAGGTTGCGGCGTCGCTCCGGCGGGGCCTGCTCAGCCAGCTCCGCCTCGGCGGCCGCCACCAGATCGGCGTACTCGGCGCTGCTCTGACGCTGATGCAGCTGGGCCGCCAGCAGCGCCAGCTGCTCCCCGCGCCAGCTGGCTCCCGCGGCCGGCATCACCGTGTTCTGGTCGAAATAGAGAGCGCTGCTGATCGAGCCGAGCAGGCGGGTCTGATGCAGGTGGCTGTGGAGACGCGCCAGCGCCTCGCCCGAAGCGGCCATGGGTGCGGGAGATCGGCCGGTTCAGCATGGCGCCTGGCACCGCTGCGCAGCGGTTCGCCGCAGACCGC
>CAYNGR010000236.1:0-3770 GCA_964396755.1 uncultured Cyanobium sp. | reverse complement strand
GTCTGTCTGTCTGTCTGTCTGTCTGTCTGCTCCTGTGCTTCTGACCGTCTGCCCGTAGAGGCCGTTGAGCGCGTTGAGGCCGACGCCTGGCCTCGTGGTCGCCCTCGCTCTGGGGGCGTCAGCTCGCGCAGCCCCGATCCGCGTTCCCGTCCTGTCCCGGGGATGTTGGTGTCGCTGCGGCAGGTGGACCCATGGCGCCGGGGCGAGTCCCCTTGCCTCCGCGGGGGCAGGGTCGCTCCGCAACGGCCGCTGCGGCGGCCGGAACCTGCCGGCAGGCAGGCGCCTCACTCGAAGCGGCGGTGCAGCAGCTGCCGCTCTTCGCCGCGGGCCAGCACCAGGGCGCCGTCGTCGCTCAGCCCGTGCGGCTGCCAGCCCTCGCCCGCTCCCTGCCAGCTGTGGGGCGCCACCAGCAGGCGGGCCTCCGCCTGCCGCCTCACCCAGGTCGGTTGATCCGCGGCCGCCATGGCCCACTCCAGAGCCAGCAGCACCCGGGCCGCCAGCCGCTCCGGTCGCAGCTGTCCAGTGCTCAGCGCCCCCCGCAGGTTCGTCGCCCCAGGCGGCACCGGGTTGCTGCCGTTGAGGCCGATGCCGATCCGAGCCCAGCGGATGCATGCACCATGCAGGCGCAGCCGCGGCAGCAGGCCCGCCAGCTTGGCGGCCTGGCCCCCTGGCCCGGCGATCAGCAGATCGTTGGGCCACTTGAGCCGCACCGCCAGCCCCAGCGCCTCCAGCTGCAGAGCCAGCCCCACGGCCACCGCCAGCCCCGGCGCTGCGGCGGCGGCCGGATCGGCGGGCCAGGGCAGCGCGGCGCTGAGCCACACCCCCCCGGCGGGCGAACTCCAGGCGCGTCCCTGCTGGCCGCGGCCGAAGCGCTGGCGGCGGGCGAGCACCGCCACCGGGCCGCTCAGCGGATCATGCGGAGCGGGGACCAGCCGCTGCAGCCAGCGGTCTAGCTCGGTCTCGCTGCTGGCGCACACCGGCAGGGTCTTCAGCCGCCAGCGGTGGGCTCCCGTGGGGACGGCCCCGCCACTCTGTTGCCGCTGGCGGTCGACGGACCCGCAGGGCGGCACCAGCTCTCCGGAGTCGTCTGTGTCGGGGCAGGGCGTCGCGTCGGGCGCGAGCCGGATCACCGGTCCCGGTCTGTCCAGGTGGGACGGGCTGCCGTGTCCGCCCCTGTCTGCGCCCTTCGCCACTCCCGGGTCGCGGGGGATCCCAGGAGATCGTCCGCTCAGGCGGTCAGCGCGGTCCGCCCAGGTCAGCGGGGCCTGATCCGGCCCCACCGGGTGCTGGGGCGGTGAGTCCCCAGCTGCTGTCAGCCCGGTGCGGTCTGGGCGCAGGCCTTCGGCCCGAGCTCCGCAGGCATGGCTCGGCTGTCTTCCTGGCCCGCTGCCGCTGCCGAAACCCCTCAGCGCCGGTTCCGAACCGGGATCTCGTGCCTGGGGCTCCCCCGGGCCGACGCTCGCCGCGCCCGGCGCCAAGACCCCGGCCGCGGTGCCTGCGGGCGGCCGTGTCGCCTGTCCCATCCCCAGCCGAGCCCTGGCCGAGCGTTGCGCCTCGCTGGGCCCGAGGAGCGCTGCGCCGCTGTCCGCGGCGGCTCCCGGCGAGCGACAGTCCCTGCCGGCAGGATCCGGGGCTGCCGCCCCTGACGGTCCGCGCAGCCGTCGCAGCTCCCAGCTCAGGGCACCGATCACCGTCTGCCTCGCAGCGGGGATGGCACTGCAGCCGGTCGGGGGAGGCCTGGCGGCTGGTGTCGCCGAACCTCCCTCAGCCTGGAGCTCACAGCCGGCGCAGCCAGTCGCCGATCCGCGCCGCGCTCTGCTCCAGCTGCTCGATCGGGTGCACCAGGGCCAGCCGCTGCCAGCCCTCGCCGCCCGGCCCGAAGCCGTTGCCGGGCGTCAGGCACACGCCCGTGCCCTCCAGCAGCGCCGCGCAGAACGCCTCCGAATCGAGGCCGCGGGCGCGCGCCTGCTCGGGCACGGGCAGCCACAGGTAGAGGGCCATCGAGGGGATGGGCATGCTCCAGCCCTGAGCCTGCAGAGCCGCCGCCATGCGGTCCCGACGCTCGCGGTAGACCTGGCGCAGCTGCTGGGGCCAGTCGGGCGCCTGCTCCAGGGCGGCGATGGCACCGGCCTGCAGGGCCAGGGACTGGTTGAAGTCGACCACCCCCTTGAGCTGCCGCAGCGCCGTGATCAGCCAGGGGGCGCCGATGGCGAAGGCGATCCGGTAGCCGCCCAGGCACCAGCTCTTGGAGAACGAGAAGAATTCGATGCCGCACTCCCGCCAGGCGGGGTTGCGCAGCAGCGCCGGCGCCTCGCCGTCGAGGGCCAGATCCACGTAGGGGTTGTCGTGGGCGAGCACGATGCCGTGCTGCAGGGCTCGCTCCACCGCCTGATCGATCCAGGCCTGTTCGCCGGTGGTGGCGGTGGGGTTGTGGGGGAAGCCCAGCACCATCAGCCGGATGGCCTCCCAGTCGGCGCCTGACACGCGCTCAAACGCCGGCCGCCAGCCCTCATCCGCCTGCAGCGGCAGCAGCACCGGCCGGGCCGAGGCCAGATGCAGGCCGCCCATGTGGGAGGGGTAGTACGGATCGAGCAGCAGAGCGGCGTCGCCCGGATCGAGCACCGCCAGCGGCAGATGGGCGGTGCCCTCCTGGGAGCCCACCAGCAGCAGCACCTCCGTCTCAGCGTCAACCGCGACTCCGAAGCGCCGCTGCGCCCAGGCCGCCACCGCGGCCCGGAACGGCAGGGTGGCGCCGTGCAGGCAGTAGGAGGCGCTGGCGGGCTCGTTCAGGGCCGCGGCGATGGCGTCGAGGGCCTGGCGGGGCGGCTGCAGATCGGTGGAGCCCAGCGACAGGTCCAGCAGTGGCGGCAGCGATTCGGTGCCGCAGCGCTGGCGGTAGGCGAGCTTGCGCTGGTCGTTGCGGGCGAAGACGCCGCTGCCCAGACGGCTGACCCGCTGGGAGACCCGCTCAGAGATGGGCATCCAGGAAGGCCTGCAGCTGGGGCTTGGCCATGGCGCCCTCGTGGCGGGCGATCTCCTCGCCATCGCGGAACAGGATCAGGGTCGGCAGGCCCTGGATCCGGTAGGTGTCGCGGCAGGCGGGATTGGGGTCGGCCTCGAGCTTGCCCACCCGCAGGCGACCGGCGTAGGTGCTGGCGGCCCAGTCCATCAGCGGGGCCATCAGGCGGCAGGGGCCGCACCAGGGGGCCCACACATCGACCAGCACGGTGCCGGCGGCGGCCAGCACCTCACCAGGGAAGTTGGCGTCGTTCAGCTCCAGAACGTGGGCGGCCTGTGCGGCGGCGCTGTCGGTGGACACGGCATTCCCGGTTGGTTCCGCAGCGATTGTATGGAGACGGGCGCGGGCGCCGTCCGCGGCTGTCGTCGCTCGGCTCAGAGTTTGTCGATCGAGCGGCGCAGGGCCTCCAGCTCGGCGTCCACCTCCGCGGCCTTGGCCGGCTCCAGCTGGGCCACCGGGGCATTCTCGGCGGGCAGGGCGATCGGCTGGCTGCCTCCCTCGAGCTGATTCTTGAGGGCGGCGAGTTCGTCGTCGACGTTGCTGCCCCCCAGGGCGGCGAACTGGGTTTCCAGGTCGGTGCCGGCCAGCTCGGCGGCCGCCTGGCTGCGGGCCTCCATGGCCAGCACCTTCTCCTCCATCTGATCGAAGGCCGCCATCGACCGGTTGGTGCCCAGGCCGCTGACGGCGTTCTGCAGCTGCTCCTGGGCCTGGGCCGCCTGGGCGCGGGCCTTGAGCATGTCCTTCTTGGTCT
>CAYNGR010000235.1:0-3772 GCA_964396755.1 uncultured Cyanobium sp. | reverse complement strand
TTGCTCTTGGTGAAGCTCAGGGCTCCCTGGGCGCCGCCCATGCCGCTGCGGCGCGCGAAGAACTGCAGCACCAGGATGAAGATCAGCGGCGGCACCACCCAGCTCAGCAGCGTCGTGAAGAAGCTGGGCTTGCGCGGCGGAGCGGCGGCGAACTCAACACCATGATCTTCAAGCCGCTGGGGCAGATCCATGTCGAAGATCGGCGTGGTCGCCAGCACCGTCGGGGCATCTTCGGCGGGGGCGGTCTTCAGCTCGTAGCGGATCTGGTCCGAGGTGATGTAAGCCCGCTTGACGTTGTTGTCGTTGACCTGATCGATGAACAGCGAGTAGGGCACCCGGGGCACCTGCGTGGCCGGGTTCGGCAGGAAATTGCTGAACAGCAGCAGCACGCCGAAGCCGATCAGCAGCAGGTTGATCAGCCCGATGCGCCGATTGGGGCGGTTGTCGTCCTGGCGAATGGCCATGCGGCGGGTGCGGTTGCCGGCAGGCTAGGAGGGGGCATCCGCCGCCGGATCCTCTGCCGGTCGGGAGAACCGAACGGCGGCGGTGTTGCGCCGCCAGCCTCCAGCCCTTCGCCTGTCTTCATCCAGCCCTTCGCCCCGCCGACCTGCGATGTGCGGCCGCTACTCCCTCAGCAGTGATCTCGACCGGCTGCTGCCGCGCCTGCAGGGGCCCCTGCCGCCGGGCCTTGTGCAGCACTACGCCCCCCGCTCCCAGGTGCGCCCCGGTGAGCCGCTACTGCTGCAGCGCTGGGAGCATGGTGGTCCCCAGGTGGCCCTGGCTCTGTGGGGGCTGGTGCCGGGTTGGGTGAAGGATCCGCTGGCGCCGGGGCCCGACGGCCGCCGCCGCAGCCGTCCGATCAACGCCCGCAGCGAGACGGTGGCGGAGCGGGCCTTCTTCCGTGGTGCCTGGCGGCACCGGCGCGCCCTGCTGCCTGCCGATGGCTTCTATGAATGGCAGCAGCGCCGCGATCCCGCCAGCGGCCGCAGCTGGAAGCAGCCCTGGCTGTTCCGCCGCCGCGATCGGGCCCCCTTCTGGCTGGGGGGGCTGTGGGAGCGCTGGATCGGTGCCGATGGCGGCGAGCTGGAGACGGCCGTGATCCTCACCACCGCCCCCAACGAGCTGATGGCGCGGGTGCATGACCGGATGCCGGTGGTCATTCCCGATGGCCTCGAGCAGGCCTGGCTAGAGCCCGATGACGGTCCGTCGTTGCGGGCGCTGCAGCCCCTGATGGAGGCCTGGGAGCCCGCGGCCTGGGAGGCGGTGAAGCTGCAGCCCCAGCCACTGCCCTCCAGCAGCCCATCCGGCGCCCCTGTCGCTGACGGGACGCCAGCTGGAGTAGCTGATCAGCGCCGGGCTGGCCCGGGACGTCGGCCGGCCCGGCCCCGGGCGCTGTCGGATCGGGCCCTGCAGCTCGCGCTGCCGGGGATGACGGACGTGGCAGTCGGCAGCCTTCTGCCGCCAGCGGCTGAGCCGTTGGCGGGCGGCGGCGGGCCTGGCTCCATGGGCTGAGGCCCGCGGCGTCAGCCTCCTGTCGACGGCACCGCCGCGTCCCGCCGGCCGCTAGACAGGGCCCCAGCAGGACCCGATCGATGAGCCTCGAGCAGCTGGATGCCTTTCTCGCCCGCGTCAAGGCCGATCCTGAGCTCAGGGGCCGCGTGCAGAACCCCGCTGAGCCGCTGGAGCTGCAGGACTTCCTGTCCTTGGCCCACGCGGCCGGCTTCGCGGTTGAGGAGGCCGACGTGATCGCTGCGCAGCAGCGCGCTGAGGCGGATCTCAGCGATGCCGAACTGCAGCGCCGCGCCGGGGAGGAAGCCCGGCGTCTGCGTCATTTCATCCCCGGCTGAGGCGGCCCCTGGCGCCGGCATGGGCCAGTGACCGGCGCAGCCCATCCAGCTTTCGCCGCACGCCCATCCCGCTGAGCTGCCTTCAGCCTGGCCCGGCCAGTGGTGCGTTGGCCGCCTCGGTCGCTGCAGGCCTGCCCCACCACAACGCCGCGCCGCGCCGGCCCGGCCAGGCTGGAGGCAGACCCATCACGCCCATGCCATCCAGCGACCACTCCTGCGCTGATCCGTCCGCCAGCGCCCCCTCGGCCAGTGCTCCGTCAGCCCCGGAGCGGCAGCAACCTGCTCCGATGCAGGGCAGCCGCCCCCCGATCGAGCGGGTCGCTGACTACCCGCGGCCGCCTCTGCTCGAGCCCTGTGCCCTGCCCCTGCGGGTGGAGGCCCTGGGCCGGGTGCTGGCCGAGGGCGACCGCTCGCTGCGGGTGCTGGAGACCTTCCATCCTCCGACCCTGTATCTGCCACCGGAGCTGATCAATCTGGCGATGCTGCAGCCGGCGCCCGGCCACAGCTTCTGCGAGTGGAAGGGCGTGGCCCGCTATTTCGACGTGGTCTTGCCTGACGGCGATGCGCCGCCGGATCAGCCGCGCCTGCGCCGCCTGGCGCGGGCCGTGTGGCAATACCCCGAGCCTGCGCCCGCCTTCGCGGCCCTGGCCGGCTGGTATGCCGTCTATCCGGCGCTGATGGATGGCTGCTGGCTGGCCGGTGAGCGGGTGCTTCCCCAGCCAGGTGGCTTCTACGGCGGCTGGATCACCAGCTGGATCCAGGGTCCGTTCAAGGGAGATCCAGCCCACCCCGAGCTGATCTGACGGCCCTGATGCCCGCCGTCACAGGGGGCGGATGGCCAGGGCCGCGCCGTACCGTTCCAGCACCGCCACCGCCCGCAGCAGCAGCGCCTGTCGCAGCTCCAGGCTGCGCTCCAGATCTCCATCGCTGTAGGCCTCGATGCGCAGCACCGGGCCGGTTTCGCTCCACTGCCCATGCACCCGCAGCGGTCGCCCGGGCCGCAGTCCCTCCACGCCGGCCAGTTCGCTGCGCAGAGCGAGGCTGAGCTCGCCCAGAGCGCTCGTGTCCTGGGGAGGCAATGGCAACTGCAGCAGCAGCTGCCGTTCCTTCTGCCGGCTGGCGTTGACGATCGCATTGGCGGCGAACAGGGCATTGGGCACGAAGAAGGGCCGGCCGTCGCCATCGATGAGTTCGCTGTAGTAAGGCCCGATGGCGCGTACCCGGCCGGCCAGGCGCCGTTCGGGAAGCTCCACCAGATCGCCCACCACGAAGGGGCGGTTGAGGTAGAGCATCAGTCCGCTGAGGAGGTTTTCCACCAGGGCCCGCGCTCCGAACCCCACCGCTGCGGCGCCGACGCCGCTGGCGGTGAGCAGCAGCACCGCCGAGATGCCCAGCAGGCGCAGCACCTGCAGGCCGCCCAGCAGCAGCACGCCGCTGAGCAGCAGCTTGTCGATCACATCGATCAGATAGCGGCGTTCGCGGTTGCCGCTGGTCAGGGGCTGCTTCTCCAGCCACCCGAGCAGGCTGCCCTTGAGGCGCAGCAGGGTCCAGATCACCCCCAGGGTGAGCACGACATCACGCAGTTCCCGGCTGTCACGGGGCAGATCCCAGCCGATCGCGTCGAGCCGCTCGAACAGCCAGCCCAGCAGCGGCACCAATAGCAGCGTGACGCTGACGCTCAGGCGGCTGCGCTGCAGCAGGGGCCGCAGCAGCCCCTCGGGCCGGCAGCGGCGCGCCAGCCGGCCGAGCCCCAGCCAGCTGAGCACGGCGAGCAGGGCTCCCGTGAGGGGCACCTGCAGCTCGAACGGGGGGGAGGGCATCGGGGTTTGGGGCGCGCTCAGTCCGAACCGGCTCGGCCGGCTCCGAGGGGATGCTCGCCCATGGGGCTGGCGGAGAGGGGCCTGCCGTCCCGTGTGCTCCCCATA
>CAYNGR010000234.1:0-3777 GCA_964396755.1 uncultured Cyanobium sp. | reverse complement strand
TCAGCGGCATCGACAGGCCATCGGCCCCGACCGACCAGGCCAGGCCCAGATCCGGCAGCCACTGCACCCGCTCCACCAGCTGCAGACCAGGCTCGGCCGGGTCATAGCCGTTGAGGTAGCCGCCCACCGTCAGCAGGAAGGTGGTCAGCGCCACCCCCAGCGCATACCAACGAACCTTGCGGCCATCCCCGTCGTCGGGCACGAACGGAATCAGGAGTGAGGCCGCGATCGGAAACAGGATCGAGGCGCTCAGCCAGGGGAAGACCACAGGCCGCAACAGGCATCTGGGTCGGAGTGTAGAAATCCCGGCTAGGTCGCCCCCGAGCGCATGGGCGATGTCACACAGACTGTGGTGGACCTCTGCGGCAGAGCTGGGGCCGCCTGCCTCGACGCGCCGGCCGTCTGAGTCGGCACTGCGGCGAGGCCCTCAGCCTCCAGTCCCTGGCCCCAGCTCTCAGCGCTCAGCGCCGGGTTGTGGCCCTGGGATCGCCGTTGCTTGCGCAGGGGAGGGCATGGGCGCGGGGATCCTTGTCGTTCCACACCAGCACAGCGGTGCCGGGTTCAGGACGGCGCAGGGGCATGGCCGGTGGCACGCTGGGGTTGCTCGGATAGGTGCGGCCGTCGTAGGGGAGCTCGGCGAAGCCGCCGTGGCCGGCATCGATGCGGACCCGGGCGACCAGGTTCTTCCAGCCGTTGCTGCGGCGTTCAGCCACGACCAGCGGTGGCTGGAACAGGCTCATTCGGGTGATCAGCTGCAGCTGGCCGGGGCGGGGCTCCCGGAAGATCAGCAGCGAGCAGCCGCCGGTGCCGCAGACCTGGGGCCCGAGCACCTGGGTCACCAGCTCGGCTTTGCCGTCGCCATTGAGGTCCACCCGGTTCCATCGGTAGCGCAGGGCCGGTTGGCTGGCGCACTCGGCCCGCATCCTGTGGCGCTTCGCCTGCTCGGCCTCATCGCTGCCGGGATCCGGTCCGTGGCCCTGGCCGTCGTCGGTCCGCACGGGGAACAGCTCCTCTCGCAGGGCTGCCTCGAGAGCGGCATTGGGCCTGGGCTCGGGCAGCAGCGAGCGCACCACGCTGGGACTGGCGCTGGTGACGATCTCCGCCGGCGCCGGCCCTGCGCTCAGCGCGCAGGCTGCGGTCAGGCCCAGCAGCGCCGCAAGGCGGGGCGGGATGCAAGGGCGGCGGCGGCGGGTGACGGCCATCCGGTCCGGAGGTGACGGCCTTTCCGTCCTAGCGAGCCCTGCGGCTGATGCATCGAGAGCCCTGCACCGGGGGCAATCGCATCAGGCGCTTTGCCTCAAGGGCAGGGCATCAAGCTCAGTGGCAAGGCATCAGGGCTGCCGCTGCATCGCGACGGCCGGGCGCATCCAGGCGCCTGAACGGGGGGCCTGCCCGATGGGCCGTTGTCAGGAGCCGTCACGCCGGCGGATGGGGGTCTGGGAGCCTTGCAATGCCGCCAAGGGGGGCGCCGTGTCGGGGCTGGCTGCAGACCGATTGGGGGCGTCGAGTGCTGCGGCGCATCGAGCTGCAGCCTGGGCTGCTTCAGGGTGGGGGTACGGAATGCAGCAGAGCCTGCAGCCGCTGCTGGAGCGGCGGATCATCGGGGTGCTGCACCAGCAGACGGCCCAGCCAGCGGATCGCCTCGGCCCGATCTCCCCGTCGCTCGGCCAGGTCGGCCAGGCCCCCCCAGATGACGCGATCGGCCGCCGGCCAGTACAGGTGGCGCAGGTAGGGGTGGTGGCAGGCCGGATGCCAGGGCCCCAGTGGGCCGTCGCCGTGCGTGGAGCGGTGATGGTCGACGAGCCTCGCCCCTTCCTCCAGCCAGAAGCGGGCCCCGGCACTGCGCCCGAGGGCAAGCAGGCTCACCACCAGCATGGTGATCGCCGGCAGATAGTCGGGCTGGATCGTCAGCAGCTCTGCCAGCAGCGGGACCACGGCGGTGTGGTCGTTCAGCCGGTAGCAGCAGCAGGCTTCGCGGTAGAGCCGGGCTGTGCGGTACTGGTCATCCTCGGGGGGCCGCAGGGATGGCAGTGACAGGGGCAGGCGTCGCACCAGCTCCAGGCCCATCGCCGGATCGGCCTGGCTGGCGCTGGTGTGCAGGTCGGCCTCATCGATCATCGGCAGCACCGGTCGGAACCGCTGCACGAACTCCTGCAGCCGCCGGTCGCGGGTCTGCGGCGTCAACCCCAGCCGCTCCATCCGGGCCTCAAGTTGGGGGCGTTCCTGCTGCAGCAGGGCCAGCCCACGCTCCGAGACGTCCGGTCCGTAATCGAAGCCCAGCTGCTCGACACATTGCTCGAAGCGCCTGGCGTCGTAGAGCAGCGACGCACAGCGCAGGCTGTTCATCAGCAGTGCCGGCACCCCCGCCGCCTCCCGATCCGGGTGGCGATGGGTGCTGTCCGGAAGCTGCAGCCCGTCGCCGGGCAGGGGATCGCAGCTGGCCGCCACGATCTCGCCCGGGGGGGCATCGGCGAAGACGTCCTTGTAGAGGTGGCCGACCCTGAGGTCCTGATGCAGCTGGCAGCGGTAGCCGTTCAGCCAGGCCCACATCGACAGGAAGCGATCTTCATGGCCCCAGCCCTCGAGGAAGTCGGGAAACCCTTCGAGTCGCTCGTACACCGGCCGACGGATGGCGAAGAAGCCGCCATTGATGAACGGCACCTCCACCCCGATCAGGGGGGTGTCCTGCAGGGGCACCCAGGCGGGCTGCTGATGGCAGAGGCGTCGGCTCGTGTAGACCCGCCCGGCCGTTCCCTGACCGTTGCGGGTGTCGTAGCAGTCGAGCGCCAACAGATCGCAGCCTGGGTCGCGGAACCGTTGCTGCAGCTGGCGCCAGAGATCGGGCTGGGGGAACTCCAGGTGAGCGTCGAGGAACACCAGCACCTCTCCGCGGCAACCGCGCGCGGCCTGTCGCCGTCCCGCCGAAACGCCAAGGCAGCGGCAGACCCGTTGCAGCCGCAGCTGTCCCTGCCGGCGACGGTCCAGCCAGGGCTGTTGGTCGCAGAAGGCACTGCTGCCGTCGCTGGAGGCGTCATCAAGCACCGATGCCTCCAGGCCACCGTCTGGGGGATCGAGTGCGAAGGCTGCCGTGAGCGTGCGCTCAAGATGCTCCCCTTCGTTGCGGCTGCCGATGATCAGGCTGAGCCAGGGGGGGGTGAGCGGCATCGGCGCAGCTGGCTCAGGGTTGACCGATGGTCAGCAGGAAGGATCCCTCGCCTCCACTGCGGGTGGGCATGCTGAGCCGGACGTCAACGGGGAGTGGCAGACGCTGCGTGTCGTTGATGGTGAAGGTCTGACTGCCAGGGTCGTAGCTGATCTCTGCCGGCAGGGCTCGGCCATCCGGCAGCGTCGCCTGGCTCCGTTCAGGCAGGCCCCCGGGGATGCGGGCCTCGATCAGGTTGCGCGGCACCTGGTACGTCATGGTCAGTCCCTGGCGTGACAGGCCTGGGCGGTCCGCTGGCCGAGGAAGGCCGCTGCCCGGGCGGAGCCGCACGGGATCAGGGTCTGTGCTGGATGAGCCAGGGCCGCTGCTGCGGCTTTCCGGGCCCGCTGGCCGGTTGCCGGATCCGGCAGCCGGTGATCGCCCCGGTGTTGGTCCGTCACCTTTGGGCTGTGGCAACGCGGTTGGGTTGCCGGTCGGCGTTGGCCGCGTCGGCGTGAGCATCCCGTGGGAGGGGCCAGCCGTGGGCTGAGGAATGAAGTTGGGCCGTGGTGTGGGGACCGCGAGCGGAGCCTGAGGGGTGGGCTGCGGAACGAGCTGTGGTCCAGGAGTTGGAA
>CAYNGR010000233.1:0-3797 GCA_964396755.1 uncultured Cyanobium sp. | reverse complement strand
CAAGGATGATGATCGTGGCTTGAGCGTCACCAATGTGACGGTGAACGAGGGTTCCCCCTACGCCATCTTCTCCATCGGCGGTGCCAGCGGCCAGCAAGTGCGCTTGTCGCTCATGGATGCGAGCGGAGATGCGACTCCCGATCCATCTGGAGGTGCTCCATCTCTGGGAGCGAGCCCTGCTCTGCAATATCTCGAAGCTGGAATCTGGAAGACGTACTCTGCGGCTACGTTGCCGCAGATCGGGGCCACGGGAACATTGCTGGTCAGGGTCGGAATTGGCAATGAGCAGGACGCAGAGCTGGATGGTCCGGAGACCTTCCGTCTGGCTGCGTCGAATACTGGCGGAACAGAAGCGTTCGGAGATGGAACGATCCTTGACGATGGATCGGGTGCCTATTTCGATGTGACGAATAACAGCGGCCTGTCGTCTGTCCCATCTGGCACTGTGCTCGACGATGACCGCACTCCCAGTGAGGACGACGACGGTATTCCTGGTGGCGTTGAGGTGGCCTTGGCGACCAACGTGGCGACTGCCTTGGGAGGCAACCCCGGAGACCTCAATGGTGATGGAATTCAGGACAATCTGCAGCCTGCCTTTGCCGTGCTCGCTTGGATCACCGTCGATAAGTTCCAGGCTGCCATTGACGGCACTCTTCCCACCACCGAGGTCGAGCCGATCATTTCCGTGACGGCGGCTGCGGGTGCCTCCGGCACTCAGGTCGACTCCAATCTGCAGTTGGTGGCGATCGAGGTTCTCCCCCCGGATTCGCCATTGACCGGTGGGAGCAAGCCAAGTGGCAGCGGTATCCAGGCGCCCTGGGATGCCATCAGCTTTGCGATTCAACCGTTGGTTGAGGGCGGCGCTCTTACCGACATCGACAACAATCCTGCCAACGGCACACAGGTGCGTGTTCTGATCGATATCTCGCGCGCGGGAGTGCGTATTGGAGATTTTAACGGCTATCTGAAGTACGTTTCTCAGGCCACGATTGACGCGGCTGCGGCGGCCGCACAACCTCTGGTTGATCTCGATGGACAGCCCATCACGGCTCCGGGGTGGATCGACTTTTTGCGACGCACCGATGCCAATGGGGCTTTCACGGGCAATGGCGCCCGGTTCATTGCCAGCAATGGTTCGATTACGGGAATCGAGCTGCTGTTCACCGACAACGCTTATGGTGACAGCAGTGTTTTGACGAACTTCATCCAGGATCCAAGCCTGCCGGTGAAGATCGCCCAGCCTCCCCGTCTCCTCCCGACTCCAGACGGTTCGGGCCTTGTCGTCACGGGTGATCCTGGTGATTCCCTCTGGGTTGATCTTTCGGCGGTTCTTGCCGATGCGACATTCCAGAACGGGTTTAACCTCGTCCGTTATGCAGTCACGGGTGAGCAGAGTCAGCTTGGCAGCATTGGGGCCACCCCTGATTCTGGTTTCCTGGGTGATTCCCGTTACCGACTCACAGTCGGTGACGTGCTGCGCTTCACTCAGGTGAGTGGCAATCTTTCCCTGAATAGCACGCCGCTTCTGTTGATTTCTGGCGAAGACAACTGCCTGACCATTCGTCTGGAGGATGTGCCAGTCACATCACGTCGTTCTGATGTCGATGCCAATGACCTGACTCTCAAGGTCCGGACTTCTGCGACTGATCCCTATCCGCAAAGTACGCGGATGGCCCGCCACCAACTGTCGTCCGATCAGGCTTACCTCGATCTCAGCTGGATCTCTGCCGCAGGGGGTGCCACTCTGTTGCTCGACGCCAAGAGCGAAGGCAGCCAGCGCAACACCATTGGGCTCGTCCGGGTCGATACGGATGCCAGCGGCGTTCCCACCGGCACGGTGGCTGGTTTGCGCCCCTCAGCCGGTTCTGCCTTTGATGACGCGGTCCGCAGTCGACTGCTCAGTGCTCGTTTCCCTCTGTCCGGCAGCCAGACCCTCACGGACCAAGCGCTGATCCTGAAGGCGTCCGAGGCGGGCGTGTACGCCCCTGTGCTGATCACGCCGACGGGGACGATCTACACCTTCGGTGCTGCGTCCAGCAGCGATCGACGCCAGCACGTCAAGGTGCTCGGTGCCAACAGCTTTGCGTTCGAGGATGCGGCTGCCGGGAGCGCCGACTGGGACTACAACGATGCAGTGATGTCGTTCCGTGTTGCAGACCCCGAGATGCCCTCTTTGGTGGTCAGTGCGGATGGCAAGGGTCTCACCGTGGTCGGCGGATCTGGTGATCAGGATGGGCTCTGGCTCGACCTCAACACCTTGATCGCGGATGCCAGCTACCAGAACAGCCTCGATCTGTTCCGGCAGTCTGCCGATGGTGGTCTCAGTCAGATCGGGAGCATTGGTGCGACCAGCGAGGGTGGCTTCCTGGGTGGCAAAGAGCTGTTCCTGGCCGTTGGCGAGACGCTCGTCTTCGTCCAGAACAGCAATGACCATGCACCGGTTGCGTCCCCCTCGCTGCAGATCACCCAGATGGGCGAGCGCTTCCGTGTCGCCCTTGATGACGAAGGAGCCGGCCACGGTGACCGTGACTTCAACGACTTGGTGGTCGACGTCGATCGGACGCCGCTTGAGCCCTGTGCGGATGTGGTCGAGCTGGCGAAGCTGCAGCGCACGAGCTCGGCTGGCTTGCTCGATCTGTCGACGATCGGCGAGAAGGGCCTGAGGCTGAATCTAGCGATTCAGACAGATTCGGCGAATACCAACACGCTGGGGTTCGTGAGGCTGGACGGCGATCCGACTGCCGGGTTCTATTCCGTGGATGGTGTTGCCGCCGGGAACAGCCAGGCGTTCCGTCAGGCCGTTCGTGACAACCTTGTTGATTTCAGGGTCACTGCTGGTGGGAATGGAGAGTCGGAGCCTGCGGTGTGGCAGCTGACGGCGGGTGACCAGGGCCTCTACGCTGCGGTCCTGCTCACCCCGGACAATGAGGTGTTCACCTTTGGTGACAACACTGCCGTCGATGGCCGACAGCACCTCAAGGTTCTCGGAGACAGCAGCTTCGGGTTTGAGGATGAGCTGGCGTCCAAGGGATCGGACTTCGACTACAACGACTTTGTGGTGAAGATCACGCCTGGGTAAACGTCGTCCCCGGGGGAACCTCGGCCAGGCGTTGCCAGGTGAATGCTGGTGTCTTCATGGAGCAGTCTGCATGGCTTTGCCTCCCTCGAGTGGGCTGCTTCGCGACCATGGCCTGTTTGGCCTGTTTGGCCTGTGCGGTTGGTTCCAGCTGGTGAGGTTGCTCGCGGTCTCCGCATTTCCCCTGGGCGCGGTCGCAGCCAGCTCCGTGTGTAGATTTCTGCGTCTGTCTCATCTGCTGCTTTCGGAGTGATTTCTTCGTGCGGAACCCCTTGAGCGACTCTTTGCAGGTCGATTTGTCCACTGCTGAGCCCGGCAGGAGCGCGACTGGCGACCCGACGGGTCCCCACCCCGGTGAACCGCTCGAATCGGCTCCTTCGGTGCGGCGTGAGCGTGCCCTGCGCGAGGGTCTGAGCGCGGCGCGTTTGCCGCTGCCGCCCCGCCAGCGCAAATTCAAGTCCGGCACCACCGGGTTCATGCTGGCGATCCACATCGGAGCGGTGGCGGCCCTGCTGCCGATGTTCCGCAGCTGGCAGGGCCTGGCGGTGTTGGCGGTTCTCTATTGGATGACGGTGCTTGGCGTCACCCTCGGCCTGCACCGGCTGGTGGCGCACCGTGGCTTCGAGGCGCCTCGCTGGCTGGAGCGGCTGCTGGTGCTGATGGGCACCCTGGCCTGCCAGAGCGGCCCGATCGAGTGGGTGGGCCTGCACCGCCACCACCA
>CAYNGR010000232.1:0-3834 GCA_964396755.1 uncultured Cyanobium sp. | reverse complement strand
GAGCACGCCTACAGCCACAAGCGGCTGCGTTTCGTCGTGCATCTCTGCCGCTGGACCGCCGGTGAGCCTCAGCCGCTGGCCAGCCAGCAGGTGCGCTGGGTCTCCCCCGGCGAGCTGGACGCCTACCCCTTCCCCGCCGCCAACGCCCGGATCATCGAGGCCCTGCTGCAACGGCTGCCCTTGGCTGATCTCCCGGCTGGTGACGCCTGAATAGGTTCCGGTCTGGGGCTGTTCGCACCCGGCCCACCTGAGGCATGGGTCAGGGTGCCGAAGCTGGCGGCGGTCGGCCGGCCGGCCGGCAGAGGTCAGGAATGCACCAACGCTGCTTGCATCCTCTCGGCCATCGCGTTGCTGTTGAGGGGTTTGGCAAAGAAATAGCCCTGAAAGGTGTCACATCCCAGTTTTTTGAGCAGCTCCCACTGGGCCTCGTTTTCCACCCCTTCGGCCACGGTGTGCAGTTTGAGCTGGCGGGCAATCAGCAGGATGGATTCCACCAGCTGTCGATCCTTCTCGTTGTTGGGGAGCTGTTGCACAAAGCTCTTGTCAACTTTCACGCAATGCACAGGGAAGGTCTGGAGGATCTGCAGGCACGAATAGCCCGTGCCGAAATCATCGATCGACAGTCGAAAGCCTGCACTGACCACCTCCTTCACCTGTTGTAGAGCCAGCTCTCGATTGCGCAGGAGCGCGGTCTCGGTGATCTCCAGATCCAGTTGATCCGGCGTGATGCCATGGCGTCGGCAGGCCTCCAGCAGCTCCTCCACGAGCGCAGGCTCCTGGGCCGCTGGTTCAAGCTGTACTGCGGAGAGGTTGATCGCCAGTCGTGGCGGTTGCAGTCCCTGTTGAATCCATTGGCTCAGTTCGGCGCAGGCCGTCTCCAGGACCCACTGATTGACAGCGCGGATCTGACCGGTTTGTTCCGCGATCGGGATGAAGATATCCGGGGGCATGATGCGGCCATCCGGCAGGTACCAGCGCAGGAGTACCTCGGCGGCGATCCATTGACCGTTGCGATCCACCTGTGGTTGATACATGAGGTCGAAGGCCTGGCGCTTGATCGCCAGATCAAGCTCTTTTTCCAGATGCAGCCGCCAATTGATTGCCTCGCTGATTTGCTTTGAGTACAGGCAATGACTGGCTGGGCCCAGTTGCTTGGCCTCCATGAGGGCGGTGTTGGCCTGTTGCAATAATTGTTTGGCACTCTTGGCTCCGTTGGGATGCAGTGCAGTGCCCGCGCTGGCGGTGAGGCGCAGTGGAAGATCGCGGCGCTCGGAGAAGATGCGCTGCAGCATCTCCTGCCAACGCCGGACCGCTGTCCCCGCAAGGGTGGCCAGTTCACCGTCTTCGTGGGCTGTTGCTGCGCCTGTCCCGCTCCCGGATGCAGAGCGTTGTGGTTCTGGGTAGAGCACCAGGAGGAACTCATCGGCCTCAAGGCGAGCCAGCCAGGCCCCGTCGGGTAGCTGCCGATGTAGTGCGAGGGCTGTTTGTTGAAGAACGGCATCGCCAGAGTCCTGGCCGAAGCTGTCATTGATTGATCGAAAGTGGTCGATATCCAGATTGATGACTGCGAGTCTTTCTTGGGGATTGTGATCCAGAATGCGTCCCAGCCACTGCTCGGTGGCCAGTCGGTTGGGTAGTTGCGTGAGGCTGTCTTCCAGCAGAAGTTGCATCACCTCCGTGATCTCGGTCATCACCCCTTCAGTGATGATCAGGCCATCGCTATGTTGATAAATCCTGGAGCGCACCTC
Organism: uncultured Cyanobium sp.; assembly: GCA_964396755.1. Lineage (GTDB taxonomy): Bacteria > Cyanobacteriota > Cyanobacteriia > PCC-6307 > Cyanobiaceae > Cyanobium. The sequence continues at coordinate 2,086 of CAYNGR010000232.1, read as the reverse complement.
GTGCCAGCCCCAGTGGCCTTTTGCATGGCGAGCTCTGAAGCGTTTGCTTGTGAATGATTGCACCTCGTCTGGGGGGAGATCCTGGGTGCATCTCTCGAGGTGTGTCTGGATGTAGGAGACCATCTCGGGCTGGTCTTCGGGGTGAAGCTGGCTCAAGAGATCGGCCAGGTAGGCCTCTGCGGAGCCTGTCGCCCACACTTCAGCGGTTGTGAAGTGGGTATAGCAAGCGTCCGGATTTGTGCGATTGTAGGTACGCATCGCCGGCCCTTCTGGAAAGAGGGCGAAGTTAAAAATATCTACCCCCGCTTCCTGTGTGCTGCGAATCAGTTGAATGGCGCGATTCTTCTGGTCCGACTCTGGTTCTTGAGCATTGGAGTGAGAGTGGGGAGATGTCGGCATCGGGACGGTCTTAGGCGAAGGCGGCCTGGCGCCAACGTATTTTCCATCCTGAAGGCATGTTCGCAACAGCGTGTGAGTTTTTCTGCTGGCATCCTTGTCGATTGTCGGAGGGGCTGAAGCGCAAAGGCGGTGCTATCGGGGTCTGATGGCCGCCCTCGTTGTGCTTCCGATCGTTGCCCCAGTTGCCCATCGCAGATGCACTGCCAGGGAAGGGCTCTGGTGGATCGCCTCGGCCCCCGGTGGTGTTCTTCGGTCGCCTCGTTGGCGAGGCCATCGCTGCGCTCGAGGCCGATCTGTGCGCAGCCCGGGGCTTCGAGCCCCCTCTCTGCAGTGGGAGGACCGCTTGCTCCGCAGGGTTGTGCTGGTGCGGTGGCTGCTTGTGGGCGCGATCCCGCTCGCCTCGTCCGCTGCGGCGTCAGCGCCGCAACTGATGTGCCGTGCGGCCGCTGCTGGAACATGCCGCGCTGATCAAGTGTGCCCGCGCGGCGGCCGAATGGCTGTTTGGCAGCGTCGATGCGGTGGGGTTGAGCACCGCCCTGCCGCAGTGGCAGGGGCTGCGGGTGAGCGAAGGCGAGATTCAGTGCTGAGCTGCCTGCCTTCCCGGTGACTGTGGCCGACAGCACTGGCACCGGCGATGCCTTCATCGCCGGCCTGCGGCAGCGCCTTTGCGCCGTGCCGCGGCTGCTGGTGGCAACGGAGGGTTCTTCGGCTGATTCTCAGGTGGTGGTTGCGCCACTGCGCTTTGCCCCCGACTGTGGTGCGCTGGGGTGACCATGGGGCCGGAGCGATCGATCCCCCGCCCGAGCAGCAGAAGGTGGAAGCGTTTTCGGCGGAGCCGGCCCGAACCTGCCTCAGATCAGGGCAGCTCGGCCCCGCTGAGCCACGCCAGCCGGCCTGCCTCGGGATCCGCTGGGTCGGTCAGCTCGAGCTTGAGCTGCCAGGCGCCTTCCGGCACGAAGCTCAAGCGTTCCGGCCACTCCACCGCCATCAGGGCTCCCAGCGCGGTGGCCTCCTCCTCCTCCTGGGCGAACAGCTCTTCGGCAGCCAGGCCCGTCTCGAGCCGGTACAGATCGAGGTGCACCAGAGTGGTGGCGACGCCATCGGGCCGTTGGCCCTGGTAGTTCTGCGCCAGGGCGAAGGTGGGGCTGGTGATCGGTTCATCGATACCCAGCTCCTCGGCCAGACCCTGCACCAGGCAGGTCTTGCCGGCGCCCAGATCCCCATGCAGCAGCAGCAGCGGAGCTGTGCCTGGGCGGCACAGCGGAAGGAGCTCCTGCGCCAGCTGCCGCCCCAGGGCGCGGGTGGCGGCGGCATCCGCCAGAGACAGCGGCGTGGGACGGGCCTCGGGGTTGGGCTGGACCGGGGCGGGATCTGGTTCCGCCATGGAGGAATCGGCGCTGTCTGCATGCTCTCAGGCGATGCCGCGCCATGGAGGGGACACGCCGCCTGGGAGGCTCTCTGTAGATTGCGACACAAGCGAGCCCGAAGCCTCGGCGACTCCGCAGCACTTGCCTCAACAGTTCTGGCCCGGGTGCCTCTCACGCCGGCCGGTTCAGCACTCCTGGGTTCTGTCCCAGGCCGCATCCCGTTCAGATCCTTCCCTTACGTCCTCCCAGTCGGGAGTGTCCGCAACCATGGTGGCCACACCCTCCAGCCCTGAGGCTGCATTCGCCGGCCTCACGGCCAC
>CAYNGR010000231.1:0-3845 GCA_964396755.1 uncultured Cyanobium sp. | reverse complement strand
CCAGCAGGGTGTTGATCTCGCCGTTGTGGCCGAGCAGCCGCATCGGCTGGGCCAGCGGCCAGCGCGGCAGGGTGTTGGTGCTGAAGCGGCGGTGATACACCGCGAAGCTCACCGCGAAACGCGCATCGCGCAGATCGGCATAGAAGGCGGCGAGCACCTCCGAGCGCACCATGCCCTTGTAGACGACGGTGCGGCCGCTCAGGGAGCAGAAATAGAGGTCTGAGGCGCCGGCGCCCCAGGCGTCGCGGGCCCGGTCGCCGCAGCGGCGACGCAGACGGAACAGCAGGGCTTCGAGCGCATCACCGGCCTCGTCGCTGCTGATCAGCCACTGTTCGATCACCGGCGCGTTGGAGCGGGCCATGGGACCGAGCACGGCGGGATCCACCGGCACGACGCGCCAACCCAGACTGCGCAGGCCCAGCCTGGCGGCCTCCTCGTCGCAGAAGACGCGGGCCTGGTCACGCCGGGCGGCATCGGCCGGCAGAAACACCATGCCCAGTCCCCGGGAGGACCCGGCGGATGTGGCCGCCTCGGGCCAGACGGCCTCCAGATAGCTCCAGGGGATGCCGCAGAGCACACCGGCACCGTCACCGGAATCCCCGTCGCCGCCGCAGCCGCCGCGGTGCTCCATGCAGCCCAGCCCACGCAGGGCCTGCTGCAGGACCCAGTGGCTGGAGTCGCCCTTCAGCGACGCCAGAAAGCCCACACCGCAGGCATCCTTCTCGCCGGCGACCGCCGCCGGCGCGGGGCTGTCGCGATGGGGCCAGACGGGAGGGCAGGAGTGGGGCATGGACTCGGAATCGGGAGGCCGCGACGGGAGCGCCGCAACGCAGAAGAACAACGCTGCGGAATGGTGCGGAACCACCGAAGCGAAAGCAGATCCTAGGCAGCCGCATCCCTCCCCTCTGTTCGGGGCTGACCGTGCTGGCTAGCGTCGGTGACGCTGCATTCCACGCCGATGGCGAAGACCCCCTGGTCCGCCCTGGCGGTCGCCCTGGTTCTGGGCCAGACCCTGTCTGCGGCGACGGCCGCGCCACGGCTCGATCCGCCGGCGCCCGGCTCGGCCGCGCCGTCACCGCCGCAGCGCGGACGAGCCAGCGGCGGCGGCCTGCTGCCCTCAGGCCCGCGGGGCACGCGCCTGCGCCTCAACGGCCTCGAGCAACAGGCGGCCTGGCTGCTGGCAGGTGACAGCCGGCAACCGCAGCTGTGGCTGCCGCTTGATGTGCTGCAGGGACAACTGGGCTTCAGCAGCCGCAGCCTCCCTGACGGCAGCCTCGAACTGGAGTGGTTCGGGCGCAGCCTGCTGGTGCCTCCCTCCAGCCAGCGTCCCCTCGCGGATGAGGTGGCCGTTGACGTGGGCGAGCTGCTGCGCGCCAACGGCGTCGAGCTCAGCGTGCTGCGGGACACCCTCAGCCTGACCCTGCCGCAGCCGCGGCTGGTGCAGGTGCGCAGCTCGCGCCAGCCCGGGCCGCGACGGATCGTGCTCGACCTGGACGGCCCCGCCCTGGTGCGCAGCGAGGGCAGCGCCGTCTCCCTCGACTTGCAGAGCGATCCAGCCCAGCGGCAGGCCCTGCAGGCCCTGGGGTTGACCGGCCGGCAATCGACGCAGCGGCTGAGCCTGGCCCTGAGCGGCGGCGGCGCGGCGACGAAGGTGTTCACCCTGGGTGGCCCCCCCCGGGTGGTGATCGATCTGCCGGAGGGAAGCGGCAGCGGCGACGCCGGTCGTGACGGAGCCGCCGCCTTCGATCCACGGCTGCAGTCGTTGCTCGGCAGCAGCGTCGTCTGGGAACGTCGGGTGCTGCCGGTCGGCAGCGGCAGCGTCCGCCTCAATGCCGTCAGCATCGACCCGCGCTCTGCGCCGTTGGATCTGCGGCCGCTGCGCCGCGACGACGGCATGGAGGGCCTCAGCCTGCTGCCCAACCTGGCCCGCCGCTGGGATGCCCTGGTGGCGATCAATGGCGGCTTCTTCAACCGGGTGCGGCGGTTGCCCCTGGGGGCCCTGCGTGAGGACGGGCGCTGGCTGTCCGGGCCGATCCTCAACCGCGGGGCCCTGGGCTGGCAGGCCGGGCAGCTGCCGCGTTTCGGGCGGCTGCGGCTGCAGGAGACCGTGGTCGACCGCAGCGGCAACCGCTGGCCGCTGATGGTGCTCAACAGCGGCTACGTGCAGAAGGGCCTCAGCCGCTACACCGCCGACTGGGGTCCCTGGTACCGCGCCCTGAGCAGCAATGAAAACGCCGTGCGGGTGCGCAGCGGCGTGGTGGTGGAGCGTCTGGACGGCGGCCGGCTGGCGGCGGGGGTGGCGCTGAGCCCCGGCGACTCGCTGCTGGTGGGCCGCGGCGGCAGCGTGCCCCCCTGGAGCGAAGGGGAGACCCTGCAGCTGGACAGCCAGCCCAGCGATCCCCTCGGCGATGCCCCGAACGTGATCGGCGGCGGTCCGTTGCTGCTGCAGGACGGGCGCATCGTGCTGCAGGGCGCGGCCGAGGGGTTCAGTGCAGCCTTCCTCGGCCAGGCGGCACCGCGCACGGTGGTGGCCAGCGACGGTCGACGCCTGCTGCTGCTCACCCTGGAGGGTGTCGGCGACAGCGGGCCGACCCTGGGCGAGACGGCGGTGCTGCTGCAGCGTCTGGGCGTGCGCGATGCCCTCAACCTCGACGGCGGCAGCTCCACCGGCCTGGTGATGGGCGGCAGTCACGCGGTCCGCGGGCGCGGCGTGGCGGCCTCGGTCCACAACGGCCTGGGGCTGGTGCTGCGCCAGGGATCGCAGCCGCGTGCGGGCAGCTGGGGCAACGGCGCTCTGAGCGACCGCGAGGATCCCGGCAGCTGACAGACTGCCCCAACCTGCTCTGCCGCATCCGTGATCCGGGGCCACAACCTGCGCATCACCGCCGCCGCCGCCGCGGAACTGAGCCGCCAGGCCGCCGTGGCCGGAACCCCTGGCCTGATGCACCTGGATCTGCTGGAGGGCAGCTGCGAGCGCTGGGCCATCCGACTGCGGCCCGGGCACCTGGCCGGCACGCCCCTGGCCCGCGCCGATGGCGTCACCCTGCACGCCCCGTCCGATCAGGTGCCGCTGCTAGCGGGCCTGTTGCTCGATTACAAGGGCGATCTCAGCGGTGGTGGCTTCCTGATCCGGGCCGTCGAAGGAGTGCGCTGCTGCGCCTGCGGCGCCTCCTTCAGCCGGGGGGACGACGGGGAAGTAAGGTGACGGATTGTCGAAATCGGTCGGAAGTCCGACCTGTTCGCCACGACTAGTCACGAAGCCCAGCCCTGACGGCCCTCGATGCCCACCATTCAGCAGCTGATCCGCACCGAGCGACAGCGCCTCACCCGCAAGACCAAGTCCCCCGCTCTGCGCTCCTGTCCGGAGCGCCGCGGCGTGTGCACCCGCGTGTACACCTCCACCCCGAAGAAGCCGAACTCGGCGCTTCGCAAGGTGGCTCGCGTCCGTCTCACCTCCGGGTTTGAGGTCACCGCGTACATCCCTGGCATCGGCCACAACCTGCAGGAGCACTCCGTGGTGCTGATCCGCGGCGGACGGGTCAAGGACCTGCCCGGCGTGCGCTACCACATCATCCGCGGCACGCTCGACACCGCCGGGGTGAAGGACCGGCGCCAGTCCCGCTCCAAGTACGGCGCCAAGACGCCCAAGTCCTGAAGGTCAACGGTCCCTCGACGGGACCGGCCTTCCTCCTTCGTCTCCCCCGCCTCTTTCCCCCCCGTTCCATGTCCCGCCGCAACGCTGCCGAGAAGCGACCCGTCCTGCCCGATCCGCAGTTCAACAGCCGTCTGGCCTCGATGATCGTGGCCCGGCTGATGAAGCACGGCAAGAAGTCCACCGCCCAGCG
>CAYNGR010000230.1:0-3901 GCA_964396755.1 uncultured Cyanobium sp. | reverse complement strand
GCAGGGCACGGATCGCCGTTTCCCGGCCGGATCCAGGACCGCGCACGAGCACTTCGATCTGACGCATGCCCTGCTCAAGCGCGCGGCGGGCGGCAGCCTCAGCGGCGGTCTGGGCGGCGAACGGAGTCCCCTTGCGGGCGCCCTTGAAGCCGCTGGCACCGGCGGAGGACCAGCTGATCACTTCACCAGCGGTGTCGGTGATCGAGACGATCGTGTTGTTGAACGTGCTCTGGATGTGGGCAACGCCGTTGGGGACGTTGCGTTTGGCCTTCTTGGGGCCGGATTTCTTGGCGGGCTTGGCCATGGAGAAGCCCTGCGACAGCAGGGAGGTGATCGTGGGACGAAGGCAGGTTCCGGTGACGTCCGACGCCGGGAGGGCGACAGAGCGGCGGATCCTGTGAGGTGTGGCGGCTTACTTCTTCTTGCCGGCCACGGTTTTGCGGGCGCCGCGGCGGGTGCGCGCATTGGTGCGGGTGCGCTGGCCGCGGACGGGCAGGCCCATGCGATGGCGACGGCCGCGCAGGCAACCGATGTCCTGCAGGCGCTTGAGGGCCATGCCCTCTTCGCGGCGCAGGTCGCCTTCGAGGGTGAAGGTCTCGGCGGCGCCGCGCAGCTTCTGCACGTCGGCGTCGCTGAGGTCCTTGACGCGGGTGTCGGGGTTGACGCCGGTCTTGGCCAGAATCTTGCGGGCACGGGTCAGACCGATGCCGTACACGTAGGTGAGAGAGATCTCAATCCTCTTGTCGCGAGGAATGTCGATACCGGCGATCCGGGCCACGTGGAATACGAACGGGGGGCAAGGGGGGTCCGCCGAGGCGGAGCTGGAGCTTGGAGCGGTCGTGAAGCGAACGGCTCGCCGGGGGGCGGACCGCTGCAACGCGGGACTGGAATCAGCCCTGGCGCTGCTTGTGCTTTGGGTTGGTGCAGATCACCATCACCCGGCCGTGGCGACGGATCACCCGGCACTTGTCGCACATCTTCTTGACGGAGGCACGCACCTTCATGGATCTGTGCTCTGCGAATTTGCAAACAAACAGCCTATCATGCCGCTGGCGCGAGCTCAGGCAGTGGTCAGGGCGGTGATCCGCGCGCCGATCTCCTCGACGCTGCCAGCCGCCTCAACGGAGGCCAGGAGTCCCAGCTGGCGGTAGTGGCTGATCAGCGGTGCGGTCTGCTCGCGGTAGACCTCCAGTCGGTGGCGGATCACCTCCTCGTTGTCGTCGCTGCGGCCTCGGCTGAGCAGGCGCTGGATCAGCACGGCGTCGTCGAGCTCCATCAGCACCACCAGCTCGATCGGCTGCCCCAGGTCACGCAGCAGCGTGTCGAGGGCCTCGGCCTGGGCCAGATTGCGGGGGAAGCCATCCAGCAGCCAGCCGCCGCTGCCCTGCTGAAGGCGTGAGCGCACGATCGCCAGCACCAGTTCATCGCTGACCAGCTCGCCGCGGGCCATCACAGCCTCGGCCTGGCGTCCCAGCTCACTGCCGGCCTGAACTTCGGCACGCAGCAGATCACCGGTGGACAGGTGCATCAGGTTCTGGGAGGCGGCCAGGCGCTGTGCCTGGGTGCCCTTGCCGGCGCCCGGTGGACCGAGAAAGAGGAGTCGTTGCTTCATGGCAAAGGGGGGTGAAGGTCTGGCGCTGCGAAGAAGGCTGCGGTCACTGCCGCACCATGCCCTCGTAACGCTGGGAGATCACGTAGGTCTGCACCTGCTTGGCCGTGTCAATGGCGACGCCCACCAGGATCAGCAGGGAGGTGGCTCCCAGGCCCTGAAAGGTGCGCACCTGGGTGGCTCCCTCGACCGCCGAGGGGATGATCGCCACGGCGCCGAGGAAGAGGCCGCCGAGCAGGGTGAGACGGTTCTGCACACCGCTTAGATAGTCGGCTGTGGCGGAACCTGGCCGCACGCCCGGAATCGCCACGCCGCCGCGCTTGAGGTTGGTGGCGATGTCGACCGGATTGACCGTCAGCGAGGCGTAGAAGAAGCCGAAGCCCAGGATCAGGGCGAAGAACACCAGGGCATACAGCCAGGGGGTGCTGCTGTTGGGGCTGAGGTAGCCCGCGACCTTGATCAGCCAGGTGCTGCGGGTCAGGTTGGCGATCGTCAGCGGCAGGAAGACCACCGCTGAGGCGAAGATGATCGGCATCACGCCGCCGGCGTTGAGCTTCAGTGGCAGGTAGCTCTGGCGCGAGCTGAGCATGCCGGAGCCGCCGACCTGGCGCTTGGCGCTGACGATCGGAATGCGGCGGCTGCCCTCCTGGACGAAGATGATGCCGACGATCGTCACCAGGAACACCAGCACCAGCACGACGATGCCGCCGACGGTGCTGCGGTCGCCGGTCTGAGCCAGCTGGATGGTCGAACCCAGAGCCTTGGGCAGGGTGGCGACGATGTTGATGAAGATCACCAGGGAAGCGCCCTGGCCGATGCCGCGCTCGGTGATCACCTCGCTGATCCACATGACCACCATCGAGCCCGTCACCAGGGCAAGGGCGGTCTGCACCACGAACAACCACTCCGGCAGACCCGGCAGGGCGTACTGGCGCAGGATCAGCGCGAACACGATGCTCTGCAGGATGCCCCAGCCGAGCGCCACATAGCGGGTGATCTGGGCGATCTTGCGGCGCCCCGCCTCGCCCTCGTTCTTCTGCAGATCCTCGAGCTGGGGCAGGGCCGCGGTGAGCAGCTGCAGGATGATCGAGGCGTTGATGAACGGCAGGATCCCCAGGGCGAACACGCCCAGCGTCGACAGACCGCCGCCGGTGAAGATGTCGAGGAAACCGATCAGCTGGCCGCCGCGGGACAGGAAGTCCTGGAAGGCGACCCGATCGATGCCGGGTACGGGGATGTAGATCCCCAGCCGCACCAGCATCAGCAGGCCCAGGGTGGTGAGCACCCGGTCCCGCAGTGTCTTGGCCTGGAACAGCTGGCTGAGGATTTCAGCGGCGCTTGGATTGCGCCCCCTGCTGACGACCATGGGGGTGTAAGGGAGGAAGGGAGTGGCCCGCTGGTCCGGGCCTGAACACGAAAAGAACCGCCTGCCGACCGGGACGGGGGCAGACGGCTCCGAACCTTAGGGGTTCAAGGCTGGCGAGGGCCTCAGACCGGGGTCTCGCAGGTGCCGCCGGCGGCCTCGATCTTCTGGCGGGCCGCGTCACTGAAGGCGTCAGCCTGGACGGTGAGCTTCACCTTGAGGTCGCCGCTGCCGAGGATCTTGAGCGGCTGATCGGCAGCTGGCTTGGTCAGCAGGCCGGCCTCAACCAGGGAGGTGAGGTTGACGGTGCTGCCGGCCTTGAGCTCGGACAGCCGACCCACGTTGATCACCGTGTAGGTGGTGGGGTTGACCAGGGGGAAATGCTTGAGCTTCGGCACCCGGCGGTAGAGGGGCATCTGGCCGCCCTCGAAACCGGGGCGGGTGGGACGACCCGAGCGGGACTTCTGACCCCGCATGCCGAAACCGCAGCTGGCGCCCTGACCGGCGGCGATGCCGCGACCCTTGCGGGTCTTGCGGCGCCGGGCACCCGGCTGGGACTGGAGCGTGTTGAGAGAGAAGGATGTCATCGGGGTCCTCAGGAGTAGATCTGCTCGAGGGAGATGCCCCGCTCCTTGGCGGTCTCCTTGTGGGTGCGCAGGGCTGCCAGGGCTTCCATGGCGGCGCGGGCGTTGTTGAGCGGCGTCTTGGAGCCGAGGCGCTTGGCGAGAACGTTCTTGATCCCGGCCAGCTCAAGCACCGTGCGGATCGAACCGCCGGCGATCACACCGGTACCGGGGGCGGCCGGGCGGATCAGGACGCTGGCGGCGCCATCGCGGCCGTTGCTGAGGGTGGGGATGGAGCTGGTGCGGGTGAGCGGCACCTTGACGAGGTGCTTCTTGCCATCGGCCACGCCCTTGCGGACGGCGCCG
>CAYNGR010000229.1:0-3902 GCA_964396755.1 uncultured Cyanobium sp. | reverse complement strand
AGGAGAATCGGCGGCGGCGCCGGTCTCCTCGCTCAGCTCATCCGCGCCGGCAGCGCCGCTGTCTCTGAGCAGCCGTTCCCATTCATGGTCGAGGGGATCGCTGCGCTCCAGCCACCGCCGCCGCGGCGGTTCAGCTGCCGCCAGGTGCAGACCCCGGCGGGAGGGCAGCTCCAGCCGGGACGACTGATAAAACAGGGCGGCCAGTCCCAAACAGGCAAGGGAATAGACGACGGTGTTGCGCATCACCGCCATCAGCAGGCGTTGCTCGATGCCGTTGAGGCGAACCCGAACCACGTTGCTGACCTGATCGAGAAAGCGCACCAGGCCCGTGCGCTGTTGCCCAGGGGTGGAACCGAAGCGTGTCAAGGGCGGCGAGCCTGCCGGCAGGCCTGCCCAGATCTGGACCAGCTGTTCGGAGGAGGAGGCCTGCTGCACCTGAGTGCGGGTGCTGCGCAGCTGCTGCAGGCTGGATTGCAGGCCCTGGCGCAGGGCCGTGGCCTCGGCGCGGGAGCGCCACCACTGGGCGGTTCCGTACAGAGGAATCAGCAGCAGATAGGTCAGGGCCACCGGCACGGCGGCGGCGCGCAGGACCCCGGCGAGGCGACGGGTGGAGCGGCCTTCCTCATCGATCAGCAGCGACAGGCCGATCAGGCAGACCACCAGGACGGCGAGCGGCGCCTGGGTCACCATCGCCTCGCAGAGGCGCAACAGCCATGCCAGGAGCCCGGAGCGCAGCGGTGGCAGCGTCAGCAGCACCCGCAGCAGGAACAGCAGCGCCAGCACCAGCGCGGCGCCCCGCAGCAGGCGGGCCACGGAGCCATCCAGCGGATTGACAGGCATGAAGCGCGTCGGATCGGGGTGATTCATCGCTGGGCGGCGCGGCAGAACATGGACCACAGGCGTTGATGGCCTGGCGCGAGCGGCGCCGGGTCCTGCGGCGTCCGCTCGATGCTGAGGCTGTTGTCCACCACGCTGCCGCCCTTGCACAGAACGCCGTTGGGGCGGATCTGGTGGGCGAGGCTTCTGTCGGTGGCGCGCCGCGACCTCCAGACGTCAGCAACCCGAAGGCGGCGGATTCGGCGATCTTTGCGAGTGTTGAGGCCTGCGTCGAACCAGGTCGTTGCGGGAGTCCTGCTGTGTGCTTCCTGATGGGTGACGCGCAGCAACCTGAGGTGCTGAGCAACAGCGTCTGCAGGCAGATCGCTGATCAGGCTGGTTCCGAACGCCTGGCAACAGGGCGTCTTTGCGTGGATCTCAGCTTGTGAGGCTGTCGGGATCGTGCCACGAATGTTCGGCCCGCCCGCCACTGCGAGGGCGAGAGGTTGTCGATCACCGCTGGAGTCCTGGTGATGTCTGAGAGCCGCACGCCCGCGGCCCGCTTCGCGTGGGTGCGCCTGATTGGGAAGCCGCAGGGTCAGTGCCGCTGGCGTCACATCGATCGGGATCGCGGGTGCCAAACAGAGGCCTCGCCGTCGCGTCCGTTCGCGACGGTGGGTTGAAGTCGCCATTGGTTGTTGAGCAGCAATCTGGCGAGATGTGGGTTCCCGCTGAGGTCAGGTTATGGATCGTGGGCCGGGATGAAGACAGGGTGAATGCTGCAGTCTCGCTGCAGCCGCTGCGTCAGCAGCGACTCATAGACGCATGACGATGGATGTCCAGGGCTGAGCCGGATCCATCCGACTGGTGGCTGATTTGCCGTAGAACGGCTCAGCGAATGCCACGGAATCCCCATCTGGCGTCAGGACTTGCAGCAGCCGCGGTGCAGATTCGGTGTGCTGCTCACGCCCACAAAGATATCCCTCGGACAATCGTGATCGCCTGCACAGTGCAGTTGACCATGGGCGATGCTCTCAGTGATTACATGCACGCCATCAGCCGTATCCCTCTGCTGACGGCGTCTGAGGAAGTCCATCTGGCCACGATCATTCAGCAGTGGCAGACGCATCCTGAGCCGCCGGCCACGCTGCAGCGCCGTGGCCGACGTGCTCTCGATCGCATGGTGGAGGGCAATCTGCGCCTGGTGGTCTCGATCTGCAAGCGCTACCAATCCATGGCCGCTCAGGCCCAGATCGAGATGCTTGATCTGATTCAGGCAGGCAGCCTCGGCCTGATCCGTGCCGTGCAGGGATTCGATCCCAGCCGCGGCTACAAGTTCTCCACCTATGGCTACTGGTGGATCCGCCAGTCGGTCAGTCGGCATATCAAGGAGCGCGGTCAGGCGATCCGGGTTCCTCCCGAGATCAACCTGCTGGCCCGCCGTGCTCAGGAGCAGCGCGCCCTTGACTCGCGGCCGTGCAGTCTGGAGCGCACCGCGGCAAGGCTGGGGTTGACGGTGCAGCGTCTCGAAGAGGTGCTGCGCATCCATCACATCAGCCACATGGTGTCGCTCGATCAGGTCTACGCCAACAGCCATGACGGCGATCAGACGCTGCTGGATCTGATTCGCGGCGATGATGGACCGGTGGCCGAGGAAACCTACGACTGGCTGCATCGCCACCTGCGCGAGCTCAAGCCGGAGGAGCGACGCGTGCTGGAACTGCGCTTCAACGGTGAGCGAGAGTATTCCTTCGCCCAGGTGGCTGCCCTGCTGGGTCTGAAGAAGAGTCAGGCGCAGTGGCTTGAGAAGCATGCCCTGCGCAAGCTCTACAAACGTCTGCAGACCGGCTGAGCCGATCGCGCCGCCCGATTCCGGTTGCAGGATCGCGTCGGCGCACAGGAGTGGCTGACGAATGGGCCGTCTGCCGTCCTCGGCCTGGACGTCTCTGATCCGCGCCTGCCGCCAATTTCAGGCCAGGGCTGGTGCCCAGCTGCAACCTTATGACGGGGCTGGCTCCGGCTGCAGCGTGGCTGCCGCCTGCCGGAGCTCTCGGCCTGCAGATGGCTCAGGGCCGATGCCGCCAGTGTTCGCCGGCACTGTCGCGGCGGCCAGCCAGATGACCGTCGCCCATCGACAGGGTTGGCCTCAAGGCTGGACTCTTGGTGTCGATCATCAGTCGCGAGGCATCGCGCAGGGCCTCCTCCAGCAGGAAGGCGCAGAGATTGGACAGGGAGCGTCCCTCTTCCTCGGAGCGGCTGAGCAGGGCCTCGTGCACCTGGTAGCTGAGCGTGATCGAAATGCGACGCGGTTGTCGCTGCATCACGCGCATGCGTTCGTTCATGGGACCGGGAAAAATGGCGGATGGATGCCGGTAGGACAGCTCATCCAGGGGCGCGACTGGGCATCACCCGGTCACTCCGATTGATCTGCACCTGTTGCAGGGCAGATCGGGACCGCGTTGCTACCGAACGCTGATAGCTTATGCAGATCAGTGTTGATTGATCAGCGTGATGCATATCTAGTGCCGACAGACAGGAGTTGCTGATCGTTGCTTCGTGCTGCTTCTTGTCTGCAGCGTTGATGATGCGGCATTGAGACTTTTCTGGATTTCTTGTTGTCCATGGTGGCGGGTGTCGGCGCCGCCTCCTGTCGCGTTGGCGTTGGTTGTCTGCGCCGCTGGCCGGGAGGAGCTGCTGCTGTTGCCCGGGTGGCTCCATCGGGTGTTCCGTCTCCGAGCCCCGTTGGCTTGGGCTGAAGGCTTGCCGCGTCGATGGATCCCCTGTCTGCGCTACCGGCGACTGCCGGGTGCCGGCCCTGGGGTTGGCCTGTCTGCCGAGACCCGGAGAGTCGGCCGCCGGCGCCAGGTGGGCGCGGATCCCAGTTCGGATGCGGGTGATCAGCGGGGCTGATCGGCACCATTGCCGGGCCTGATGGGCCTGTGGGCGCGTTGCCCCGCAAACATCCGTTACATTGAAAGGGCCGGCACAGCCGTGCATTTTTACCCGCCCATTCGGGCACCCCTACCCCGCACTCATGACCGCCACTCTCCAGCAGCGCTCCGGCGCTTCGGGTTGGCAGCAGTTCT
>CAYNGR010000228.1:0-3918 GCA_964396755.1 uncultured Cyanobium sp. | reverse complement strand
TCCAAACGATAATTTGAGGTCTACCATAAGCCATAAGCTTTAATTGAGTAGTCATTTCGTTTGTTAACTTCTTCAAGTTTAGAGTTAATTCTTGTGAAAAGAATGTAGTTCCGTTCTCTCTTGAAGTATTGACAGTTTCAGTATATGCACTAGTTCCTTTCAATTCGTAGTAATACAAAATTGAGCCAGAAGGAACACCTGTCAACAATCCTGAAGGAGTTGCTGTTTGAGCTGCTGTTTCTGTGAAAGACCCGGTTACATAGTTAATAAAGTAAACACCCTGTAAACCACCGATGCTTTCTTTACATACTTCCTGTCTTCCTAGAGTTAATGAACAAGGCATATATTTTAATTTTAAGTTTTGTTATTAAAAAAGGTGGGTGTTGAGACCCACCCTTTAATTAGTTTTTATTAGTAAGCTCCGTAGTATACGATATCTTGACCAATACCGAATTGCGTTCCACCTGTGTATCTCATTACAATTCTGTAATTTTGAGAACCATCAATGTTAGCCATGTCAATTACCTTAACTTCATTGTAGTCAGATAACAAACCAGTTCCGAAGAATAAGTTTGATTTTTGAGCTGCAACGATTTTAGAAGAACTCATACCTGGACACCATACAATCTCAATACCATTGAAGTTGAATGGCTTCTCACCCACGTTCATTTGGTTGTTCCATCCGTTTGCACCGATAGCACCACCTGCTAAAGCTTGTTGGTATGCTTTTGCTACATCAGTAGATACATACAACAATACATCAGGCTTACCATATACTGTGTCAGGAATAGTGTTTACAACTGAATTTAATTTATCTAATACATTCGCTGCAGTTACACTACCAGAGATAACAATACTACCAGACTTAGCTGCTAATACCGCACCTGCACCACCTGCTGCAATAGATGCAGAGAATGCTGTTTGGAAACCACCGAATTGACCGTTAGTTGCGTTATTACCTTGCCAGATTGCAGTTTCAGTTGCTTCTGCTACTTTACCACCTACATAAGAGATTAAAAAGTCGTTGAAGTTCTTTGGAATTTCATCAAAAGCAGAGAAACCTAATTGTAAAGCTTCCCATGAGTCTACAAATTCTTGCTTACATAATAGTAAGTTAACTTGTAATTCTTTTGGAGTTAATACTTGCTCAGAAATAGCTACGCTACCTGAAGTTACGAAATCACATGATGCATCTTGAACGATACCACTCACGTCTAATTTTTGGATTACTGACTTATACTTCACGTTTGGCATGATAGTAACAAGCTTCTTATCCAAAGTGTTTGCACTTAACAACGCTGCTGCGATATATCCAGAAGCTGCTTCACCTGCATAGGTAGAAGTAATTGTTGGCAATGCGAAATTTTGTTTTGCTTTCATTTTAAATGATTTTAATAATTTTTATTTATAAAGTTTAGATAAGAAAGAAGATTGTGCATCTTTTGATTTCTTACCATAATTTTTTCTGTTTAATTCAGTTGATAATTTAGTTGCTTCATCAATTGGAGCACCATCTAATTTTGGTAACTCTTCTTCTTCCATTGCAACTTCTTCATTAACTGTCTGGTCTACTGGAGGCATCATTGCTTCCATCTTAGCCATTTTCTTTTCCATTTCTTCAATTCTGTAAGCCATTTCTTCCATCTTCTTACCTAATTCAATTTCAATTTCAGGTTTTTCATCTTCAGGCTTTAATTCAGCATCTTCACTTTCAGGTAATTTTTCTACCTCTTCAGTTTCTTCTGCTGCTTTCAAAGTTCCTTTTTCAATTTGACCTGGAACATCTGGCATCTTGTCATCTTCAGTATAAGTTCCCTCTTGTGGGATATCTTTTACTTTTTCATCAGCCATTTCTACATTCTCTCTTTCAACGATTTTACCATCTTCAGTTCTTACTTTGATTAAGTTTTCGTTACCCTCTGTATCCTTTAACATTAAGTCATGCATACCATTAGGTGCTGGAGATTTAGTTCCATCTTCAGAAACTACAAATAAGTCTTCACCTACATCAAAGGTTGGACTTTCTACGATTGTTCCGTCTGCTAATTTAGCGTAAGTTAATTCAACTTCTTCTGCTGATAAAAACTCAACAATCTTATTTAATACTTTTTTTGCGTTCATATCTTTTTGTTTATATTGTAATAACAATGTTTTTTAAAATTATAGTTATTTTTTATTTAATTTATTGATTTGATGGTCTTACACCAGAGAACTCATCAGTAGATACTATTTCGTAAACTTCTTCAGCAGTTTTCCATTCCATATCAGAAAGATAATCACTATCTTCTGGTATTGATATTACAAATTGTGTTCCATCAACAGAAAATCTTGCAGTATCAGGTGTTTGATAGGTTTGTGTCCAATCAATTCCATTTATCATATCTGCAGATAATATTATATATTTTTGTTCTTTAATTATCATAATGATTTATTTACACTGCT
The DNA here is from genome assembly GCA_964396755.1 of uncultured Cyanobium sp. Lineage (GTDB taxonomy): Bacteria > Cyanobacteriota > Cyanobacteriia > PCC-6307 > Cyanobiaceae > Cyanobium. The sequence goes on along the minus strand of CAYNGR010000228.1, from coordinate 1,476 downwards.
CTGTTTGCCACTTTACCTGCAAATCTATTTAAAAAATATTGATGATTTTGCACAACTTCAGTTTCTGATAACTCTCTATTATAATGCATATATGCTACTAATCTAGCTATTGGATAACGAGTCAACACCGGGTCTCTACCAACATTGATTGTTCCAATTGCACTTGCACCCCTTGGATAGTTATTTGTGCTTGTTGCTTTCAAAAATCCATTTTGATATCTTTTATGACTATTTGAACCATTTGTTGTAAATCCTGAACAATTTGCAAAACTTGAGAGTGCAGCAAAGTTTCCAGGTGTAAACCAACTATTTCCAGGAATGGTTATTGGTGTGCTACCATACCATAAAACTGCAATCATTCCATCAGTTGATTGCACAGCATCAACAATTCCATTAGTTGCCGGTCTATATCCTGGAAATCCACCATCATCATTTGACCATGCTGTGCTTGGTGCAGTATTTAAACTTGGACAAACAGCAACAATAGTTGTAAATGATGCAGAAAATGCACCCTGATATGTAATATTATCATCTACTCCATCAAATTGAACACATCCACCAAAATCAGTTCTATACACAGGTCCACCAACTAAACTACCAGTTGTAGCATAAGGGCCTAAATCTCTGACCGTTGTTCCAAAATTTGGTATGTATGATTGTGGGTCACCAAAATCATAATACACTTGTAAACTACTATCAATAATTGGATTACCTCTTAATACTGGTGTAAACATTAATATAAGTTTTTAATTTGTGTTGCGTAAATTTCATTTGCATTAAATGTAATAAACGATACAATATCTCTTGCACTACCTGTTGAAGTTGCTTGATAGTCCGAACCATTAGGGAAATAGATATTTGGTGCAAATGCAATACTTCCAGTTGCTGCAGTTGCAGATTGTGATACTAATAAGTTAATAGACTCACCTGGAATAATATTTGTAAATGCAACATGTGTTGTTGATGATGTTGGTAAGTTTAAGATGAAGTAATTACTTTCATTCATATTAATTGATGCAGTATTTGCACTTACTGTCAATGTGAATGGTTTTACTTTAACACTACCTGTAATTTCAACACTACCTGAATAAGGGAATGATGCACCTCCACCACCAAATGATGAAGTTGCTACTGTCGTTGTTCTACCACTTGCATTACCTACCCAAACATATCCTTGTTGTAAAGATGCAGTTAAGTTTTGTATGTTTGTGCTACCTGTTACACTTAATCCTCTTGTAAATGCAGGTATTGGATTAGTTCCAACATTAGGTGCTAAAGTTAACCAACTTTCATATGCACCATCTACATTATCCCAATCGTTAAATGATATTCCACCACTATCAGCTGTTATTCTTACTTCAACATCAGTTGTAAAGTTAGGGTCATCGTATACACCAACATATAAATTTGCTGAACTTGCAGTTGAAGCAAATATAAAGTTTTCTGCACCTACACTTGCATCTTTCGTTGTATTAA
>CAYNGR010000227.1:0-3943 GCA_964396755.1 uncultured Cyanobium sp. | reverse complement strand
TAGGTCCACGGCGGGGAAATGCGGCCGATGCCACTGGTGTCGACGCCGCTGAGACGGCCGAACTCGGCCAGGAACTGCTCGAACCGCTCGACCCGCTGGGGCAGCAGATAGGCGCCGCCATCGCGGGAGCGCAGATAGAAGACCCGACCACCCTGACTGGTGGCAACCGGCGTGAGCGCTGTCACGGCATCCCAGGACAGCTGCCAGCCGCGGCGCACCAGCCAGCCACACCAGTTCGGATAGCTGACTCGGATCACCCCCTCCTCCAGCTGCACCTGCTCGGAGCTGATCGCCAGCACCAGAGCCAGACCGATCGGAAGCGCCACCAGCAGCGCCGGCCGCAGCTCAGGCGGGGCCAGCGGAGCGAGCGGCAGCACCAGCACCAGATAGAGCAGCACCAGCGTGCCCCGGATCAGCGGAGCCATCCGATAGGTGTGGGTCTGACTCATCGATCCTCAGCTGAACCGGGCAGCGGCTCGATCAACTCGGAGGGCCGGTACTGACCGCTGAACACCTCGGCCTCGCGGCCCTTCCAGAACTCACCCAGACGCATCAGATCGGCGTGGGCCTGTTGCAGCTCTTCGATGAACTGCTGGGGATCCATGCTGTCCTTGGCCTCCTGCAATTTGGTGAGCCGCAGCAGATGCCACATCCAGGGTTTGCCCAGTTCGCCACGCTGCTCGAGATAGCGGGCCAGGTCTTCAGAACCGGGGAGGGGAGCGGCGCTCATCAGCCAGGGCAACACGGTGCCCAGCCTATGGACGAGCGGGGCGGTCCGTGAACCCATCCGGGAGGGAGATCCCCACCCCAGGCGGCAGGCGGCCGCGGGCCAGGCCGTGGCCTGCCGGGGTCGACGCAGAGCGGGCAGGAGTGCAGGGCTGGCCTTTAATGAGCCCCCATCCCGACCAGCACCGATGCCCTCGCAGCGCCGCGCCGAAACCCTGGGGGTGAACGCCGAGTTCAGCGCCCGTCTGGCAGCAGCCAGCCTGCCCGCCGAGATTCCCAGGGATCGCCTGCCGCAGCAGGGACTGCAGGCTGATCTGACCTACGAGCTGATCCACGATCACCTGATGCTGGATGGCAACTCGCGTCTCAATCTGGCGACGTTCGTGGGCACCTGGATGGAGCCGCAGGCCCGGCGGCTGATGGAGGAGTGCGCCGACAAGAACATCATCGACAAGGACGAATATCCGCAGACAGCGGAACTCGAGGAGCGCTGCATCCGCATCCTCGCCAACCTCTGGAACGCCCCCGACGCCGAGCGGGTCGTCGGCACATCCACCACCGGTTCGAGCGAAGCCTGCATGCTCGGCGGCCTGGTGATGAAGTGGCACTGGCGGCAGCGCCGCCTCGCCGCCGGGCTCGATGCCAGCCGCCCCAATCTGGTGATGGGCATCAACACCCAGATCTGCTGGGATAAGTTCTGCGCCTACTTCGATGTCGAGCCGCGCCTGGTGCCGATCACGCCGCAGCGGCTGCACCTGGGAGTGCCGGAGGCGATCGGCCTGTGCGATGAGAACACGATCGGAGTGGTCGGCATCCTGGGCAGCACCTTCGATGGCAGCTACGAACCGATCGCCGAGCTGCATCAGGGCCTCGACGATCTGCAGCGACGCAGCGGCCTGGATCTTCCCATCCACGTGGACGCCGCCTCGGGCGGCTTCGTGGCGCCGTTCAACAGTCCTGATCTGGCCTGGGATTTCCGTCTGCCGAGGGTGGTGTCGATCAACAGCAGCGGTCACAAGTACGGCGGCGTGCTTCCCGGCGTCGGCTGGTGCCTGTGGCGCGACACGGATCTGCTGCCCCAGGAACTGCGCTTCAACGTCAACTACCTGGGCGGTGAGATGCCGACGATCGGCATGAACTTCTCCCGGCCCGGCGCCCAGGTGGTGGGCCAGTACTTCAATTTTCTGCACCTGGGTCGGGAAGGGTTCCAGCAGCGGATGGCCACCCTCGAGGCGATCGCCTGCCACCTGGCCGATGGCATCGCCGCCATGGCGCCCCTGCGCCTGCTCAGTCATCCCGCCGGGCAGCTGCCGGTGTTCGCCGTGGCTCTTGAGCCGGGTGTGACGAACTGGAGCGTGTTCCACCTGTCGGAGAAGCTGCGCGAGCGGGGCTGGCTGGTGCCCGCCTACACCCTGCCCGCCGACTGCCAGGACATCGCCGTGTTGCGCGTCGTGGTGCGGGCCGGCTTCAGCCGCGACATGGCCGATCTGCTGCTCGATGACATCGAACGGGCCGTGGGCTGGTTCGAGAGCCTCGACGGTCCGATGCCAACGGCCATGGGCCGGGCCGGCTCCTTTCACCACTGACACCAACAACGCGACGCGATGGACCTGGCGCACATCCAGCACTACCTCCTGGGTCTGCTGGCGATCGGCAACAACATCCCGGCGCTGGGGGCCTTCCTCGATCAGACGCGCGGCATGCCGCGGCGACGGCTGTGGCGCGTGATCCTCAACACCAGCGCCGTCTGCCTGGTGTTCCTGCTGCTGTTCATGACCTGCGGCCTGGCGGTGCTGCGCGTGTTCGGGATCTCGATCAGCAGCTTTCAGATCGCCGGTGGCCTGCTGCTCGGACTGCTGGGGCTGGAGATGATGGGCCGGGGCCCGGCGGCCCGTCCGGGAGCCGATCTGACGTTCGCCGGGCAGGCACCGGATGAACCCGAGACCGGCGAATGGCACCAGGCGCTGACCAATGCCGTGGTGCCGATCGGCATCCCATTGACGGTGGGAGCCGGGACCTTTTCCGCGGTGGTCCTGTTCGCCAACAGCGCCGCCCGCAGTCAGACCAGCGCCAGCCTGCTGGTGGCGATCGTGCTGCTGGTGCTGATCAACGCCGTGGTGTTCCGCTTCGCCAGCACCGTGATGCAGCGGCTCGGACCCCTGGGTCTGATGATCTTCACCCGCATCATGGGCCTGTTCACGCTGGCGATCGGCGTGGAGTTCGTGGTGCGAGGGCTCAGAACGATCGTCGCCGATCTGGGGGCCAGCTGAGTGGCAGTGCTCGCTGAGGCGGTGATGCCGGCCTGAGGCGCTCTTCAGACAGACCCGCCGATCCCCTCCCAGGGATCCGCCGCTTCAATCCGGCAGCGCCCAGGGATTGAGGCCCAGATCCGCCCCGATGCGATGGGCACAGGCGAAGCCGCTGAAGGCCACCGCATTGAGGCCCTGACCGGGGAAGCAGGAATCGCCGACACAGTAGAGATGACTCACTCCGGTGCGGTTGAACGGCATCGGCAGCAGGCCTGGCAGGCGCATCGCCGGGATCGGCCCGTAGCTGCCGCCCATGCGGCCCAGATAGCGGCGGTGGCTGCGCGGCGTGCCCACCTCGCGGTGGCGGATGGCGCCCGAGAGACCGGGCAGGATCGCTTCAAGCCGGGCGATCAGCCGGTCGGCATCGGCCTGCTTCTTGGCCTTGTAAGCCGCCGGGGTGAGATCGCGCCACGCCTCGTTGGAGCTGGGGGTGAAGGTGTGCAGGATGTGCCGTCCCTGAGGCGCCAGCGAGGGGTCGAGCAAGGTCGGCATCGACACGAACACCACCCCCTGCTCGGCCTCCATCTCCTGCCAGTCCTCCAGCAGCAGGTGATGACAGTGAAAGCCGTCGGGCACCACGGCGGCATCGATGCCCAGATGCAGCGACAGGAAGGAGGCGGAGGGGCGGTAGCGGCGCCGCCAGCGGCGCTCGGCTGTCGGCGTGTGCTCGGCGTCCACCAGCGGACGGGCCACAGCCCCCTCACTGCCGGGATCGCCGGCGAAGGTGTCCCAGCGCGTGGCGTTGCTGACCACCCGGCGGGCCTGCAGGATCTCGCCGCTGGCCAGCTTCACCCCGACGGCGCGGGCGGTGGGGCCCTGGCCTTCGAGCAGCACGTCGGTGACGCGGGCCTTGTAGCGGATCGAGCCGCCATGTGCCTCAAGCCCCGCCACCAGCTTCTCGGCGATGA
>CAYNGR010000226.1:0-3967 GCA_964396755.1 uncultured Cyanobium sp. | reverse complement strand
TGCCGATCGAGGCGGGCATGGCGATCGTGCTCTACATCGGCCTGGTGATCGCCGCTCAGGCGTTTCAGGTGACGCCGCTGCGGCAGGCACCGGCGGTGGTCCTGGGCCTGCTGCCCGGTCTGGCGGCCTGGGGCGCGGCGATGCTGAAGGCGGGCCTGAGGCTGGCGGCGGCGTCGCCGGGGGGTCGCCCCTTCGGACCCTGGCTGCTGGCGCCGCTGCAGCAGGCCGATGTCTGGGCCGTGGGGGCCTTCGCCCTGGAGCAGGGGGTGATCGTCACCGCCATGTTGCTGGCGGCAATGCTCGTCTATGTGATCGAGTTCCGCCTGCTGGCGGCGGCGGCGGTGGCGGCGTGCGCCGCTGGGCTGGCCTGGTTCGGGGTGATCCATGGCTGGCAGTTCAGCCCGGCCGACACCGTGCTGCGACTGGGCTGGGGTGTGGGCCGCCCCTGGGCGCAGGGCTATGCGGCGATGGCGCTGATCCTGCTGATCAGCGGTCTGCTGGAGCGGCGCGGCGGTGCCCGCCTGCCGCGGAAGGACTGAGTCGAGGCTGAGGCCGGGTCGGTGAAGGTGCGGTCGCTTCAGGCCTGGTGGCTGCGAACGGGATCAGCGCCAGGTGCTGGCAGGGACACGGTGTGACCCGGATGCTGAAGCGGGTCGAGGAGCTCGGGATCGTGGCTGAGCCGTCCCGCAAGCACAGGCCGGATCGGTTCAGGCCCAACCTGATCCATCCACCTCCCGTTGTGCCGCCGCTCTCCCGGTCCAGGCCAGCCGCCTTGTTGAGGTCGACACCTCATGGCTCCCGCGGCAGGACCACCTCGCCTCCATCGGGCAGCCCGCCTCCCTGCTGGTGGGCCACCCCCCAACAGCCCCGCGATCCAGGCGGCGGAGGGAGTGCCGACAGGGTGGCCCCTACTTGCCGACCGTCTTGCGGATGGCGCCCATCTCCGCATGGACGGCCGTGAGCATCTCCCGGCTCACATCCCCGGAAATCTGCAGAATCCGAGCGATGCAACCCGTCCATCCGGTCTGGTGGCTGGCGCCCAGGCCCGCACCCGTGTCGCCGTTGAAATATTCATAGAACAGCACATGGTTTCGCCAGTGCGGATCGCTCTGAAACGTTTCACTGTTGCCATGGACCGGACGCCTTCCGTGCTCATCCGGCAGGAAGATGCGGACGAGGCGATCGCTGAGATCCTGGGCCACTTCGAACAGGCTCATCAGCTGTCCTGATCCGGTTGGACATTCAATCCTGAAGTCCTCCCCGTAGTAGGCATAGAGCGTCATCAGCGCCCGAATGAGAATGAAGTTGACCGGCATCCAGATCGGTCCGCGCCAGTTGGAATTGCCCCCAAACATCGCCGATGTCGCGTCGCCCGGCTGATAGTCGACGCGGAACTGCTGGCCTTGATAGTCAAAGCTGAATGGATGCTCCTTGTGGACTCGCGACAGCGATCGAATCCCGTAGTCGCTGAGAAACTCATCCTCATCCAGCATCCGTGCCAGAACCCGCCTCAATTTCGACTCCGTGAACACAGACAGCATCCGCCGACCCGCCATCCCTGGTCGACTCGGCATGTGCAGGTTGCTGCAGAGATCGCCATGGCGACGATAGAAGTCCTGGGCCCGCTGGCGAAATGTCGTCAGTTTCTCCAGCTCGTCTTTCTCAAAGATCGCCACGGCCGCCAGCGGCAACAGGCCGACCATGGATCGCACCCGCAGCCGGAACGCGCAGCCATCCGGCAGGCGAACCACATCATAGAAAAAGCCATCATCTTCATCCCACATTTCATCGCCGTGAGTTCCCATGCGATCCATGGCTCCAGAGATCCACATGGTGTGCTCAAAAAACTTGCTCACATATTCCTCATAGAGTGCATCATGCACGGAAAGCTCGACGGCAATGCGCAGCATCTGCTGGCTGAACACCACCATCCAGGCGGTGGCATCCGCTTGCTCCAGTGATCCGCCCATCGGCAGGGGGGAGCTGCGATCAAACACGCCGATATTGTCGAGACCCAGGAAGCCGCCTTCGAACACATTGTTGCCGTACCGATCCTTGCGGTTGAGCCACCAGGTGAAGTTCACCAGCAGTTTGGAGAAGGCATATTTGAGAAAGTCAACGTCTCCCTGGCCGTCGTTGCGAGCCTTGTCCATGAGATAGATCTGCATGGTTGACCAGGCATGCACGGGTGGGTTCACATCCCCGAAATTCCATTCATAGGCTGGGATCTGGCCATTGGGATGCAGGTAGTCGTTGCGCAGCATCAGATCCAACTGTGCTTTGGCAAAGTCGGAATCCACGATCGACAGGGGCAGCATGTGGAAGGCCAGATCCCAGGCGGCAAACCAGGGGTACTCCCACTTGTCCGGCATCGAGATGATGTCATCGCAATAGGTATGGAACCAGTCTCCATTGCGGATCTTCCTGCGTCTCTCGCTGCCCGACCAGATGTCGACGTGGTGCTCTTCCAGCCACAGATCAACGTCGTAGTAGAAGTATTGCTTGCTCCACAGCATGCCTGCCAGGGCCTGACGCATTAGTGTCGCCCGCGCCGGATCCTGGCTCTTCAGCTTTGCTGGTGTGATTCGATCGTAGAAGGCATCGGTTTCCGCGATCCGCGTCTCGACAACGGCATCAAAGCCCGCGAAGGGCATCGCCAGCTGTTCCGGTCTGCTGCGCGTCAATCGCAGGCGCAGCACCTGGGTCGCTCCGGCGGCGATGTTCAGGTGATAGTGAGGCGAGACCTTGGTTCCGATCCGTGCCGGATTGATGGCGTTGAGCTGCCCATGCACCAGATACTCATGGATGCCGTCTTTGACATAAGGGCCTGCATTGGTGCCACCGAACAGGCGGGCGTGATTGGTTTCGTTGTCTGTGAATAAAAGCGGCACCTTCTGGTCACAGTATAAATAGTAGTCGCAGAGCCAGGTCTGGAACCGTGGATCGTCATGGTGAGCTTCGACAAGGCTGTGGACCGGATGCTCCAGCTGTCGCAGCACAGGTTTGCGGCCCCCGCCATCCCAGGACCATGTGTTGCGGAACCAGAGGGTCGGCAACACATGGATCGAGGCGGGCTCAGGGCCACGGTTGCAGACGCTGATTCGGATCAGAATGTCTTCTGGACCCTCGGCTTTGGCATATTCAACCGTGACATCGAAGTAGCGGTCGTCAGCAAAAATGCCCGTATCCAGAAGTTCGTATTCGGGCTGCTGGCGATCTCGGCCGCGATTGGTGGCAATCAGATCGTCGTAGGGGTAGGCGGCCTGAGGATACTTGTAGAGAGACTTCAGGTATGAATGTGTCGGCGAGCTGTCGAGATAGAAGTAGTATTCCTTGACGTCCTCGCCGTGGTTGCCTTCGTTGTTGGTCAGGCCAAAGGCCCGTTCTTTGAGGATCGGATCGTTGCCATTCCATAGCGCCAATGCGAAGCAGAGGATCTGATGGTCATCGCAGATGCCTGCCAGGCCATCCTCTCCCCAGTGATAGGCGCGGGAGCGGGCCTGGTCGTGGGTGAAGTCATTCCAGGCATCGCCATTGTCGCTGTAATCCTCACGCACTGTTCCCCATTGCCTCTCGCTGAGATAGGGGCCCCATTTCTTCCAGGGTGTCGATTGATTCCTGGCTGCGATGAGTCGCTGTTGTTCCGCGCAATCTGCACTGTCCACCGCTGACCTCATGCGTTCATCCCTGAGGGTTGACTGAGACGGCAGCTCACGGCCGCGCGCCATGCATCGACGCCCCTTTCATGCTGAATTGATTCAGGATCAGTGGCTGAACCCGTGCCACAACCGCAGCATCGGTGCGGCGACGAATCCTGCCGCCCCATCACATTCGTGTCAGCTCCCGTGCCTGGCCCCGGCGACGCTGCGCTGAGGCCGCTGCGGGTCCATCCCGCAACGTCACCTGGCCGCTCGCCTCACTTGCCGATGCAGAAGCGCGCGAACACCCGGTCCAGCACCGCTTCGCT
>CAYNGR010000225.1:2317-3977 GCA_964396755.1 uncultured Cyanobium sp. | reverse complement strand
TGGCGATGGAGCAGGAGCGCCGCAGCAGCCTCGCCGATCCGGCCCAGGCGCCGCGGTTGCTGGGGATCACCAACCGGCCGGAGAGTTCGCTCGGACGCCTGGTGCCCCACATCCTCGACATCGGTGCCGGCATCGAGGTGGGCGTGGCCGCCACCAAGACCTTCCTGGGACAGCTGCTGGCCTTCTACGGCCTGGCGATCGCCTTCGCCGAGCGCCGCGGTCATGTGGCCGGTGGTCCGGATCCGTCCCGCCTGCGCGCGCTGGTCGAGCAGCTGCGGGCGCTGCCGGCCCTGCTCACCCAGCTGGTGGAGGATCACGACCGCCGCTGCGCCGAGCTGGCGCCCCTGTTCGCCGACACCCAGGACGTGATCTTCCTGGGGCGTGGCATCAACTATCCGATCGCCATGGAGGGTGCCCTCAAGCTCAAGGAGATCAGCTACATCCATGCCGAGGGTTATCCCGCCGGTGAGATGAAGCATGGGCCGATCGCCCTGCTCGATGCCCGCGTCCCAGTCGTGTCGATCGCGGTGCCTGGCACGGTGTTCGACAAGGTGCTCTCCAATGCCCAGGAGGCCAAGGCCCGAGACGCCAGGCTGCTGGGCGTGGCGCCCGCCTGCCCCGACACCGAGCATCTCTTTGATCTGCTGCTGCCGTTGCCCCAGGTGGATGAGCTGCTCAGCCCACTGCTGACGGTGATCCCGATGCAGCTGCTCAGCTATCACATCGCCGCCCATCGCGGTCTCGACGTCGATCAGCCGCGCAATCTGGCCAAGAGCGTCACAGTGGAATAGGGGGACAGGGGTATGCGGCTGATGGCGGCCGCGGAGCGGCCTTGACATCAGCCGCATACCCCTGCCGGAGAGTGGGGAGAAGAAGAGTTGGCTGGGGTGTCGGGAGTGGTGTGTCAGGCGCAGGGGGCCTGGAGTCAGGCTGCGTGGCCTGGCGTGGGTGGCGCTGCGCGCGGCGGGGTTGGACTGGGGGTTGGGCGTGCGGCAGCGGTTCGGCCTGGCGCTCCTTGAGGGGAAGGGCGATCGAGGTGGAGGGCTGCGGCGCCGGGCTCAGCGGTAGGCGGAATCGTGGTCGGGGTGGAGGGAGAGGAAGCGCAACCAGTCGCCGTCGCGCCAGGCCACGGCGCGGCAGCTGCGGCTGATCCGCAGGGAGTGGAGCCGCTGGCCCTGGGGGCCGCTGCGGCTCTGGATCAGTTCCCAGCGCAGGCCCTTGCTGCTCTGCAGTTGTGGCCAGTCGAGGCTCTGCAGCAGGCGGAGCGTGTTCAGCACGGCCCAGGCTTCGCTCTTCTCCAGGGTGAGCAGGTTGGACTGGAACTCCGGGTTGTTGAGATCGAGCCGGATCACGGCTGGGTGCGGAGGTGCCGTTCCAGCGCGTCGAGATCGCCCTCGCTGGGCGGCTGGTCGATGGCTGCCAGGGCTCTCTCGAGGCGAGCAGCCGCCTCAGGCTGGTGGAGCCAAAGCTCCGAATCGGGAATCGTTTGGGCGGTCTTGATCACCCAGACGCCGGGTTCCGTGCTTTCTACCAGCACTGTGCGGCCAGCAAATTCCTTTCCCAGGGAGATCTGGCCGCTGGCTCCAACCCGTTTGACTGATGCCGTCATGCAGGCTGCCGTTTCATGCCTTCATGCTAGGTGGGTGGGGACAGGGGTGTG
>CAYNGR010000225.1:0-2217 GCA_964396755.1 uncultured Cyanobium sp. | reverse complement strand
GTGGGGAGAAGAAGACTTGGTTGGGTGCCCGGAGTGGTGTGTCAGGTGCAGGGGGGGCTGGCGTCGGGCTGCGTGGCCTGGCGTGAGTGGCGCTGCGCGCGGCGGAGTTGGACGGGGGGTTGGGCGAGCGGCTCCTGTGCGGCCTGGCTCTCCTTGAGGGGTAGGGCGATCGAGGTGGAGGGCTGCGGCGCCGGGCTCAGCGGCAGGCGGAATCGTGGTCGGGGTGGAGGGTGTCTGCCTCAGGTGTGGAGGATCCGAGTGCGCCGCTTCAGCGGGCGGGGTGGCGCGGACGCGGCTCCAGCCCCCGCTTGCTGCGGCTTGCCCAAGGGCTGTTGCTCCCTGCGGAGTGCCCTGAGGCAGTCGCGGGGCTGCTGGTCGGGGACGCCTGGACCGCGGAGGCGTCTGTCGTCCGGATCGGGGGGCGAGGGGCAGCCGGTGTCCCTGTGCAGGGTGCCGTGAACCAGGCGGCGGGCCTTGCCGCAGCGGCCGGGCTGGTGTCGTGAGCTGGGCCGTAGGCGCAGAACCGGTCTGTCCTGCGGCGCGGCCCGGTTTGGCGTCAGGGCCGTCGGTGCTCAGGCCGGCGGTCGAGGCGACGCAGTCGCTGGGGTCGTCGCGCTCCACCGGCCTGCGGCTGCGGCGCATGGGGTGCTGCGTCGGCCCCCCGGGCGTGGTGTTGGCGGCCCTGGGGCGGCGGAGGTCAGCCTTGCGGCGCACTCAGGCCGGCGCTGCTGACGGCCTGCGCCGGGGTGTCGCTGCGGCCGTAGCGGTCCTCGAAGCGGACGATGTCGTCCTCGCCCAGGTAGGGGCCGCTCTGCACCTCGATCATCTCCACAGGGATCTTGCCGGGATTGGAGAGGCGGTGCCTGGAGCCCAGCGGGATGTAGGTGCTCTGGTTCTCACCGACCAGCTCCTGCTTGCCGTCGCGCTCCACCAGGGCGGTGCCCTTCACCACGATCCAGTGCTCGGCGCGGTGGTGGTGCATCTGCAGCGACAGGCAGGCACCGGGATTGACCATGATCTTCTTGACCTGCCAGCGGTCTCCCTCGGTGATGCCGTCATAGGAGCCCCAGGGCCGATAGATGCGCCGGTGCGCCTTGCTTTCGGGCGCCCCGGAGCGCTCCAGCAGACCCACGATCGCTTTCACATCCTGGGCGCGGTCGCGCTGGGCCACCAGCACCACGTCGTCGGTCTCGACCACCACCAGGTTCTCCACGCCGAGCCCCACCACCAGCCGGTGCTCGCTGCGCAGGTAGCAGTTGCGGCTGTCCTCGCTGATCACCCGGCCGCGCAGCACGTTGCCATCGTCGTCCTGGTCGGCGGTCTCCCACAGGGCGCTCCAGCTGCCCACGTCGCTCCAGCCCGCCGCCAGCGGCAGCACCGCGCCGTGCTCGGTCTTCTCCATCACCGCCACGTCGATGGCGATGTTGGGGCAGTGGGAGAAGGCCTCGCGCTCCAGGCGCAGGAAATCCAGATCGGTAGCCTCCAGCTCCAGGGCGCTCCGGCAGGCGCTGACCACCTGGGGGGCATGGCGCTCCAGCTCGGACAGGATCGCGCTGGCCCGGAACAGGAACATGCCGCTGTTCCAGGTGAAGCGGCCGCTGGCCAGGAACTGCTCGGCCGTGGCCCGATCGGGCTTCTCCACGAAGCGCTGGATCGGCACCGGCGAGCCGATCGCCTCCATGTCGCCGCCGGCCGGCTTCAGCGGCTGGGCGGCCTCGATGTAGCCGTAGCCCGTTTCCGGTGCGGTGGGCACGATGCCGAAGGTCACCAGCTGGCCGGCCTCGGCAGCCGCTCGCCCAGCCTCCACCGTGGCGCGGAAGCGTGCGGCGTCACGGATCACGTGGTCGGCGGCGAGCACCAGCAGCAGTGGATCCTCACCAGCGGCACCGGCCCGCAGGGCCGCGACCGCCACGGCCGGCGCCGTGTTGCGTCCCATCGGTTCCAGCACGATCGCGGCCGGATCCACGCCGATCTGACGCATCTGCTCGGCGACGATGAAGCGGTGGTCCTCGTTGCAGATCAGCAGCGGCGGCGCCAGACCGTCCAGGCCGTTGAGGCGCAGCTGGGTCTGCTGCAGCAGCGTCTCCTCGCCGTTGCCCGCCAGCGGCCAGTACTGCTTCGGATAGGTGGCGCGCGAGAGGGGCCACAGGCGCGTGCCGGTGCCGCCGCAGAGGATCACCGGAACCAGGGTGGATGGGGCCATGGCTGGTGTCGTGC
>CAYNGR010000224.1:0-3989 GCA_964396755.1 uncultured Cyanobium sp. | reverse complement strand
TCCAGCGGCAGAGATGCACGACGAAACGCAGCCGCTTGTGGCTGTAGGCGTGCTCCAGGGTGATCAGCTCTTCCCCCACCTCGGCCTCGATCGCCAGCTCCTCGCGCAGCTCGCGCACGATCGTGGCCGCGATCGCCTCACCGGGCTCCTGCTTGCCACCGGGAAACTCCCACAGCCCGCCCAGCAGCCCCTCCTCGAGTCGCTGATCGATCAGCACCTCGCCGGCATCATTGAGCACCACCCCGACGCCGATCACCTGAAACGGCACGCTGCGGGGGGTGTCCTTCACGGGGAATCGAGCGGGGTCGCCGGCAGCGTAAGCAGCGCAGTGTCGCCGCCATGGACAGCACTCACAGCCGGGACGGCGCGGGGTGCAGACGGTGGCACCCAGATCCATCAGAGCCTGATTGAAGGCGCGCGGCCGCCTCGGATCGAGCAGCTGTTCGCTGCGCCTCCAGAAGCCGGCCTGGTCACGGGCCGGCGGCAGCGGCCGGGCGTCCAGCCGCGCCAACACGCGTCGCACGTTGCCATCGAGGATCGGCGCAGGCCGATCGAAGGCCGAAGACAGGATGCTGCCGGCGGTGCTGCGGCCGATGCCGGGCAGCTCCAGCCAGCCCTCCAGCTGCCGCGGCCAGTCCACCTCAGCGTGGGGCCCACCAGGATCAAGGGCAGCAGCCCCCGGAACCGGGGCCAGCTTCAGCAGCTGGCGCGCCCCCTGCTGCAGGCGCCTGGCACGGGAGTAGTACCCCAGGCCCTGCCAGAGCAGCAGCACGTCCTGCTCTCCGGCCGCCGCCAGAGCCACGAGGCTGGGCAATGACGCCATCCAGCGCTGCCAGTAGGGCAGCATCACCGCCAGCTGGGTCTGCTGCAGCATCACCTCAGCCACGACCACGCCGTAGGGATCGATCGCCTCGCCATCGGCCGGCCGGCTGCCGTCGGGGCGCAGCTTCCAGGGGATGGCATGGCGGCCGTGGATCTCCCACCAGGCCAGCAACTGATGGCGCAACTCGGGCACGTCAGCGCTGGAGCCGCTCAGATCCGCCTCCAGCGCAGAGTAGCGGGGGAGGGAGGTGTCGGCGGCACGCGTCCGGGCGATGGTGATCTCCGCAGCGGGGCGGAGTCTGGCGCGAGGGGTGGCAACAGCGACAGCCTCATGCCCGTGACCACCAGGCCAGCGAAGGATCCATCAGCCAGGGCGCCAATCGAAGCCACGGCAGCCCCTGATGGCCTCGGCTGAGAGGCCGGCGAAGGATCCATCCACCCGAGGCGGAACCCTGGCCGCTCACGCAAGCCGCTCACCCCAGACGCAAACCCTCGATGCCCTGCCAACCCAGATACACCCCCCAAGCAACCCCCACCAGGCCAACCAGCTGGTCGCCTTTGGCGAACAGCCGGTGTTTGCCCCGCTCCAGCAGGGTCAGCACCCGCTCGGGGCCGGCCAGCACCAGAGCGAGCAGCGGTGTCAGCGGCAGGCTGGCGCTGACCAGGCTGAACACTCCTGTGGCCAGCAGTTCCGTGCCGGTGCCAAGCCCTGCCGCCAGGAGGCTGCCGCCCGTTTTAGTGAACAGGAACAGAGCGTCGGGTCTGATCACCTCATGGGCGGCGCTGATGGCCAGCAGCAGTGGCAGCGGCATGGCACAGAACTGATCCAGCTTGCGGGTCCAGCCCGGTGGCGCTGAATCCCCATCGCCTTTGTTCAGCAGCCCCTTCATCCCCAGCCCCAGAAGGGCGCAGGCGGCCAGCAGATCCAGGCCGGTGCGGTGGCTGCTGCCCTTGTCCATGCTGAGGAACAGCCCATGGCCGGCGGTGGTGAGCAGCATCACCGCCAGGGCGGCGGTCATCAGCCAGCCGGCCACAAACCAGCCCCGCGCTGCAGAGGCCTTGGGCCGAGCAACATCAGCAGCAGCAGGCCAATGTGCAGCGGCGAGAAGCCGATCGCCAGGCCGAAGGCGGACAGCTCACCAAGCAGGGCGCCGAGGTCCTGGCTTGCGCCTCCGGGATCAGCCATGCGAAGCATCACCCCCTTGGCACGGTGGGGATCCGCTGCAGAACCGGAGCCCAGGCAACACCTTGATCCGTTCCAAGGGAGACCGCACGCGCCCGATCGTGGACGCTCCCGCCCCCTTCCCGATCGCCAGCGAGGGTCAGATCACGGTGGCCAAGGCGCTGTGCCAGCCGCTGGGCTGGGCTGGGGCAGCAGGGTGAGTGGTGAGCTGGGCGTCGATCCCATCGCGCTGCGGCCCTGGCGCCCCAGCACCGGCCATGGCCTGTCCACGGGTGACGCCAGCCTGCTCCGCGGTTCCCGGCCGGGCGAGGACGGATGACGGCGCAGACGGCGGGGTTCTCCGCGGCCCCGGGATCCGCAGGGGATGGATCCGCTGGACGCAGCGCGATCAGGGCACCTCGCGCACCGGCACCACCTGGTTGCCTGGAATCGGATCCTGCGGCCCCCACTCCCACTTGCCACACCAGAAATTCTCGGGAACCAGCCGCCAGATGTTGTTGTCGCAGGGCTGGGGGGGCAGGTAGCGGCAGGAGAGACGACCATCGGAGCCGTACCCGGCGGGACGGCGGGAGTAGCGGCAGTTGGAGCACTCCTGCTCGGCAAGCGTCAGGGGCATGAACAGACCGGAGCGACGATGGCTGGGACGCCCACTCTGGCCCAGATGCCGGGCGAGCGCTTCGACTCAGAAGCCCCCGGGCCGCGGCCGCGCCGAGGACAGTGACACATTGGCCACCCGGGCCTGGCTGGCTGGTGGGGCGGGAGGGCGGCCGACCTGGGGCATGGCCACGACATTGAAGGCGATCGACCAGCGCTCCCCGTCCCCGCGGAACGGGCAGACCGAATGGGGCTGCCAGGCCGGGAACACGTAGTAGTCGCCGGGCATAGGCAGCACGTAGTGGGCCATGCCGGTGCGGAAACTCTGGATGTGCCACTCCTCCGGGCCGTGAAAGCACAGCTGGCCGTCAAACCGTTCGGCGCTGATCTGCGGAGGCACCTGCAGGAAGATCACCCCCGAGAAGCTGCCGCCATGGGTATGAGTCGGGTTGTAGTCGCCCTGACGCTGGACATTGAGCCATAGATCGATCAGCTGCAGCTGATAGCGCCCTGGCGTCCAGGGACCGCGACCGTGGGGCGGTTCCCGATCGATGACGTGGCGGATCCAGCGTTCGCAGGCGGGCAGCAGCACAGCGCGGCTGAGCTCCTGGGTGAGCGGCAGATCCGGACGCAGCTCCCGTTGCTGCGAGAGCTGGCCGGCAAGCTTGGCCGAGGCGTCGGGGCTGGCTTCGGGGCGACGCATCAGCTGGCGACCGTGCTCCAGCAGGCCATCCAGCAGGTGCTGCGGCAGCCGTCCCTTGAGCAGCGTGCGCGGGAACAGGCTGATCAGCTCGACCGCTTCGGAACCCTCCTCCCGTTCGACCGGCATCGGTTCAACTGACGACGTAGGCCTCCACAGCCTCGCTGAGACGACGCAGACCGGCCAGCCCATCGCGCTCAAGGTTGCGGACGCGGTCGCGGCTGATGCCGAGGATGCGGCCGATGCCGGTGAGGCTCATCGGTTCCTCGCCATCCATCCCGTAGCGCATGCGCAGCACGCGGCCCTGGGGATCGGGCAGCTGCTCGAGCAGGGCGCGCAGATCGCCCTTGAGGCACTCGCCATCGACGAGCTCATCGGGGCCGGTGCCCTCACCGGGCAGCAGATCGAGCAGCTCGGTGTCCTCGCCGTCACCCACCTTGGTCTCGAGGCTCACCGGCTGGCGGGCACGGCAGAGCAGATCCTTGACCTCCTCCTCCGGCAGCTCGACGAACTGGGCCAGCTCGGTGATGGTGGGGGTGCGGCCCAGCTCCTGGCTGAGCTCCCGCTGGCCCTTCTTGAGCTTGTTGAGCGTTTCGGTGATGTGGATCGGCAGGCGGATGGTGCGGCTCTTCTCGGCGATCGCGCGGGTGATGCCCTGGCGGATCCACCAGTAGGCGTAGGTGGAGAACT
>CAYNGR010000223.1:0-3995 GCA_964396755.1 uncultured Cyanobium sp. | reverse complement strand
CCTTGTGAAACATCTCTTGAAGGAGTAAGACCATGTCAGTGATCAATACCAACGTCAAGTCCATCATGGCGCAAAACGCCCTGACGACCAACAACCGCGCTCTGAGCAAAGCCATGGAGCAACTGTCGACCGGTAAGCGCATCAACGGCGCTTCCGACGATGCGGCAGGTCTGGCCATCTCCAGCCGCATGCAGGCACAGATTCGCGGCTTGAATCAGGGCGTGCGGAATGCCAACGACGCCATTTCGATGCTTCAGACTGCGGAAGGCTCGACCAAGGAAATTACCAACATGCTCGAGCGCATGCGTGAGCTGGCGGTGCAGGCGGCCAACGACACCTATGGCAGCGAGGATCGCACCGCGATCTCGACAGAGGTGAGCCAGCTGCAGGACGAGATCACTCGGATTGCGACCAATACCGAGTGGAACGGCAAGAAGATTCTCGGCGAGAATAACGGCGAGTACACCTACCAAGTGGGCGCAGGCTCAACCACAACGTCAGCGGTCAGTGTTACGTTCAGCGCCATGTCTGCAGGCGCGCTCACAGTAGATGCCCTTACTGTATCGAGCTTTAGCTTTGCTCAGGAAGCGATTAGCAAGATTGATATCGCCATTCAGGCAGTGGACACTTTCCGTGCCACGCTGGGTGCCAAGATCAACCGCATGACCTCGGCAGCCGATAATCTGGCCAATATCTCGATGAATACTGCGGCATCGCGCAGCCGGATCGAAGACACTGACTACGCAGCCGCCACCACCGAGCTGGCGCGCACGCAGATCATTCAGCAGGCTGCAACGGCGATGTTGGCTCAGGCCAACCAGCAGCCGCAGGCAGTGCTCTCGCTTCTGAAGTGATGGGCGGCTGACTGAGGGGGGTTGATCCGGCAGAGCCGGATCAACCTGCTTGAAGATATCTTTGATGCAGCTTTTATGAGTACCGCACATTCTCTGGCTCCTCGATCCACTGAATGCGCCTGCCTGCTGCGAACCGGTTTGCCAGGAGCCTGCCCATGCCCAGTTTCAACACGAACATCGATGCGCTGAAGGCACAACATGCTTTGACGTCTAACCAGTTGGGCATGGCCAAGTCCATGGCCCAGTTGTCGACCGGGTCGCGGGTCAATTCGGCCGCGGATGATGCGGCCAGCTTGGCGATTGGTAGCCAGATGTCGGCCAAAATCCTCAGCTTAAATCAAGCTCTTCGTAACGCCAACGATGGCGTTTCCATGGTGCAAACGGCTGACGGGGCGACGAAAGTGATGGCCGACATATTGGTCCGGATGCGCGAGTTAGCGACGCAGGCGGCAAACGACACCTACGGTACAACAGACAGAGACGCCCTGAACACCGAGTTCACTGAACTCAAAAGCGCCATGACGTCCGTGATTCAAAACACCAAATGGAACGGTAAAGGCTTGCTAGATGGCACTACCGCCTCTGCCATCTACCAGGTCGGGGCATCTGGTGTGGCTACAGACGGCGTGACCGTGAATTTTTCGAGTCTGAGTAGCCTCAATGTGCTGGGGGCCACGGCGGTGAGCTCCCGGTCCGATGCTCAGACGGTTTTGGGTCATGTGGAGACGGATCTCAATACCATCAGCTCCAGTCGCGCAGCTTGGGGTGCCGCCATGAACCGGCTCACCCACGCCGCTGGTAATTCTGCCAATGTCTCGATGAATTTAAGCTCTTCAAAGAGCCAGCTGCTGGATGCTGATTACGCCAAAGCGACCGCCGATTTGGCCCGTGCCCAGATTGTTCAGGCGGCCGGTACTGCCATGCTGTCGCAGGCCAACCAGCAGGGTGTGATGGTCCTGCAGTTGCTCAGCTGATTTCTTTTTGACGGCCTGCATTGCCGGGCCCACATATTGCTTAATCTGCTTGCCTCGTTCCGGTGGCAAGTTGTTGCCGCTGGAACTTCATTAGGAGTTCCCTTATGCTGCAAGCTCTTGCCGTTTCACCCGCCGCTCTTGACGCCGGTTTCAGTTCGCCGTCGGAGCAAAAACCTGTCTCACCTCAGCTTGTGCGACAGGCTGCAGTTGATCTGGTTGCCGGCAATCAGCTCTCGCAGGCGTTTGCCTTGGTGGAAGGTGCCGTTCGCCAACACCCCGATTCTCAAGAGCTGGTTTCGATGCTGGCTTTGATTTCTGAGGCCAGGCAAGACTGGGCCAAGGCCTCTATTTATCTGGAGCGTCTGGTACGCCTACAGGGCAGCGGGGTGACCGCCGAAACCCTGAGCCATTGGGTGAGGGTGCTGCGTTGCCAAGGCCAGATCGAACGGGCGGCCCGATTGGCCGCCAATGCGCTCAAGATGTACCCTGACCATGTAATGCTTGAGTCGGAGTCTCAGACCTTGAATTCAATGTTAGCTGCTACGCCTGTCCAAGCAGGAGTCTGAATTGGGTACCCCCGCCGCCCGTGTGAGCCCGGCCGTTGCCGGCCACTTGCAACGCGCTCGTAAATTCCTGGCGCTGGGTCAGTTCAAGCAGTGCATTCAAGCATGCGAGACAGTTTTGCGCACAGTTCCCGGTAGTCATGAGGCCTTGTCGCTTTGTGCGCAGGCTCATCTCAAGCTTGAACATCTGGAAGAGGCCATCGTCTGCCTGCAAAAACGCCTAGAACTTGATCTGAGTAACACTCAGGTGGCCGAGGACATTGCCACTTTGTTGATGCACGGCAGGCGGTACCAAGACGCATTGGCCTATCTCCAACATTGCGAGGGGTTGCGGGGTTGGACCAGTGACATCGGCTACAGCATCGGGTTTTGTCATCAGGAGCTTGGAGACGCACCTCAAGCGCTAGCGGCTATGCAGCGGGTGTTGGAGCACAACCCCAAAATGACCGACGCCTATGTGCGAACGGCCCTGCTGCTGCATGACATGGGTCGGCGAAAAGAGGCAATAGAATTCCTCGACTTGGGGATTAGTGCTAATCCGGACGCAGTGACCCTGCTTCATTGTCAAGGCAAGCTATTGATTTTCCAGGGACACCTGTCTACTGCTCTGAAAAAATTCGAGCGTCTCGAGCAGTTGGGTGCCTCTAATGTAGAGCACCTCATTGATCACGCAGATTTGTTGGCACGCATGAGAAAGGGCACCAGCAGCGAAGCCAAATACCAAGAAGTATTGCGCCAAGACCCTTCGAATCGAAGGGCGCTTACCCTGTACGGATCCCTTTTGTTTGCTCTTAAGCGGCACGATGAAGCGCTTCCCCTGTTTGAGAAGCTCATCAAGCTTAATCCAGACGACGCTGCCAGTTTGGTCAACATGGGCAATATTTATGCATCTCGGCGTGACTTTATCGGCGCTAAGGAGTGCTATCGGAAAGCTTATGCTCTTAGCCCAGGCGGGGCTGAAATAGCAGGCTCCTACCTTTACACCATGTCGTTCGTATGTGACTGGCGAGAGCATCAAAAAGTGCTGGCGACCATCGAGGCCGATACCCAACACGTCACTTCTCGGACTTTTCCCTCAGTCATTTTCGAGAACAGTGCCGCGGCTAATTTGGCTTACGCGCGGAAGACAATTGGCAGTAGGTTTAGTTCCACACATATTTTGGGTGACCTCAAGCCTTACGGGAGCCACGAAAAAATTCGTGTTGGCTACTACTCGTCAGACTTCTACCATCACGCGACGGTGATGCTCATCGAAGGCATGCTGCGCGCGCATGATCGCAGTCGCTTCGAGTTGTACGCCTTCTCGCTCGACTTCGCCAAGCAGGACGATTACACCGACCGGGTGCGTGGGCTGTTTGATCATTACCACGACGTCAGCCGTCTGAGTGACGGGGCGGTTGCGCTCTTGTCGCGGCAACTTGAAATTGACATTGCCATTGACCTCAAAGGCTTTACCGAGGGAAGCCGGACGGGTATCTTTGCTGAGCGGGCAGCGCCGGTGCAGATTAACTACCTGGGCTTTCCGGGCAGCATGGGCGCGCCCTATATAGACTACATGGTGGCTGACCGCTACACCATCACGCCCGAAAACCGGCAGTATTTTG
>CAYNGR010000222.1:0-3999 GCA_964396755.1 uncultured Cyanobium sp. | reverse complement strand
CGGTGCCGCCGTTGTAATCGCCGCGGCGCTCCTTGTTGATCACCGATTGGTAGATGGAGCCGGTGGTCACGCTGTTGAGGCGCGACATGGCGGTGTCGGTGAAGCGCTCGTAATGGCCCAGATCCAGATCGGTCTCGGCGCCGTCTTCGGTGACGAACACCTCACCGTGCTGGAACGGGCTCATCGTGCCCGGATCGACATTGAGATAGGGATCGAGCTTGAGGATCGAGACGCTGTAACCCCGGCTCTTGAGCAGCCGCCCGAGGCTGGCCGCCACGATTCCTTTGCCGATGCTCGACACCACACCGCCGGTGACGAACACGAACTTGGTGCTGGGCAGGACGCCACCCGCCTGCGCTCCGCCGCCCTGAGGCAGAACTCCATTGGCGGCAGGGGAGGGTGACATGGAGCACGGGCGACTCCTCAGTCTGCCACGCCCCTCTGAACCCCTGCGGCACGGGGTTTCCCAGCCGCCCTCAGGCCAGGCGGCGCAGCACCATCAACGTGAAATCGTCGAAGGCGGCGGCATCAGCCATGTGGCCCCGCACCGTGGCCACCAGCTCGTCGCGGAGTTCGGAGGCACCCTGCCCTCCGCCCATCCGGGCTGCCATGAAGTTCACCAGAGCCTCGCGGCCCCAGGCCACATCCTCGGGGGAGCGGGCATCGGTGACGCCATCGGTGTAGGCCACCAGGACGGCTCCCGGCTCCAGATCCACCCGAGTGACCGTGAACGTCGCGTCAGCGAACAGGCCCAGGGCCGGACCGGTGGGCTCCAGGGAACGCAGACCGGCGGGACCGGCGACGATCGGCATCTCATGGCCGGCCGAGAGGTAGTGCAGCACCCCCTTACCGGGATCGACAGCGGCCATGAACACGGTGGCGAACATCATCGAATCGCCCTGATTGGTGGCCATGTAGTCATTCACCCTGCTCGCCACCTGCTGAAGACGCTGGCCGGGATCCGATTCGCAGCCATGGAAATCATGGTGAGCGAGCAGGCCGTAGCGCAGCAGACTGCGGAACACCGACATGTACAGCGCCGAAGGAATGCCTTTGTCGCAGACATCGGCTACAATGACATAAAAGATCTCGCCCATGCACAACACGTCGTACCAATCAGCGCCAACTTCATAGGCGGGAACGAACACCGGCGCGATCTCCAGGCGGTCGGACACAGGGATCCGGGAGACCAGGAAGTCCTTCTGAATCTCGCGAGCGGTTTCCAGCTGCTTCTGGGTGACCGCATGCGCCATTTCGCGCGCGAAGTAGAGCCCCAACTGATTCGCGGCATGATTCACATTATCCAGCAGATGACCGATCTCATCACCCCTGGCATGCTGCACACGAGCGTCCAGATCACCCTCGCTGATGCGCTGCAAAGCCCGGCCGGCCTCTCGGATCGGCGCGATGATCCGACCGCATTGCCAGTAGACAGCAAGCGAGGCCAGGAGCAGAGAGATCAGGCCATAACGGACCAGCTCCCGGAGAACTTTATGCAAACTGGAAAGCGCCTGGTTGTGGTTGAGAATCAACATCGTCGACCAGGCGGGGTCGACATGATTGATGAGCACGAAATAATCATCATTGCCGACTCGAACCGAATCAAAGAACTCCCTCTCCCGGATCGCCACCTGCGTCGCCCGACGAAACAGGGGAGCCCAGTACCCCTTCTCGTAACCGGTTGCCGTCGGCAGGCTCTCATCGACACCACTGGTGGCTGGATAGAGAACGCTGCCGTGGCGCCCAAGCAGCACAAAGGCCGACTGAATCGGCTTGGCGCGGTTGAAATCGCCGCTCGCTCCGTGCAGGCTGGCCAGGGCTGGATCCCGCAACGCCAGCTGCAGGCCCGTATCGGAGGCAAGATCCTCCAACAGAATGCAGCTCACCAAGACGCCATTGGGGCGCGCTCCCGCAGGGACCCCCGTCCCGCCCATGGACGCGTCGGCCCGCGACCGAGCGGCAGCCGGCACCCCTCCTGCAACCGACTTCTCCGGATAAACAGGCTGGGCGATCATCATGCACGTCTTGCCATTCAGATATGATTTCGCAACGCCATAGCCAGTGCCTCCCTGGAGGGCCTCTTGAAAATAGCCAAGAGAACCAATCAACCCCTCACTTCTTTGGCGAGCAGCAACAGAAACGGCCTCACCGCTATAGGCCAGCAGGCGTGGCTGAGAATCAACGGCCCAGAACTGCCAGCTGCGACTGGGATAAAGCTCCTGCAGCGAATTCAGCAGGGCCTTTGCACCGGGGAGATCGCGCTGCCGCAAGACTGGATTGAGAGCCAGCGCCCGCAGCATCAACCGATTGGAATTTCCCCACTCCCTCAGGCCATAGGACAGCAGCTCGGCCTCTGCATTGAGCCGCATGCGCGCCATTCTGGAGATCTCCTTCACGGCCAGACGATTCAGCACCACATAGCTGAACGTGAACGCCGGCACCAGAACGATCAAGATGCCGCAGGTGAACTGAAAGCGCAGACTGCCCCGGCTCGGCCGATGGATCAAACCCGGCACGCGCATCCTGAGGGCATGGAGCCGGGCCCTGAAGCTTGAGAGAGAGCCATTCATGCGGGCGAGGCGGCAGCAGCCAGGGCGCGGGATGGTGAATGGGGCGGTCTCACAACAGCGAACAGCAAGGGGAAGCCCGGGGCGATGTCACCCGCTCGACATCGGCAGCCTCGAGGACATGGCCTGACGGTCCTGTCCAGCATGCCGACATTCCCGCCGGAGCGCCGCGGGATGTCATGGCCCGTGGGCTACGGGCCGCTGCCTCCACACACAGGTGGGCTCCGCCTGAGCCGCTGCCCCCCGGCCGCTCCCACCAGCATCGGCGCCGCGCTCCGGCGGGGCAGGCTCAACCAGGGCCTGCCCCATGAACGCCAGATCAGCAGGCCGGAGGCAGATCCTCAAGGGCATGCCGCCGGCCCGATCTCAGCCCTCCAGCAGGCTGCGCAGCATCCAGGCCGTCTTCTCGTGGACCTGCAGGCGCTGGGTGAGCAGATCGGCGCTGGGCTGATCATTCGCCTCCTCGAGCAGCGGGAACAGGGCGCGGGCGGTGCGGGCCACGGCCTCATGGCCCAGCACCAGCTCCTGCACCATCTCGAGCGCGGCGGGGCTGCCCTGCGTTTCCGGGATGGAGGCCAGCTGGGCGAAGCGGGCACCACCGAAGGGCGCTGGATGGCCGAGGGCTCGGATGCGCTCAGCAATCACATCGAGGGCATTCCAGAGCTCGACGTACTGCTCCATGAACATCAGGTGCAGCGTGTTGAACATCGGCCCGGTGACATTCCAGTGGAAGCCGTGGGTCTTGCCGTAGAGCACATAGCTGTCGGCCAGCAGGCGGCCGAGGCCTTCAGCGATGCGGCGGCGATGGTCCTCGCTGATGCCGATGTCCAGAGGAGGGGCGGAGACGACCATGGTCACGAAGCGGAAGTGTCGAAGGGGGCGGGGAGCCGCGTCCGGAGATCAGGTGGCATCGGCGGGAGGCCGCGGCCCCAGAGGACGGCACCGGCCCCAAGTCTGTTCAGACTCCCGGCTGTCGTCAGTTGAACCTGCGTCATCGGGCGGAGTCCGCAGGCCCTCCAGCAACGAGTGCCGGCTCCGCCGCCCCTCACAGCCTCAGCAGCAGGCTCCCGGGCACCGAGGCCGTGCGCCGCCCGGAGCCAAGGGGCTGCGGCCACCCCATGGCTGCCATGGCGGGATCGGCCCTGGATCCTCAGCTGGCCGAACCGCTCGTCGCAGCTCAGGTGGCGCCGACGCGGACACCGCCAGCGAAGCAGGGTCTCCCCAGCGATCAGAGCCCGCCTCAGACGCAGGAGGCTGAGGGTGCATGCATCCCGCCGACCCGCTGGCGGGGCCGGGACGCCCTGCCCCGGGGGCGCGGCCCGCAGGCTGGCAGCAGCCCCAGACCCCAGCCCTCGGACCCGCCCGGGCAGCGGCGGGACCTGCCATGGCGCAGGGGCCTGGCAGGAACGGATCTCCCTTCTCGGCCCCATCG
>CAYNGR010000221.1:0-4004 GCA_964396755.1 uncultured Cyanobium sp. | reverse complement strand
AGCAGCAGCGGGAACAGCAGGTTGCCGAGCAGGCCGAGGGCCGGCGGAGCCGATTTGGGCGGATGGATGTCGAAGCTGATGCCCTGCTGCTTGAGGTTGTTGATCAGCTCAGGGGCCAGGCCGGGCAGATCGACCCGAAGGCGCTGCACCCGGTTGTCCAGATCGGGATCGACCGCCTCGACGACGGCGCTGCGGCCCCCGTCGTAGATGTCCACCGCCGTGACGCGACCAGCCTCGACGTAGTCGAGGAAGCGGCCGTAGCTCATCCGGGCCACCGCTGCGTTGCGGGGAGCCACGGTGGGCCCACTGGCGCTCAGGCGGTTCGGGCCGCTGCCGATCAGCTGCCAGCCGAGAAACAGGGCGACGGCAATGGGAAGAACCCAAAGAGCGATCAGACGCCAGCGCTGGTTCATCGGGTGGCTTGCATTTTGACGAAGTGTAAACGCGCCTTCATCCCGCTGCGCGGGCGGCGCGTGCCTCTCAATTCTCTGTCAATCCGCCGCAACGTGGTGGGCAACCGCCAGGGCTGGGCCGCTGCAGCCTGGCCTGCTGCCATCTGTCACGGCGGCGCTTGCAGGCGGTGGCTTCCGATCGCCGTTCGGCGGCTGTCTGGCAGACCCTGATGGACTGATGGCGTCGGATGGGTCGAGGACTCAGCCCACACGCCCGCGGTGTTCGCTGGGATTGAGACCCTGGCGATGGCAGGGCTTCGCCAGGGACCTGCCGCCCGGCAGCACGGCTGCGGCCCTGCAGGCAACTGCTGTGATGGGAAGACTCGGCTCTGCCCGAGCCCATGGAACAGCTGGCTCACTCAGGCCACCCTGCAGCTGCTGACACCGGCCCATGGCAGATGCATTCATCCATCGCAGCTCATGGGTTCCACCAGCGCGACCTGTTGTGCTGCGGCGATGTCTCGGAACGCCACCGTCGTGGACAGCCCTGTTGGACCATCCACGCCGATGGGTTGAGAAAGGCTCAGCTCGGAGCGTCGCCGATCGCGCGCGCGGCCATGGGTGCTGGCCTGGTGCCTGCTTCGCTCGACGCCATCGACGCGGACAGGTCTTGGCGCTCACGAGTCATGAGCCGAGGGATGCTGCTGCTGACCGGGTCCAGGCCAATGCCGTTGGACTGCGCGCTCCAGAGGCGGCTGCAGCTGCGCCTGGCGCCTCAGCCTGCTTCCAGCCAGGGATTGGCCGTCTCGAGATCCAGCTGCCCTGGCTGGTCGCCCACGGCTGCGATCGGCTCGCAGCTCAGCTCGGCCGCAGGGCAGGACTCCAGCAGCTCAGGGCCCCCCAGGCCATGGGTCCAGATCTCCACCTCGCTGGCGCTGGGGCACTGGAAGCTCAGCAGCTCGAAGGGGAACACCACCCGCTCGAGGAAGAAGGCGTGGGGGCCGCAGCAACGCAGGATGACCATGCGGTCGGAGGCGTTGCGGTAGACGCAGTCCAGCAGGGTCTGAAGCTCCAAGTTGCAGTACGTGGGGGGCTGAAGACATTTACCCACCGCTGCGGCCGGCAGATGTGTCACTTTGAACACGGTTTCGGGCCCTTAAGGGTTTCTGCTGAATCTGCGGCCGCCGGCGTCGGCGCGCATCTGTCGCCCGCTGCGATCAGAGGCTGCGCAGCGCCACGATCGGATCCAACTGGGCTGCCCTGCGGGCCGGCACCACGCCGAAGAACAGGCCGATCGATCCGGACAGCAGCACCGTGCCGACCACCGTGCCAGCGCCGATAGCTGCCGGCAGGGGAGTGAACACGGCCACCAGGCTCACCGCCGTCACCCCGGCGGCACCGCCGACGATGCCGCCGGCGCAGGCCAGAACCATCGATTCCACCAGGAACTGCAGCAGCACATCGCTGCTGCGGGCCCCCAGCGCCTTGCGCAGGCCGATCTCCTCGGTGCGCTCGCTGACCGACACCAGCATGATGTTCATGATGCCGATGCCGCCCACCAGCAGCGAGATGGCGCCGATGGCGCCCAGCATCAGCGTCAGTCCCCCGGTGATCGTGCCGACGATCGTCTGGGCATCCTTCTGGGAGCGGACGGCGAAGTCGTCCTCGCGCAGGATTCTGTGGCGCTGGCGCAGCAGATTGGTGATCTGGAATTTGGCGGCGCCGGTGCTGCGCTCGTCGCGGGCCTCGACGCTGATGAAGTTGAGGCTGACGCCGTAGGTGGGATCGCGGCCGCTGAGCCGGCTCACCATCGTGCTCAGCGGGATGTAAGCGGTTTCGTCCTGATTGGCGCCGAACACAGCCCCTTTGGGAGCCATCACGCCGATCACCTCGAACGATTGGTCGCGGATGCGCACCTGTCGGCCCAGCGCCTGACCGGTCGGCAGCAGCTTGTCGCGCAGATCAGGGCCGAGCACCACCACGTTGCGGGCGCCGCGCACGTCGCTCTGACTGAAGAAGCGCCCCTGGGCCACCTCGAAGCTGCGCACCGGCAGGAACTCCGGGGTGACGCCGGAAATCTGGGCGGTGACCGCCTGGGACCCCGCCTGCACCACCTCGCTGAGACTGATCTGCGGAGCGACGCGGCGCACGCTGGGCACCTGCTCGGCGATCGCCTCGGCGTCCTCAAGCACCAGGGTCTTGGGGGTGTCGATGCCTTGCCGCCGGGTGTCGTTGCGCCCGGGAACGATGAACAGGACGTTGGCCCCCAGGGTGCTGAGCTGCCCCTCGGCCAGGTTCTGGGCGCCCTTGCCGACCCCCACCAGCGTGATCACCGAGGCATTCCCGATGACGATGCCCAGCATCGTCAGCAGGCTGCGCATCCGGTTGGCGCGCAGGGTGCTGAGCGCCATGCCCACTGTCTCGAGCGCAGGCAGCTTGGGGGCCATGGATGGGAACCTCGGAGAACTCGACCGGCAGGACGCCCGACATGCCGGGCGGTGTCCGACCCCGTGACAATGACGGGACCATGGGGCCTCAGCCATCCGGAGTCGTGCCGACCCGCCGGCGCGGCGGGCCTGCCACTCAGAACGATGGCGTACCGCGCAGCTCGATGGGGCTCAGGGCGCCGCGATGCACCAGACCCTCATCGACCGACAGGGTGATGATCTCTCCCTGGCGCAGGAACGAGGTGGCGTTGCTCACGCCAACCACGGCAGGGATGCCCAGCCGCTCGGCGATCACGGCGGCATGGCTTTCGGAGCCCTCCACCTCGGTGATCACGCCGCGGCAGCGCCGGATCGTCTCCAGGTAGGCGGCGGTGGTCTCGCGCACCACAAGGATTTCGCCGTTCTCGAGCGAGGCCGCTTCTTCAGGGGTGTTGGCGACCCGGACCTTGCCATTCACCGAGCCGCTGCCGATGCCCTGGCCCCGGCCCAGCACCTCCGAGACCATGCCGACCCGCACCAGGTCGGTGGAGCCGCTGACGCCCTCGAGCGTGCCCTGGGTCTGCACCACCAGATCGCCCTGTTGCAGCAGGCCACGGCTCTGGGCCACGCCCATGGCGATGTTGAAGGTGCTGCCGCTATTGGCCTGCTCGGCCACCAGCAGGGGGTTCACCCCCCAGACCAGCTGCAGCTGGCGGGCCACCTGCACGTCACTGGTGATCGCCAGGATCGGCGTGCTGGGCCGGAACTTGCTGACGTTGCGGGCCGTGGCGCCGCTCTTGGTCAGGGGCAGGATCGCTGCGGCGTTGAGGTTGCGGGCGATCGTGCTCACCGCCTGGCAGATGGCGTTGGGGATGGTCGTGGCCATCTGGGTGTCGATCACCCGCTGGGGATAGTCGCGCTCGATGCGGCGGGCGATCTGGTCCATCGTGGCCACCGCCTCAACGGGGTAGTCGCCGACGGCCGTCTCGTTGGAGAGCATCACGGCGTCGGTGCCATCGAGGATGGCATTGGCCACATCGCTAACTTCGGCCCTGGTAGGGCGAGGGCAGGCGGCCATCGAATCGAGCATCTGGGTGGCCGTGATGATCGGGATGCCCAGGCTGTTGGCCTTGCGGATCAATTCCTTCTGCAGCAACGGCACCTCTTCGGCGGGCATTTCCACGCC
>CAYNGR010000220.1:0-4018 GCA_964396755.1 uncultured Cyanobium sp. | reverse complement strand
GCAGCACCTGCCAGATGGCGGCGCGGCTTTCGATGTCGAGGCCCACGGTGGGCTCGTCGAGCACCAGCACCTGGGGACGGTGCAGCAGGCCGGCGGCGAGGTCGAGGCGGCGGCGCATGCCGCCGGAATAACTGCCGCAGCGCCGGTCGATCCAGTCGCCCATCGCCAGCAGCTCCACCAGCTCGTCGATGCGGCGGTTCCGCTCGGCTGGGCGCAGGTGATAAAGATCGCCCTGCAGGCTCAGCAGCTCACGGCCGCTGAGGATCTTGTCGAGGGCCACCTCCTGGGCCACGTAGCCGAGCAGGCGGCGCACGCCGCGGGGATCGGCCAGCGCATCGAGGCCCGCCACCCGCACCGATCCGGAATCCGGGGCCAGCAGGGTGCAGAGGATGCGCAGGGCGGTGGTCTTGCCGGCACCGTTGGGACCGAGCAGGCCATAAAGGCAGCCTGCGGGAACCTGCAGGGACAGGTCGTCGAGCGCCTGGACCGGTTGGCTCTTGCGCCCGCCGTAGCGCTTGCTGAGGTGCTGCAGCTCGATCAAGCCTGGTGTTCTCCTGAGCGGCCGGGGCCGCAATCTAGGCAGCGGCGATCGGCGTGAGCGGCAGCCAGGCGCCGGCCAGGGACTCGAGGCCGAACGACCGGGCCTGGGGCAGGCGCGCCAGCAGCAGCAGCAGACACAGGCCGAACAGATAGAGGATCGACCAGCGGAACAGGTCGCGGGCCCGGCGATTGTCGTGGGGATCCCCTGCCAGGCGCTCGCTCAGCTGCAGCAGCCGGGCGTTGAAGGGCAGAGCCAGCAGCCCGTAGAGCAGGCCCCCCGCCGGCAGCACCAGCGCCCCGAGCAGGCTGAGGCCCGCCGTCACCCAGCTGTAGCGGCGGATTTCCCGGGCGGTGAGGCGCACGCCATGCACCACCGGCAGCATCGGGATGCCGACGGAGCGGTAGTCCTCGCGCAGCAGCAGCGCCAGCGACCAGAAGTGCGGCGGCGTCCAGACCACCACCAGGGCGAACAGCCACCAGGCCGGCCAGTCGAGGCCGCCGCTGACGGCCGCCGCGCCCACCAGGGGGGGGATCGCCCCGGCCACGCCGCCGATGACGATGTTCTGGGGCGTGCGGGGCTTGAGCAGGGCGGTGTAGAGCAGCACATAGCTGCACAGGCCCAGCAGCGACAGGGCGGCGGCCAGCGGGTTGACCAGCAGCACCAGCAGGCCGGTGGAGAGCAGCGTCAGCAGCACTGCCAGCGCGAAGGCCTGGCGCCGTGCCAGCCGGCCGGAGGGCAGGGCGCGGCGACTGGTGCGCTGCATGCGCCCGTCGAGCTCCTCCTCCCACAGACAGTTGAGGACGCCGGCGGCGGCGGCGGCCAGGGCCCCGCCGCTGAGGGTGGCGATCACGGTGACGGCGTCCGGCCCTGGGCCGGCGCTGACGGCCATGCCCCCCAGGGTGGTGGCCAGCAGCAGCGGGATCAGCCGGGGCTTGGCCACCTCCAGCCAGGCGGGCAGCCGCACGGAGGGGCGGATCGCCGCTGCGGCCTGGGCCGTCGCCAGGGGCGGTGCGGGTTGATCGCGATCGGGGCTGAGGGCGGTGGCGCTAACCATGGGCGGCCTCAAGGGTGGATGGACGCAGCGGGGCAAGACCCAGCAGACAGCGCCCCAGCAGGGCGCCGAGCAGGGCCACCAGCAGCCCCGCCAGCAGCTGATGGGTGATCGTCACGGCCGGCACCGCCAGCTGCAGCCGCAGGGTCTGCACCCCCAGCAGCACCTGGGCGACGACCACCAGGCCGGCCGTCAGCGCCAGCGGACGCAGGCCGCTGGCGGCGCCGGTGAACAACGAGCTGAGCGCCAGGGCGAGGATCGCCAGGGCGGCCGGGTAGGCGCCGAGACGGTGGGCCAGCAGCCAGCGACAGCCTTCGCCGCTCTGCAAGCACAGATCGGCCGCCCACTGGCTGGCCATCGAGGCCCCCAGCACGCACTGGCCCAGGAGCAGCAGTGTGGCCAGGCCGCAGAGCAGGCTCCACCACAGC
The DNA here is from genome assembly GCA_964396755.1 of uncultured Cyanobium sp. Lineage (GTDB taxonomy): Bacteria > Cyanobacteriota > Cyanobacteriia > PCC-6307 > Cyanobiaceae > Cyanobium. The sequence continues at coordinate 1,998 of CAYNGR010000220.1, read as the reverse complement.
GGTGGAGTCGCCGCAGCTGCTGGTGTCGTCAGCAGCTGGTGCAGAGCGCTGAGCAGCAGCAGCAGCAGCAGCGCCGTGCCCAGGTGGGCGGTGACGGTGCCCGCCGCCAGCAGCTGGATGACGGTCAGGGCCCCGAGGGCGCCCTGGGCGGCGACCAGCAGCAGGGCCAGACCGCTGAGCCAGGGCAGCCAGCGGGGCAGCACGGCTGCCCAGCGCAGGCTGACCGCCACCAGGGCGATCAGCGCCAGGCCCACAAGGAAGGCGTCGAGCCGGTGGAACCACTCCAGGAAAACCTGCAGATTCATCTGCCGGCCCGGCAGCAGGGCGCCGTAGCAGAGCGGCCAGTCGGGGCAGGCCAGGCCCGCCTCCATCACCCGGGTGGCGCCGCCGATGACCACCAGGGCCACCACGGCGACGACCAGATGGGAACTCAGCAGGCTGAGGGCTTGCCGGACGGCCGGCGGAGCCGGGGCCAGTCTGTCCACGCCAAGCGGATCGGCAGCGGCACGGCGCGCTCCAGTCGCTGGCAAGTCCACGGGCGGAGCCTCAAGCGAACGGGCTCACAAGGTAGCGAGTTTGTGCTGATGGGCGATCCCGCACATCTCAGGAACTGATTGTTACATTTCCCGCCAATTGTGCGCATGGGCTGTCGGAGGCTCTCGCTGTTCCGCCAGTCCCCATACGCTGGAGCCTTGACGGCAGTTTCGTCATGGCGATCCCCTCCTCCCTGGTCACTCTCCTGCTGGGCATGGCCCTTGTGCTGATCGGGCTGTGGGTCGGTCAGAATGTCAATCTGTTGCCGCTCGATGCCAGCAGCAACGCGCCTGTCTACGACGATCTGTTCCGGGTTCTGTTCGTGATCGGCACGATTCTGTTCATCGGAATCGTCGGCCTCGTGATCTTCAGTCTGATCCGCTTCCGTCGACGTGAAGGCGATGACGGCGACGGCCTGCCGATTGAAGGGAACCTGCCGCTCGAGATCGTCTGGACGGCGATTCCTGCTGTTGTGGTTCTGTTTGTCGGCATCTACAGCTACGACATTTATGAGCGCATGGGGGGCATGGCTCCTCTCAATGACCACTCGGCTCACATGGCCCATCAGGCCCAGTTGATGGCCGTCCAGCAGGCCTCGACGGGATCTCCCTCCGGTGGCGAACCGTCCCGGGTCTGGGGCGGGATCGGCCCGCTGGACCCTTCCGAGGAGGCACTGCCCGTGGAGGTGACCGCGATGCAGTTCGCCTTCCTGTTCCGCTATCCGGGCAGCGACATCCTCAGCGGTGAGCTGCATGTTCCAAGCGACCGCCCAGTCGAGCTGCGCATGGAGGCCAAGGATGTGATCCATGCCTTCTGGGTGCCCCAGTTCCGGCTTAAGCAGGACGTGATCCCCGGTCAGACCACGGTGCTCACCTTCACCCCCACCCGCCCGGGCAGCTACCCGATTGTCTGCGCTGAGTTGTGTGGGCCTTATCACGGTGGTATGCGTTCCACCGTGATCGTCCATGAACCCGAGGACTTCGAGGCCTGGGTGCAGCGCAACGCCCCGGCCCCGCCGCCGCCGGCCACCATGGCCAGCGCGGCGGTCACGCCGGTGGCCTGATTCCTCACCGCTTCCGATCTTTTTCGCTCTCCCGATTCGATGACCGTCGCCACTCCCGGCAGCTTCGAGGGCCCCGGCCTGCAGCCGCAGGGCTGGCTGCGCTACTTCAGCTTCAGCCTTGATCACAAGGTGATCGGCCTGCAGTACCTGGTCACCGGCTTTCTCTTCTATTTCATCGGTGGCGCCCTCGCTGGCGTGATCCGCACCGAGCTGGCCAGCCCGATCAGCGATTTCGTCAGCCGCGACACCTACAACGAAGTGCTCACGCTGCACGGCACCGTGATGATTTTCCTGTGGATCGTGCCGGTGGTGAATGGTGGCTTCGGCAACTACCTGATTCCGTTCTATGTGGGGGCGCGCGACATGGCCTTCCCGCGTCTCAATGCCGTGGCCTTCTGGCT
>CAYNGR010000219.1:0-4100 GCA_964396755.1 uncultured Cyanobium sp. | reverse complement strand
ATGCCCGCTGCCGGGTTCGAACCAGCGACATCCTGCTTGTAAGGCAGGCGCTCTACCGCTGAGCTAAGCGGGCGTTGTAGCCATTCTGGCGCCACAGTGTCCCCGTTTCGCGGCCGCTGCCCGGCGGGTCGCCCGATCGGTTCCGCCATGGCCAGCGGCCGCAGTCACGACCGCGCCACCTGCGTCCTTGCCCTGCCCTTCGGGGTGTTGTGGTGGCCCTGGCTGGGTGGCTCCGGCCTGCTGGTGGCCAGCCTCAGCTTCCTGGCGGGCGGCCTGCTGCTGTCGCCCGACCTCGACACCCGCTCCAACGCCACCCGCCGCTGGGGTCCCCTGAAGCTGCTGTGGTGGCCTTATCGCCGCCTGCTGTCGCACCGCTCACTGCTGTCCCACTCGCCGCTTCTGGGCACCGCCGGCCGGCTGCTGTATCTGGCCGTGCTGCTGGTCGCGTTGTGCCAGCTCGGTCGGCCGCTGGGCACCCCGTCTCCGGGTTGGCTGCTGCAGGCTCTGGAGCGGCTGTGGCTGCAGCAGCCGTCGCTGCTGCTCACCGCCCTGGTGGGCCTCGAGGCCAGCAGCTGGCTGCATCTGATCCAGGACGGCGATCCGCTGCCGCGGCTGCCTCGCCCGTTTCGGTCGCTGCTGCGCCGCCAGGCAGGTCGCCGGCGGCGGCGCTGATTGCTGCGTGATCCGGTGGCTGCTGTCTGACGGCTGTTGTCTGGCGTTGGCGGCCGTTGCCGTCTCGTCACCGACCGGGGAGCGGGGCCTGAGGCTGGGGATGGGCTCGGCTGCCGCTGCCGTCCTGGGGCGCCTGTCCCGATGGATTCCGGCTGCACTTCCGCCGCGGCAGCAGCGGTGAGAGGGTGGGCTCCAGTTCCGTGCTCCGGCGGTCGCCATGTCCCAGTCCCCCAGCCCGGAGGGCTCTCAGACGACCCCGCCTGAGCCGCTGCCGACGCAGCAGGTGTCGACGCAGCAGGTGCCTGCGGCAAGCCTCGCCGCCCTGGCGGAGCTGATCGCCGTGGTCGACCGGCTGCGCGATCCCGAGACCGGCTGCCCCTGGGACCTGGAGCAGACCCATGCCTCGCTGCTGCCCTACGTGCTCGAGGAGGCCCACGAGGTCGCGGATGCGATCCGCCACGGCGACGACGGCCACCTGGCCGAGGAGCTGGGTGATCTGCTGCTGCAGGTGGTGCTGCATGCCCGTATCGCCGGCGAGCAGGGGCGCTTCGACCTGGAGAGCATCGCCCGCGGCATCAGCGCCAAGCTGATCCGGCGGCATCCGCATGTGTTCGCCGGCGCCGAGGCCGCAGACAGCGAGGCGGTGCGGCGCAGCTGGGAGGCGATCAAGGCCGCTGAGCGGGCGCCGCAGGCGGGCCAGGCAGGCCCCGCGGCCTCCCCCTCCGCCAGTCCCCTCAGCGATGCCCTGGCCCGCAAGCTGCGCGGTCAGCCATCCCTGGCCGCTGCCATGACCATCTCCCGCAAGGCCGCCGCCGCCGGCTTCGAGTGGGACGACATGGACGGGGTGTGGCAGAAGGTGCACGAGGAGCTCGATGAGCTCAAGGAGGCGGTCGCCAGCGGCGATCGCTCCCACGCCCAGGAGGAGCTCGGTGATGTGCTGTTCACCCTGGTCAATGTGGCCCGCTGGTGCGGCATCGATCCGGAGGGAGGCCTGGCCGGCACCAACCGCCGCTTCCTCGATCGTTTCTCCCGCGTCGAGGCGGCTCTGGGCGGCGACCTGCAGGGCCGCAGCATCCGCGAGCTGGAGGGTCTGTGGCAGCAGGCCAAGGCCGAGATCCGGGCGGAAGCGGCAGCTGGGACGCCGGCTCCACCCGACTGCGCAGCCTGAGCCGGGCATCCGCTCGCGTCCGGCCTGGCGCTGGCGTGAGGAGGCTTCCCTTGGGCGACTGGGGACGCTGCCCAGCGGATCCGGGGCGCCCGATCGGGGGATCCGCCCCCCGTTCAGTCCTCAGCCGCTTGAATCCGCCCGCCCCGCTGGCGTTTGACGGCGCTGCGGCGCGCCTTGGCCTCGAGCCGCCGTTGCACCGAGCCGCGCGTCGGCCTGGTCGCCCGCCGCGGCGGCGGCGGCGGTTTCAGGGCCTGCTCCAGCAGGGCCACCAGGCGCCTCTGGGCGGCGACACGGTTCTGCCACTGGCTGCGCTGCTCGCTGGCGCTGATCACCAGGCAGCCCTCCAGCAGCTGCCCCTCCAGGCGGCGCAGCGCCCGGGCCTTGAGCGTTGGCGACAGGGCCTCGCTGGCCGCCAGGTCGAAGATCAGCTCGACCCGGGAGTCGGTGGTGTTGACGTGTTGGCCGCCGGGGCCTGACGACCGCGAGAAGCGCCAGCGCAGCTCCGCGGCGGGCAGGTGCACGGGCGCGCGGCCTGCCACCGGCACCTGCAGATCCGCTGGAGTCGCGCCGCCGCTTGCCATCCCTGGAGCCTGTCACGGCCCCGCCCGCCAGGCTGTTCCCCTGCCACGTCTGACCTCCGGTCGCGGCCGCCGTGATCGGGCACACACGGGTCATGCGCAAATCTGGTGGCAGCAACCGCCGAGCCGATGGCCGCCAGCAGCAAGCCCGACCCCACCCCCGGCTGGATCGATGAGATCTTCGACGGCGTGCGCTACGGCCTGGCCGGCCGCGTCATCGCCGAGGCTGATTCGCCCTTCCAGCGGGTGACGATCATCGACAGCGAGCGCTACGGCAAGGGCCTTCTGCTCGATGGCTGCTGGATGACGGCCGAGCGCCAGGAGCGGCACTATCACGAGGCGATCGTGCATCCGGCCCTGTGCGGCGCCGAGCGCATCGAGCGGGTGCTGGTGATCGGCGGCGGTGACGGCGGCACCGCCCGCGAGTGCCTGCGCCACAGCGGTGTGCAGCACCTCGACATGGTGGAGATCGACGGCCTGGTGGTGCAGTGGAGCCAGGAGCATCTGCCCTCGATCGGGGGTGGCTGCTGGAGTGACCCGCGCTTCCACCTCACCGTGGGTGACGGCATCGCCTGGGCCGCAGCCGCCGCGGACGCCAGCTACGACGTGGTGATCGTCGACGGCTCCGACCCGGCCGGCCCGGCCGAGGGACTGTTCAACCGCGCCTTCTTCGAGCACTGCCGCCGCATCCTCAGGCCCGGCGGTGTGTTCGCCACTCAGAGCGAGTCGCCGGAGGCCTTCCGCCAGGTGCACCTCGACACCGTGACACTGCTGCGCCAGGTGTTCGGCCACGCTGATCCTCTTTACGGCTGGGTGCCGATGTATCCCAGCGGCTGGTGGAGCTGGACCTTCGCCGCCAGCGATGGCCCCCGCTACCGCACACCCGATCCCGCCCGTGCCGCTGCGGTCGCCGGCGGCTGCGAGATCTGGAGCCCCCGCTGGCAGCGCGGCGGTTTTGAGGCCATCCCGGCCGCGATCGAGCGCGCCCTGGCCTGAGCACAGGCGATCGCGTCCCTCACTGGGGCCTGCAGGGCTCAGGGGCCGCCTTCAGTCGTCGGCGTCGGCGCCAGCGGGCAGATTGGAAGGATGAGCAACCTCTCCAGTCCGGCCGCCGGCGGCCGCAACAGCGGCCTGTGCGAGACCGATCTCCCAGAGACCGACCTCTTTGAGACCGACGGCGCCATCTACATGGGCAGCCGCCGCGATCCGGCCGGCTGCGCGGTGGGGCTGTTCGGCGTCCCCTACGACGGCACCACCTCGTTTCGCCCCGGCACCCGCTTCGGGCCGGCGGCGATCCGCGAGGTGAGCAGCGGCCTGGAGACCTACTGCCCGCAGCTGGATCTCGATCTGGAGGATCTGGCCTTCGCCGATCTCGGCGCCGTCGACATCCCCTTCGGCGCTCCTGAGCCCGTGGTGGAGGCGGTGCGGCGGGCGACCGAGGCGGTGCTGGCGATGGGCCTGCGTCCGTTGATGCTGGGGGGGGAGCACTCGATCAGTTCCGGTGCCGTCGGCGCGGTGGCTGAGCGCTATCCGGATCTGGTGCTGGTGCAGCTCGATGCCCATGCCGACCTGCGCCAGGAATGGCTTGGGGCCCATCACAGCCACGCCTGCGCGATGCGTCGCTGCCTGGAGGTGTTGCCCAGCCAGCAGCTGCTGCAGATCGCCATCCGCAGCGGCACCCG
>CAYNGR010000218.1:0-4116 GCA_964396755.1 uncultured Cyanobium sp. | reverse complement strand
CGTGGGCGGCGATGGCGGCGGTGGAGTTGGCCAGGTTGCCGGTGGAGGCGCAGCTGACGGTGCTGAAGCCCAGCTCACGGGCGCGGGTGAGGGCGACGCTGACCACCCGGTCCTTGAACGAGAGCGTCGGCATGTTGACGCCGTCGTTCTTGATGTAAAGGGATTTCAGTCCGAGGCGGCGGGCCAGGCGGTCGGCGCGCAGCAGCGGAGTGAAGCCGGTGCCGACATCGATCGGATCCCCCTCGATCGGCAGGAAATCGCGATAGCGCCAGATCGAAGCGGGGCCGGCTTCGATCGTGGCGCGGCTGACGCGGGAGCGGATCGCCTCGTAGTCGTAGACGACTTCCAGCGGGCCGAAGCAGACGTCCTCACAGACGTGGCGAGCCGTGGCTTCATAGGGCTGGCCGCATTCCTTGCAGCGCAGACCGGTGAAGGTGGAACGGGAGAGGGTGGCGGTCACGGCAACAGCCCCAAGTGAAGGGAGGTTATCAGCGCCATCCGGAGGGTCGCCCTAATCCCGACTCTAATGATCGGGATTTTGCGGCCATCCTCTGCCGCTCCTGGCGGACGCACCGATGAAGGGAGTGCATGACGTCCGCTGCGGAGGCTGCCGGAGGCACATGGCGAGACCTGCCTACGCTCGCTGCGTGTCCACCGCCACCTCCGTGCGACAGCCTCTGCGGCTGCTCCTGCTGCTCCTGACCGCCTGCAGCGTGGCGCTGCTGCTGGGCTGGAGTTCGCGGCTGGCGATCGAATGGCGCTGGTTTGGCCAGTTCGGCTTCGAAGGGATGCTGCTGCGGCGCTGGCTGCTGCAACTGGGAGCCTTCGCGCTGGTCTGCGGGCCGCTGTCGCTGCTGCAGCTGCAGCAGCTGCAGCGCTGCTGGCGACTGAGGCAGGAATGGGCCCGCAAACAGGTGCCGGCCACAGCGCTGCTGCAGCTGAACCCGCCGGCCCTTGTGGCCTTGTTGCTGGGGCTGCTGCTGCTGCTGGTGATGGGCCTCGCCTATGTCCTGGTGCAGGCCCAGGGGCTGATCGCCGCTCCCTTCAGCGGCAACGTGATCAGTGGCTTCTCGCTGCTGCGCGATCTGCCGCCGCTGCTGCCCCTCGCTCTGGCGGCCGTCCTGGTGCTGCCGCTGCTGCTGGCACCGCTGACCACCCTGCGCATCACCCTGGCGGCGGCGCTGGTCGGCTCCGCCACGGCGATCGCCCGGGGCTGGAGCCTGTGGCTGCCGGCTCTGCTGGCGGTGCCCTTTGGAGAAGGAGATCCGCTGACGGGTATGGATCTCTCCTTCACCGTGCTGCAGCTGCCAGCCCTGCGGCTGCTGCTGAGCGTGCTGTTCGCCCAGGGCCTGGTGGGCCTGGCGGCCTGCCTGCTGGTGACGATCAGCGAAGGCAACAGTCTTTCTGAACTTCGCTTCGTGGGACTCAGCCATGCCCAGCAGCGGGTGCTGAAGCCGCAGCTGGCGGTTCTGGCCGTAGTGGCGGCGGTGAGCTCGGCCCTGGCCCCCTTCGATCTGATGGTGCGGGGCAGCGGCATCGCCGCTGGCGCCGGCTACGTCGACCTGCATCTGCGTCTGCCGCTGCGGCTGCTGCTGGCGGCCCTGCTGCTGCTGACAGCCGGAGGCCTGCTGACACCCGCGCCACGCGGCTGGCTGCGGCGCAGCGTGCTGCTCCCGCTGGCGCTGACAACGGTGCTGGTGCCGCTGAGCGAGTGGCTGCTGGCTCCCCTAGCGCAGCGCCTCTGGGTGCAGCCGCGCGAACTGGCCGTGGAGACCCCTTATCTGCGGCGGACCATCCGGGCCACCCGGCGCGCCTTCGGCCTCGAGCGGGTGAAGGAAACGGTGCTGGAGCCAGGACAACGCATCACGGCGGCGGATCTGGCAGCAGCCCCCGGCACCCTGGACAACATCCGGCTGTGGGACAGCCAGCCGCTGCTGGCGGCCAACCGGCAACTGCAGCAGCTGCGCCTCTACTACAAATTCTCTTCGGCGGCCGTCGATCGCTATCCGCTGCGCAAGGCCGGCAGCGACCTCAGCTTCAGCCAGCAGGTGCTGATCGCCGCTCGCGAACTTGACAGCGCCGCCCTGCCGGCAGGGTCGCGCACATGGCTGAATCGCCATCTGGTGTTCACCAACGGCCACGGCTTCACCGTCTCGCCCGTGAACGTCGCCGGCCCCGATGGCCTGCCGCTGTTCTTCGTCAAGGATCTGGGCCGCAGCGGCCGTGCCCGCGGAATCCCGCAGCTGGGCATCAGCGATGCGATGGCCGAAGAAGTGCTGCCGGTGGGGCGTCCCAGCCTGTACTACAGCTCCGGACCCGCCCCCTATGCGATCGCCCCCACGAAGGTGCGGGAATTCGCCTACCCGGAAGGGGAGATCAATGTCTACACCCACTTCGACGGCGGACGCGGTGTGCCGCTGGCCACGCCGCTGCAGCGCCTTCAGGCCGCCATCTACCTGCGCGAGCCGCGGGTGCTGTTCACCGGGTCGCTGACATCGCGGTCGCTGCTGCTGCTGCGGCGCCAGGTGAACCAGCGGCTGGAGGCCCTGGCCCCCTTCCTGGATTTCGAAAGCGAGCCCTATCTGGTCACAGCCCGGGTGGGCAACACCGCCGGCTACCGACGCGAGCAGCACCAGTACTGGCTGCTGGATGGCTTCACCACCAGCCGCTCCTATCCCTACAGCGACCCCAATCCCACGGGCCTGCGCTACTTCCGCAACCCGGTCAAGGCGGTCGTCGATGCCCACGACGGCAGGGTGTGGCTGTACGTCAGCGATCCCAGCGACCCGGTGCTGCGCACCTGGCAACGTGCCTTCCCGGAGCTATTCCGGCCCCTCGGGGCGATGCCGCAGGAGCTGCTACGCCACATCCGTGTGCCGATCAGTCAGTTCAACATCCAGACCGAACGGCTGCTGCGCTACCACGTCACGGATGTGCGCACCTTCTACAACGGCGATGACGTCTGGTCGATTCCATACGAGATCTACGGCAGCGACAACGTGCGGGTTCGCCCGTATCACGTCACGCTGCAACTTCCCGGGCGCAGCAACACTGAATTCGTGCTGCTACAGCCGTTCACACCGCTGAAGCGCACCAATCTGGTGGGCTGGCTGGTGGCCCGCAATGATCCGCCCCACTACGGCGAACTGCTGCTCGGCAGGTTGCCGCAGCAGCGACTGGTGCTGGGCCCGCAGCAGATCTCGGCGCTGGTGGACCAGGATCCGACGATCAGCTTCCAGTTCGGTCTGTGGAACCGGCTGGGTTCACGTCTGTTCCGGGGCAACATGCTGGTGCTGCCGGTCGGCAAGGCGCTGCTGTATGTCGAGCCGATCTACCTGCAGTCCAAGAGCAATGATCTGCCCACGCTGGTGCGAGTGGTCGTGACCGATGGCCACCGCTTCGTGATGGAGAAGGATCTGCGCCAAGCCTTGGCGCGACTGGTGAGTGGCTCGCCGCCGCCGCCGCTGCCCCGGGGCCTGCCCAGCGGCGGCCTGGGCGACGACGCCGTGTTGCCCTGAACAGGCGAAGTCCGCCGATGCAGCGACCGGACTTCCCCCACCGGGAAGGAATCCATGCTCTGCGCACTGCTGAGATGGCATCGGGCCTGAGCAAGCCTCCCCTCTCCCCCGGCCGCAGCCGACGGCGCCATGGCAGAGAGCAGCGAGGGTCTCTGCTCAGACAGGAACTGGTCATCGGGCGGCCCCTGCTGATCGCAACGGAACCCGATGCCGCGCGCGCCGTCGCGGGCTGCAGGAGGCGTCAGATCAGACGCAGACGCTTCGGCGTCGCCTGCCAGGCCGGCGGGCGCGTGCTTTCCCCAGGAGGGCGCCTGCGTCAGGCAGAACGCCTGACCGTCAGGGAAGGGCCTCTTGGACAGGGAGCGATGGGAGGGGGCTGCTGAGGCTGAGACTCAGGAGTGGGGCAGCCGCGGCAGCGACAGCGACAACAAAAAAGGGCCCCCGAAGGGACCCTGAAAAGACATCGACCGAGGCCGATGACGAACGCCTGAATCAGGCGGCGACGGCGGTCTTGGGATCGAGTTCGCCCTTGGCGTACAGAGAGGCGTAGTAGTTGATGTCGCGCTGCTTGATCTTGCTGGCGTTGCCGGCGCACCAG
>CAYNGR010000217.1:0-4159 GCA_964396755.1 uncultured Cyanobium sp. | reverse complement strand
GCCACGATGAACCAGGTGGCGGCGCCGGTGGGGAACTGGTTCTTGAACACCACCAACATCACCACGATCACCAGCAGCAGGGTAGGCAGCTCGTTGAGGGCCCGCAGCTGCCGGCCGTTCCAGCCGCAGACGCCGCGCTGCAACTGGCCCATCAGCCTGTAGCAGAACCAGTGGTAGACCAGCAGGGCCGCCACGAAGGCGAGTTTGGCGTGCATCCAGCCCTGCCTGAGCCAGGCGGGATTGACGCTGAGCAGACCGATGGCGCAGACCACGGCCACCACCATCCCGGGCGTGGTGATGATGTTGGCCAGACGCCGCTCCATCAGCCCGTATTGCTGCTGAAAGGCACTGCGCAGCGCCGGTTCGAGCTCCTCGGCCTCCCGGTGATAGATGAACAGCCGCACCAGGTAGAAGAGGCCGGCGAACCAGACCACCACCCCGACGATGTGGAGGGTCTTGAACCAGAGGTAGGCCTCGGGCGGCCAGGCCACAGCTGGCAGGGCGGCGAAGGGCAGCACGTGCGGCGGCATGGGCAGCGGGTGGCCGGTCGTGAAGGGGCGATCCCCAGGCTAGGAGCCGCAGGCGACGCCTCTGCCGTGCCGGCAGGCTTTGACATCGGCGGGCTGCTCAAGCAGCGGTGGCCAGGGCCCGCAGGCGGAGCAGGCGCCAGCAGCGCTGAGGCCACAGTCCCTGGCATCGCCTGAACAGTCGAGTCCTGCTCGCCGCCCGGGACGCTGGATCGCCTGACGAACTCGAGATCGTCGTGGTCGTCCGTTGGGTTGCCGGTGCCTGGCGGCCCCTGCCGCTCAGCCGGCCAGGCCGGCGCGATGGGCTGCGGCGCTGGCACGGATCGCCGCCAGATCGGCGGGATCGAGTTTCTCCAGCTGCTTCATCACCAGCCCCATGCGCGGATTGGCGCGCAGCTGCTCGGCGTGGCGATCGAGGAAATCCCAGTAGAGAGCATTGAACGGGCAGGCCTTCGGGCCGCTGCGGGTCTTGACGTCGTAGCGGCAGCCCTGGCAATAGGTGCTCATGCGACGGATGTAGTTGCCGCTGGCGGCATAGGGCTTGCTGGCCAGCCGGCCGCCGTCGGCGAACAGCCCCATGCCCAGCACGTTGGTCTGCATCACCCAGTCGAACCCGTCGATGAACATGCGGTGGAACCAGGCGGTGTAGGCCTGAGGATTGAGCCCGGCGAGCAGGCCGTAGTTGGCCAGCACCATCAGCCGCTGGATGTGATGGGCATAGCCGCTGTCCCTCAGCTCGGCCAGCACGGTGTCCATGCAGCGCATGCCGCTTTCTCCCAGCTCATCGAGCCAGCTCGGCAGGGGCTGCTCGGCCTGGAAGTGATTGAGGCCGCTGTAGTCGGCGCCGAACCAGTGGTAGAGGCCATGGGTGTATTCGCGCCAGCCGAGGATCTGACGGATCACCCCCTCCAGGCTGGCCAGCGGCGTCTGCCGCTCCTGGCCCGCCTGCTCCAGGCGCCGGATCACCTCGAGGGGCTGTAGCAGGCCCAGGTTCAGATAGGGGCTGAGCAGGGCGTGCCACAGCGTCGGCTGACCGTTCACCATGGCGTCCTGATAGGGCCCGAAGCCGTCGAGGCGGGTGGCGATGAAGTGCTCCAGCACCGCAAGGGCCTGCTCGCGGCAGACCGCCCAGCGGAACGGCCGGCTGCGGCCGGGCAGAGGCGGCAGACCGGCGTGGCGGCGTTCGGCATCGAGCTGCTCCACCGCCTCGATCACCGCCTCGGTGATCGCATCGACCTCGAAGTGCAGCGGCTCGGGCCCCCTGAGCCCCCGGGGCGGTGCCTTGCGGTTGTCGTGGTCGTAGTTCCACTGCCCCCCCAGTGGTTCGCTGCCGTCCATCAGCACGCCGAAGCGGCGGCGGCCCTCGCGATAGAAGAGCTCAAGGCGCAGCTGGCGGTAGCGGCCGGTCCAGGCGGCGAAGTCGTCGCGGCTCCACAGAAAGGCGTTGGAGGGATGCCAGACCAGCCGCAGCGTCCGCTGGGCCGCCAACTTCGAGACGCTGGTCTCGATCGCCTGCCGGAATGGCCGGTCGGCCGGCTCCATCAGGTGTAGCTCCTCGATCGCCTGCTCGTCCAGCCAGGCAGACAGCGCCTGACTGAAACTGTCGGCCCGGCGCTGATCGACCTCCCAACCGGCCTGCTCCAGCTCAGCGGCGAAGTGGCGCATGGCACTCCAGACCAGCACCAGCTTCTGCTGGTGGAAGGTGTGCTTGGCCAGCACTGAGGTGCTCTCGATCAGCAGCACCCGCACCTGGCCGGGCTGAAAGGCGCTGAGGGCCGCCTGAGCCAGGTTGAGCTGGTCGCCCAGCACCCAGATGCCGATTGTCATCGCCGCGGGCTCATGGTGGCGGTCGTGGTCGTGGGGCTCAGGTGACAGCCTCGCCGGCGAGGCGACAGGCCCGACGGGCCAGAGCCCGGGCATGCCCCCGTTCCACAGGGCCCAGCTCGGGGCTGAGGTGACCATCGCGGCAGTCCACCAGCACCCGCTCGCGGTGACCCTGCTGATCGGTGAGCCGCAGCCGCAGCTGGAAGTGATGCTTGGCGCTGCGGCTGATCTCATCACCGCAGACCGGACCGATGCACAGCCCCGGCGCCGCCAGCACCGGCGCCACCACCAGAGCCTGCAGGGTGATCCAGAGGCAGGCGGCCAGGGAAACCAGGTGCCTCAACCGGCCAGCTCCATCAATCGGCCATTCTCACCGTTGCCGGTCTCGTCCGCGGCAGGCGAGGCCTCACCCGCTTCGGGATGGAAGTACTCCCACACCTGCCGGGCCAGGGCCGGCCCCATGCCAGGCGCCTGGGCGATCGTGTCGGGGCTGGCGAGCTGGATGGCGTCGATCGAGCGGAAATGGGCGAGCAGATCGCGCACCCGTTTGGGACCGAGGCCGGGGATGTCCGAGAGCCGCGAGCGCTTCATCCGCTCGCCACGCTGCTGACGGTGGAAGCTGACGGCGAAGCGGTGCGCCTCGTCGCGCAGCCTGCGCAGCAGCTGCACACCCAGCTGGTCCGGGTCACTCTCCAGCGGGTCCTTCGCCCCGGGGACGAACACCTCCTCGCGCTGCTTGGCGAGTGAACACACCACCAGCTCCTCGTCGAGGTTGAGCTCCCGCAGGGCCTCGATCACGGCCGAGAGCTGGCCCTTGCCGCCATCGATCATCACCACATCGGGCCAATCGTTGAGACCGCCGGTGTGCAGGGCGCTGCCCGCGGCGCGCCGCAGCTCGCGCAGATCGGCCCCCTCGGCCTTGGCCTGGGCCCAGCGGCGGAAACGACGGCGGATCACCTCCGCCATGCTCATGAAATCGTCCGAGTGGCCGGCGCGGACGCTGCTGCTCTGGATCTTGTATTTCCGGTAGTGCTGCTTGGCCGGCAGCCCATCCACGAACACCACCTGGGAGGCCACGGCATCACTGCCCTGGATGTGGCTGATGTCATACCCCTCGATCCGGCGCGGTGGGGTGGGCAGATCCAGCAGCTGGGCCAGATCTTCGGTTGCGAGCAGGTTCTGCTCGCTGGCCCGTTGGGCCCGCTGCAGTTCGTAGCTGGCATTGCGCGTCACCAGCTCGATCAGGTCCGCCTTCTGGGCGCGCTGCGGCACCGCCAGCCTCACCTTGCGGCCACGCAACTCCGAGAGCCAGTCCTCGATCAGTGCCTGCTGGGGCAGGGGCACCTGCAGCAGCAGCTCCGGCGGGATCTCCACCGATTCCACCTGGCTGTAGTGCTCCTCGATCACCGTCTGCAGAATCCGACCGAGCCCCGCCAGACGTTGCGGCGACGGGGGCAGGTCACCCCCGCTGCCCTCCTCGGCCGGGGCCAGGCCGATGGCATCGGCGGTGAAGCCGAGCCGGCCCACCAGCTTGCCGGCGCGCATCTGAAACAGCTGCACCGCCGCCACCCGATCATCCGCCACCAGGCCGATCACATCCCTGCTCACCGAGCTGTCGCCCAGGCTCATCTTCTGATCGGCGGTGAGCGTGCCGATGCCCTGCAGCTGGTCACGAACGCGGGCGGCGCTCTCGAAATCGAGGCGCTCGGCATAGCGCTCCATCTGCTCCTGCAGCAGCTGCAGCAGCTCCTCGTTGCGGCCCTGGAACACCATCGCCACCTGACGCAGGGTGCGGTGGTAGTCGTCCG
>CAYNGR010000216.1:0-4166 GCA_964396755.1 uncultured Cyanobium sp. | reverse complement strand
CCTGATCGAAGATGCGGCTGCTGCTGCCCTCCATGGCGCCGGCGCTGATCTCCAGCCCCCGGTAGGCCGGCAGGCAGTGCAGCACGATCGCGCTCGCATCGGCCTCGGCGATCAGCTCCTCGTTGAGGCACCAGCCACGGAAGTCGGCTTCGCGCCTGGCCTTCTCCTCCTCCTGCCCCATGGAGGCCCAGACGTCGGTGTAGAGGGCATGGGCACCGCGCACGCTCTCGACCGGATCGTTGACCACGCTGATCGTGCAGCGGCCGCCGGCCAGCTGCCGCGCCTGCTCCAGCACGACGGGACTCGGCTCGTAGCCGCTCGGGCCGCCGACGCGCACGTTCACCCCCAGCAGGGCACCACAGAGCATCAGCGAGTGGGCCACGTTGTTGCCATCACCCACGTAGGCCATGGTCAGGCCCTGCAGCCGCTCCAGCTCCAGGCGGCCGTCGGGGCCGTAGGCGAAGCGTTCTGCCATGGTGAGAAAGTCCGCCAGGGCCTGGCAGGGATGCTCCAGGTCGGTGAGCGCATTGATCACGGGGATCGAGGCCCAGTGGGCGTATTCCTCGATCTCGCTCTGGGCGAAGGTGCGGATCGCCAGGGCGTCGCAGTAGCGGCTGAGCACCCTGGCGGTGTCGGCGATCGGTTCGCCCCGCCCCACCTGCGTCACCTGGGGGTTGAGGTCGATCGTCTGGCCGCCGAGGCGGGCCATCGCCACCGTGAAGCTGACGCGGGTGCGGGTGGAGGCCTTCGAGAAGATCAGCCCCAGCATCCGGCCGCCCAGGTCGATGCTCCGGCTGCCGCGCTTCAGGTCGGCGGCCAGCCGCAGCAGTGCCACCACCTCCGGGCTGCTGAGCTGGGAGCAGGAGAGCAGGTCTCGGCCACGCAGGCCACTGAGCTCGCTGCCGCGGAGCATGGAGTCGTCGAGCGTGGAGGAGGTCGCCATCGACCCGATTCCAAAGAACCCTTATCCACGATCGAGGCGCCCGCCGTCAAGGGGGCGCTGGATGGCCGAACAGATAGCCCTGGCCTTCGTCACAGCCGAAGGCCAGCAGAAGCTGGCGTTGCTGTTCGGTTTCGATGCCCTCGGCGATCACCAGCAGGCCCAGGTTGTGGCAGAGACGGATCGCGCTTTCCACCACGGCAGTCCGCCTGGGATCCCTGCCCAGAGCCGCCGTGAATGAGGTGTCGATCTTGACCGCATCCAGCGGCAGTTCGCTGAGCAGGGTGAAGCTGGAATAGCCAGTCCCGAAGTCGTCAAGATGGACGCGGATGCCCTCGCGGCGCAGCTCGGCCAGCATCGCCGCCGCATGGGACGACTGGTCGATGATCGCCGTTTCGGTGAGCTCAAGTTGCAGCCGGCCTGGATCGAAGCGATGGGTTTCGCAGGCCTTGAGGATGCGTCGGGCAAAGTCGTTGTCGGCCAGTTCCAGAGGGCTGACATTGACCGCGATGTTGAGGTCTCCGTACTCACGCCGGCTGCCGACATCCCGAAGGGCCTGGTCCAGGATCCGATCAGCCAGGCGGCTGATCAGCCGGCTCTTCTCGGCGTGGGGGATGAACAGATCGGGACCCAGCAGTCGGTCATCGGGGCTGCGCAGCCGCACCAGCACCTCATGGCCTCGGATCTGATCGCTGAGCAGATGCCGGATCGGCTGAAGGTGCAGCTCCAGTCCCTGGCCGCCCAGGGCCTCCCTGAGCGCCTGGAGGATGTGAGCGGAGGTTTCCTGTTCCTGGGCGATGGTTTCGCTGTAGTAGTGGCCCGCCAGCTGGCCACTGGCCTTGGCGGCATACATGGCCAGATCAGCGCGTCTCAGCAGTTCTGAGGCGCTGATCTGTTCGGCGTCGGCGATGGCGATTCCGATGCTCAGGGTCGGATGGATCACCTCGCGGCCGATTGTCCATGGCTGCCCCACCGATCGCTGGATCCGGGAGGCGATGTCCTGGGCCTGACTGGCGCAGTTGAGATGGCTGCTGACCACGACGAATTCATCGCCCCCAAGCCGGGAGATCAGATCGCCATGTCGCGTCGCATCGCGCATTCTGCGGCTGATTTCGACCAGAAAATCATCGCCGGCATCATGTCCGTGGATGTCGTTGACCTCCTTGAAGCGGTTGACGTCGCAGAACAGCACCGAGAGCTGCCGCTGGCTGATCGACAGCTGGCTCAGCGCCTGCTCGAGATGCTCCATCAGTGCCCGCCGGTTCGGCAGACCCGTGACCGGGCACTGGCGGATTTCCCTGGCCAGGCGCAGCTGCGATTGGCGCAGGGCAGCGTTGAGCGTTTCGACCTCCTTGTTGCGCTCGAGGATCGACTCGCTGCGGGCCCAGAGTTGCTGGTAGGAGATCAGGGCACTGATGTCGTGAGCGCTGAACACCCGGGAGGCCGGCTCCTCATCGGGGATGGCGTCCCATTGCAGCTCAATCACCTGCAATGGCTCGTTTCGGAGCATCACGATCTTGGAGCCTCGCCATTCGCTCTCTCCCTCAAGGTCGGAGGGCTTGATCAGCGGCTCTCCATCGGGTGTGCGCGGCAGGACGTCGCCGATCCAAAGGCCCAGGCACTGCAGGCGTGAGCTGTCGCAGAGCCTCACGAACGGGTCGTTGCACCAGATCAGTTCACCGCGATCGTTGGTGATCGCCAGGGCATCCCGAATCGAGGCCATGGCGGCCTCCATGCGGCTCAATGTCCTGCGCAGCTGCTGGATTAGCAACGACTCCTGGTCCATGGGAGCCTGGCTGGCCATGGGACTAGGTCGGGCCCTGCGGCTCGTCAAGGGGGGTGAGCGTGGCGCCGAAGCGCCAGCCCTCTGCCTCCTTTTCCGCCACAATGAAGTGTTCGGAAACCAGAACGCGCCCGTCGCTGCAGATCGTCTTGAGTCTTAACGGGTGGCCCAGCACGTGGGATTTCTCCGTGGACTGGTAGCGGGAGAAGCCCAGCTGATGGGACAGCTGGAACTCCTCCGGCAGGATCAGGGCGATGGGCTGTCCGATCAGTTGCTCGGGCGACCAGCCGTAGGTCTGCTGGAAAGCGGCGTTGATCGCCACCACGTTGCCCTCGTGGTCAGCGAGGACGAACGGGCGTTCACCCGCCTGCAGAGCTGCGATCGAGGGGGGTGACGGCAAGCGTTAGTTGGTGGGTGAAAGAATCTTCCTCTGACCACGATAGCTGGAACGCCCGCTTCTTTTGGTTCATGCGGCGAGCTGCGCTTCCTCCGGCATGACGCTGCTGGCAAGCAGGTGCTTGAGTTCGTCCCCCTCGATCACCTCTTTCTCGAGAATCTTCTCGGAGATTGAGTCCAGCAGCTCGCGGTTGTGTCGCAGGATGCCCAGGGCTCGGTCGTGGGCCCTGTCCACCAGGCTGCGCACCTCGCGGTCGATCGCCTGGGCGGTGGCATCGCTGACGGCCCGGCGGGGGTTGTTGCCACCCCCGAGGAAGCGGCCGCCCCCCTGCTTGTCGTAAGCCAGGGGGCCGAGCGTCTCGCTCATGCCGTAGGTGCCCACCATCTGTTCGGCGATGTCCGTGGCGCGCTGCAGGTCGTTGGCGGCCCCGGTGGTGACCTCTCCGAACACGACCTCCTCGGCGCTGCGGCCCCCGAGCAGGGTGGTGATCTGTCCTTCGAGGTCCTCCTTGGAGTTGAGGAAGCGCTCCTCGGTGGGCAGCTGCAGGGTGTAGCCCAGGGCGGCCATGCCGCGCGGCACGATCGAGATCTTGGCCACCTTGCTGCCGCCCGGCATCAGGTGCCCCACGATCGCGTGGCCCACCTCGTGATAAGCCACCACCTTCTTCTCGTCGGGCTGAAGCACACGGCTCTTCTTCTCGAGGCCGGCGACGACCCGTTCGATCGCCTCGTTGAGATCGCCCTGCTCCACCGTGGTGCGCATGGCGCGGGCGGCCAGCAGAGCAGCCTCGTTCACCAGGTTGGCCAGGTCAGCCCCGGCGAAGCCGCTGGTGGCCTGAGCGATCTTGTCGAGATCGACGCCGTCGGCAAGTTTCACCTTCTTGGCATAGATGCCAAGGATCGTGCGGCGACCCGACAGGTCGGGGCGATCCACAAGCACCTGGCGATCGAAACGGCCGGGACGCAGCAGGGCGGCATCAAGAACCTCCGGTTGGTTGGTGGCCGCCAGCACGATCACAGGCTTGTCCTTGGAGGCGAAGCCATCCA
>CAYNGR010000215.1:0-4185 GCA_964396755.1 uncultured Cyanobium sp. | reverse complement strand
CGACCTGCGCCGCCGCCTGGAGGAGGAGGGCCGCAGCGAAGACGAGGCCTTCATCGCCCACGTGGCCACCACGGTGGGGCTGGCGGCGGTGAAATACGCCGATCTGTCCACCAACCGGATCACCAATTACCAGTTCAGCTTCGACCGGATGCTGGCGTTGAGCGGCAACACGGCGCCCTATCTGCTCTATGCAGTGGTGCGTATCGCCGGCATCGCCCGCAAGGGCGGCGACCTGGCGGGCAGCGCCGCGGCGGACGCGCACGACGCCGGCCAGCTGCAGTTCAGCGAACCGCAGGAATGGGCCCTGATCCGGGAGCTGCTCAGGTTCGACAGCGTGATCGCCGAGGTGGAGGAGGAGCTGCTGCCCAACCGCCTGTGCAGCTATCTGTTCGAACTCAGCCAGGTGTTCAACCGCTTCTACGACCAGGTGCCGGTGCTCAAGGCCGACGGGCCGGCCCGCGGCGCGCGCCTGGCCCTCTGCCGCCTCACCGCCGAGACGCTCAAGCTGGGTCTGGGACTGCTGGGCATCCCGACGCTGGAGCGGATGTGAGCGGCGCCGCGCTGACCGGCGGGCGGAGCCACGAGGCGGCGGCAGCGGCGAGACACGGCGAGGAGACTCCCGTTGCCATTCAGGGCTGAGGCCTGGCCCATCGCCTGATGGGGCCGGGATCGCCACTGCTCAACGGCCCCGTGCCGAGCAGACGGCCGTGGCTGGGGAGCTGTTGCGGTTGCGGCTCGGTCGATGCCATCGGCCCGCCACGGCGGTAGCCGGCGGTCAGCCTGCACCGGTGGTGCGGCAAGACAGCAGCGCTGCTCCACAGCAACCGACGCCAACAGCATCATGAGAAGGTCGATGGTCTGGCCGCGACATGCAGGCACTGAAGCAAGTCCATCCGACAAGGATCGCTCGAACCCCGTTGTTTCTCTGGGAGCATGAAGGATGCAGCTGAATGACAAACAGCTGATGCGGATCGCCGGCTTCGAACTCAACGCGCTGAACCTCACCAAGGTGCTGCCGGTGTCGCTGGAGGGGGCGCGCCTCGAGGATGCCGGCACGATCATTCACGATCTTGACGGCGAGCCGCTGTTCCGGCGGATCCCGCTGCTGCGTCAGCGCATCGTCGTCGGCCACGCCGATGTGGCGGTGCGCGACCTGTTCCCCGAGCCGCTGCTGGCGATCCACTTCGGCAGTGGCTGGAGTGAATCCTCGCTGCTGCGTCGCGCCATCGTCGCCCTGCGCCGGCAGAGCCCGGATCTGCGCTTCGACGAGACGCGGTTCGTCGCCTACAGCTATCCGAAACTCGCTATCCAGTTCCTGCAGCAGAAGCGCGAGGTGGCGATGCTGGAGCTCTACAGCTGGCTGCAGGTGCCGCCGGAGCAGACGGACGGCAAAGGGGAGTACGGCCTGCAGCGCCGCAGCCTCAGCCGCGACCTCGGCGAGGACATGCGGCGCAGCCACGCCCAGGACTTCGCCAAGCGGGCGGCCCACTGGGATTCGGGCGAGTTCCGGGCGATCGAACCCAGGGTCATCGCGGTCAACACGCTGGCCAAGCTCGACATCAAGATCAAACTCACCGACAGGCGTGAGATCCACTACGCGCCCCGCGCCGACGACCACCACATCTGCTACGAGCTGCGCGGCCAGCAGACCGGCGTCTGGTGCGTGGCGGCGAGCGTCGAGATGCTGCTGAACTTCTACCGCTGGACCTACGACCAACCCCGCATCGCCAGCGAGCTCGATCTCGGCACCTGCACCGACCCCAACGGCCTGCCCTACGGCGATGAGATCAAGGTGGTGAACACCCTGGAGAAGCTCTCCGCCAACGCGCTCGATGCCGACATGACGGCCTCACCCGACTGGGCGCTGCACCGCGATGAGATCCGCCAGCATCGTCCGCTGATCAGCTTCATCCCGGGCCATTCGCGCACGGTCGCCGGCACCACCGAATCGCTGATCAGCCTGACGACGGAGCTTCCGTACCGAGGCCTGCTGATCTATGACCCCTGGCCCCCGACCGATTGCGACCATCCCGAAGCCGGCGGCACGATCACCAGCTGGGAGAACTTCCGGACGCACACCTATCGCCATGCCTTCCGGGCCCATCTCAGACACGTCTAGCCGGCGGCAACGCGGCGGACGCTTCGCCGCCCAGCCCTCCCGCATGGCTGGTGCTGGGCTCTGCCGGCGTCCGCTGCGACCGGGTGTGGGCCAGCAGCCTGTCGCCCGCCGGGCAGGACCGGAGCACGGACGGCGACAGCCAGAGGATGCCGGGTGATGCAGCACCAGAGCGACGCCGAGCGGGCCAGGGCCGCCGCGGCCCGGCTGCTGGCGAGCGGCCAGCCGGCGGGGGAATTGCTGCGCGACGAGGGCCGGATCGCAGCGGCCGTGGCGGTGAGTGATCCGGACGGGACGCTGCGCTTCTGGTGGGTGCCGGTCCTCGCGGGCGATCGGATCGCCGGCTACTTCCTGGCCAACGCCACTGTGTCCGACTGGAGCTGGTCCAGCTTCCAGCGCCGCCCGGACACGCTGGCGGGCTGCCCGGCGGCGGCCCTGTGGCTCGACCCGGAGGCGATCCGCCAGCGAGCCCTGAGCCTGGCCGGGCCGGGGGAGGTCGCCTCGGCGCCGCGGCTCGGCTTCGACCGGGTGCCGGATCGCCTGGCCTGGATCGTGCGATTGATCACACCCCAGGGAGACGGGCGGGACATCTGCGTGGCCGGTGCTGCGGCCTGGCCGGCCAGCCCCGCTGACGCGCCGCTGGACAGCACCGATGGCGGCATCAGCGGCTGACCTGGGCCGATCTCCATCAGCCGAGGTCCTGAAGACCGCCCCATCAAGCGCTGCAGCCCAGGGGCACCGCAGTCGCCACAGATCTGCGGCCAAGGATGCTGCGGAGATCAGGACCTGTTCAGGCTGAACACAGTCCGATCCAGGAGCGATTCGGCATGCCCAGCAACACGTCTCGGCCCACACCTTCAGGCCGCAGTGGCGACCCCCTCACGAGCCAGGGACCACCGCCACCGAACCCCTATCAATCGACCAGCTTCATCCCACCCGGGCGCAATGGCTGGGCCCAGAACCACCAGATCGACCCGAGTTGGGAGCCGGGCACGGGCAAACCCCAGCTTGTGTTTGACCCTTCCGGCATCATCATGGATGACAACCTGACGGTGGGTGGCGGACGCGCCATCGACGCCATCCTGGCCGGCCCGATCGCCAACAATCCGCCGGGTTTCCCCGGGGAGCCGTACATCCCGGCGATCTTCGTGGCGCGACCCTTCATTGAGCCGCCGCAGTCCGGCTTCCTCTAGCCAGCGACACCGGTGTGGCGGAGCACGCCATGCGGCCCGCCTGCCTCCTGACCTTGTTCGGGGAGTGGCGTCTGGTCTGGCGCCAGGGTGCTCCGGCCGCGCAGGCCCTGAGTGCCGTCGGGTCGCTCCAAACGATCCCCCAGGCGGCGGCCGGGTGCCACGACGACGCAGCCAAGCCGATGCAGCGGCACCGGGGCGGCGACGACAGGCAGCGGGATCCAGGTGGGCTGCAGCCGGACGACTCCCAAGCCCCGGGCTCATGGCAGCGGCGGACTCCGCCTGGCGGGCCGCCCACCGCCCGGCCCATCCACGCGAGCCAGCGCACCGTTGCGCGGCCCCTCGCGGCGCCACGACCAGCGGAGCGAACAGCCGGCGCGGCGACCCGACAGCCGGGCCTGTCTACGGTGGAGCCACCGTTGCCCGGCGGCGCCCCCAGGTCATCGCTGCGGACGCCAGGAACCGGGCCCCGGTCCTCCCCGTTCCCGACACCGGCCCCAGCAGCCCGCCCGCCCGTTGACGAGTCCCGATCCCGCCACCGCCGGCGCGGCCCGCCCACCGCGACCCTTGCCTCCGGCCCGCCCGGAGGTGGAGCACCTCAAGGCCTACAGCGCGCCGCTGGAGGGCCGCCGCAACCAGCTGCGGCTCGATTTCAACGAGAACACGATCGGGCCCAGCCCCAGGGTGGTCGAGGCGCTGCGGGCCATCCCGGCCGATCACATCGCCATCTACCCCGAATACGACGGCCTGCGCGAGGCGGTGGTGGCCAACCTCGCCGATCGCAGCCAGGGACGGCCCGGCCTGGCCCGGCCGCTGGATCCGGCCCAGATCGGCCTGTTCAACGGGGTGGACGCGGCGATCCACGCGATCTTCCACGCC
>CAYNGR010000214.1:2607-4190 GCA_964396755.1 uncultured Cyanobium sp. | reverse complement strand
CCGCCCGCCTGGGAGGCTCTGCTGCAGCGGGCCCGGCGCTGGCGCGACGCCCTCGAGGCCGCCGGCTGGCCGCGCCCCGCCGGTGACGGGCCGGTGCTGCCGCTGCTGGTCGGCGCCGACGCCGACGCCCTGGCGCTGCAGAGGCGGCTCGAGGCCTGCGGCCTGCTCACCGTGGCGATCCGACCGCCCACCGTGCCGGAGGGCACCGCCCGGCTGCGGCTGGTGCTGCGTCAGGATCTTCCCCAAGGAACCCTGGCGCGGCTGCTCGCGGCCCTGGGGCCTCCGCCTCCGCGCCAGGAGGGGCACAACGTCGCCTGATCTGCCTGCCCCCGCCCGTTCGACCGTCTGCGGCCGCTGATGGCCCCGCTGCAGCCGCCCCCACGGACCCACTGCCTCGCAGAAGTCCCTCGTCGCACCGCTCTGCCCCGTGACGCCAACGCCCCCGCCGTTCGACTCACCGCACCCCCAGTCACCGGCCCTGCAGGTGATCGCCATGCACGGCTGGAGCGGTGAAGCCAGCCACTGGACGCCCTGGTGCGAGGCCTTCGCCTCACGGGGCTGGAGCTGGCAGAGCGGCGAGCGGGGCTACGGCGAGGCAACGCCGCACCAGCCCGGCTGGCGGAGCGAAGGGCGGCGTGTGCTGATCGCCCATTCGATGGGGCCCCACCTGCTGCCGGCGCCCGTACTGGCCGAGGCCGACGCCGTGGTGCTGCTGGCCAGCTTCGGGCGCTTCGTGCCGCCGGGCCCCGCGGGGCGCCGCCTGCGCCAGGCCCTCGACGGCATGGCGGCCCAG
This sequence comes from uncultured Cyanobium sp., assembly GCA_964396755.1. GTDB lineage: Bacteria > Cyanobacteriota > Cyanobacteriia > PCC-6307 > Cyanobiaceae > Cyanobium. The sequence continues at coordinate 3,397 of CAYNGR010000214.1, read as the reverse complement.
CTGCAGGAGCCCGAGACGGCGCGGGCGATGCTGCGCACCTTTCTGCAGCAGGCGGCGGCGCCGGAATCCGCCGAGCTGCTGCCACCCGGCCCCGCCGAGGGCCCGCTGACCGAGCCGCAGCGCCAGCGGCTGCGCCACGACCTGGAGCTTCTGGGTCGCACCGCCGGGCTGCCCGAGGGCTTCCCGCCGAACATCCCGGTGCTGGTGGTGGAGGCCGCCCAGGACCGCATCGTCGTGCCTGAGGCGAGGCAGCTCCTGCGCCATGACCTGGAGGCGCAACGCTGCCGCACCCACTGGCTGACGCTGGAGGGCGCCGGACACTGCCTGCTGGGCCCGGGCCTGGTGGGGCAGGTGACGACCTGGCTGCAGGGCCTGGAGGCCGCATGAACGCCGCCGCGGCCGGAGAGCTCAGCCCGCAGGGCAGCGTCTCTGCCGCCGGCCAGCCCGGGTCGGCAACGCCGGCCCAGCTGGAGCCGCGGCAGAGCCGCGGGCCGTTCACGCAGCAGGTGCGGCAGCGCTTCGGCCGCGGCGCCGGCCAGTACGAGCAGGAGGCCCGCCTGCAGCAGGCGATGGCCTGGCGGCTGGCCCGTCTGTGCGCGGATCTGCCGCTGCCGGCCGGCCCCCGCGCCGATCTGGGAGCGGGCACCGGCCTGCTCAGCCGCGCCCTGCAACAGCACCACCCCGAGCTGCGCCAGCGGCCGCCGCTGCAGCTGGATCTCTGCCCCGAGCTGCTGGCCCGCAATCCCCTCGCCGGGCTCAGCGACCCACTGTCTGGTGTCCAACTGTCTGG
>CAYNGR010000214.1:0-2507 GCA_964396755.1 uncultured Cyanobium sp. | reverse complement strand
CCCGCAATCCCCTCGCCGGGCTCAGCGACCCACTGTCTGGTGTCCAACTGTCTGGTGTCCAACTGTCTGGCGGCCAACTGTCTGGCGGCGACGTCCACAGCGACGTCCGCAACGACATCCACAGTGGCCTCCTCAGCAAGCTCCGCAGCGACCCCGCCAGCGACGGGCCGAGCGAGCATGGACCCCGCCGCCCGGGGGGGCCAGGCGGCAGCCGCGGCCAGACGCCCGTCAGCCAGGACCCGCTGATCGGCAGCGCCTGCGCCAGCAACAGCCCGGCCAGCGACAGCCACCACGACCGCTCCAACGGCCTGATCTGGGATCTCAACCGCGGTCTGCCGGATGCGCTGAACGACGCGGCGCTGCTGGTCTCCAGCTTTGCGCTGCAGTGGCTGGAGAACCCCGCCGGCAGCCTGGCCCAGTGGTGCCAGCGCCTGGGGCCGGGGGGCTGGCTGGTGCTGGCGGTGCCCACCGCCGGCAGCTTCCCCCAGTGGCGCCATGCCGCCGAGCAGGCCGGCGTGCCCTGCACGGCCCTGGTCCTGCCGGAGGCCGACGCCCTGCGCCAGGCCGCCCGCAGCAGCGGGCTGAGCCTGCGCCAAGATCAGCGACTGCGCTTCAGCCGGCCGCGGCAGGGAGGTCAGCAGACCCTGCGGCACCTGCAGCGCCTGGGCGCCAGCGCCAGCCCCTGCCAGGCCCTGAGCACCGGTCAGCTGCGCCGCCTGCTGCGCCACTGGCCCGCCACCAGCCCGCTCACCTGGGAGGTGCTGCTGCTGATCGCGCAGCGCCAGCGCTGAGGCGGCTCCGGATCAGGCCGCCTGCCAGCGGCGCGCTCAGCGCTGCAGCCGGCGCATCCCTCGGCTGGCAGCTGCCGGCCGAGGCAAACCGCCTCCCTGGTCCATGCAGCAGCCGTTGGCATCGTGGCCTCAGGCGCCGTCCCCAACCGACAGCAGAGCCAGCCGGCCAATAGCGTGCGCCGTTGCGGACAGAGCGACAGGGCCATGACCACAGGTGTGCGGCTGGTGATCGTCGGCACCGACACCGATGTCGGCAAGACGGTGGTCAGCGCCCTGGTGGTGCAGGGCCTGGGCGCCCACTACTGGAAGCCGGTGCAGAGCGGCCTGGATGGCCCCAGCGACAGCCTGAGCGTCCAGACCCTGATCGACCTGCCGGCCGAACGGCTGCTGCCTGAGGCCTACCGGCTCACCGCCCCGGTCTCGCCCCACTGGGCGGCCGAGCGGGACGGGGTGTTGATCGATCCCGAGCGGCTACAGCTGCCGGACCCCGGGCAGCTCCCGGGCCCGCTGGTGGTCGAGACCGCCGGGGGCCTACTGGTGCCGCTGCGGCGCGACTGGCTGCAGATCGAGCAGCTGCAGCGCTGGCAGCTGCCGGTGCTGCTGGTGGCCCGCAGCGGCCTGGGCACGCTCAACCACACCCTGCTCTCCCTGGAGGCGCTGCGCCACCGCGACATCCCTGTGCTGGGACTCGTTCTCAACGGCCCCCCGCACGCCGACAACCCCCGCACCCTCAGCGACCTGGGCCGGGTGCCGGTGCTGCTGGAGCTCCCCCCGCTGGAGCGCCTCGACGCCGCGAGCCTGGCGCAACACTGGCATGACAGCGCGCTGGCCCATAGGCTGCGGGGATGAAGAAGACGCAACTGCTCGTCGGTGGGGCCGTGGCCCTGGTCTGTGCCGGCATTCTGGTGCTGTTCACCGACGTTGAGGTCAAGGTGGTGGAGTGGGTCAACTGCGGCCCGCTCGCTGTGTCACAGGAACGCGATTCCAGGCTCTGCCGCTGAGCCCGGACGTGCCCAGCGCGCGCCCTGTCTGGATGCCCCAGCCGCATCCTGACCGCGTGCCCCTGCGGGTCGCGATCCGGCCGCTTGCCTGACAGCGGCAGGGCTTGAGCCAGCGCCGGCTGCAGGGCAGCGGTCTCAGCCCGGCTGACGGGAGCGCAGCGGACAGTGGCCGGTCATCACCGTGACGTTGTGCTTGGCCATGGCCAGGGGCCAACCCTGGCGCAGCTGGTCATGCATCAGCTGGATCTGGGTGCAGTTCCACCCCTGACGTTCCAGGGTCACCCGGATGTCCTGCCACTGCCCGTCTGCGAACTGCTCGTAGGGGCCCCAGCGGCGGCCCGGTCGAGCGCGCCGGCTGAGCTCATGGGGTTTGAGAAATCGGTTGGACACGGACGTGCGCCCCGGATCCGATCGGCCGCGACCATCATGGCAACCTCGGCGCCTCCCGCCCATGGCCAGCCGCGGCCGCGACAATGCCCCGCTGAACAACGACTCGCTGGACAGCCAACCGCTCAACAACCCATCGCTCAACAGCCAGCAGCCCGCCAGCGATCAGAGCAGCCTGGCGCCCGGCGGTGCGCCACAGGCGTCAGCCCCGGTGGCGGAGGGCAGCTGGCATCCGCATCTCTGGCATCCCTTCATCCAACCCGCCAGCGCCGTGGCGCCACGCCGGGCCGTGCGCGGCAACGGGGCCCTGCTGGAACTCGACGACGGC
>CAYNGR010000213.1:0-4192 GCA_964396755.1 uncultured Cyanobium sp. | reverse complement strand
ACATCAATCTGCTGACGTCGGCCACCAACTTCAAGAACTACTTCCCCGATCAGACGGCCGACGACATTCAGATGGGGGTGATCCAGCTGGAGCCCGGCGTCGATCCGCTGCGGGTGCAGGCGACGCTGAGGAGTTTCCTCGGGCCCACGGTGAAGGTGCTCACCATCCCCGAGCTGGAAGCGGCGGAGGTGAACTATTGGCGTCGCAACACCTCGTTCGGCATCATCTTCGGGGTCGGCGTGCTCGTCGGGCTTGTGGTGGGCGGCATCATCGTCTACCAGATTCTCTATTCCGATGTCAGTGATCATCTGGCCGAATACGCCACGCTCAAGGCGATGGGCTACGACGATGCTTTCGTGGTTGCGATCATCCTGCAGGAATCGTTGATCCTGGCCCTGCTCGCCTTCGGTCCCAGCCTGCTGCTGTCGCTGGGCCTCTATGGCTTCCTGGCCCGTGCCACCTCACTGATGGTGGTGATGACGGGGCAGCGGGCGGTGCTGGTGTTCGTGTTCACCCTGGGCATGTGCGTCATCTCCGGCTGGCTGGCCACCGCCAGGCTGCGCCGCCTCGATCCGGCGGAGATCTTCTGATGGGTTCAGGCCTTCCCGATCCGCTGCAGGCTCCCGCCGCCGCGGCGGCGGAGCCGTCGCCCGGGCTGTCAGGGGCTGCACACGGGCAGGGCGAGGCTGGTGTCGGGGCTGGAGGCGGCGGTGACCCCGCGCTGGCCGGCAGCGCGGCCTCGCCGCAGCTCCAGGTCGGTGATGACAGCTGTCGAACGGCCGCCGAGCCGCTGGTGACCGTGCGCGGCCTGGATCACTGGTTCTTTGAGGGCGGTGTGCCCAAGCAGGTGCTGCGCGAGGTCTCGCTCGACCTGCATGCCGGAGAGATCGTGATCCTCACAGGTCCCTCAGGCTCTGGCAAGACCACCCTGCTGACGATGCTGGGCGGGCTGCGGGCGGCCCAGAACGGCAGCCTGCGCATCCTCGGCGCCGAGCTGCTGCATGCCGATCCGGCGACGCTGACGCGGCTGCGCCGTCAGGTGGGATTCATCTTCCAGGCCCACAACCTGATGCCTTACCTCAACGCCCTGGAGAACGTGCGGGTCGGCCTGGAGGTGCGTGCTGACTGGCTGGCGCGTGGCCGGCCGGCGATGGATGCCTGTGCTGCCTCCATGCTGCAGCGGGTGGGCCTGGCCGATCGGATCAGCTATTACCCCGAGAAGCTCTCCGGCGGCCAGAAGCAACGGGTGGCGATCGCCCGCGCCCTGGCGCCGGTGCCGCGGCTGCTGCTCGCCGACGAGCCCACCGCCGCTCTGGATCGCGACTCGGGTCGGGATGTGGTGGAGCTGTTCCGCGCCCTGGCCGATGACAGTGGCGCCGGCATCGTGATGGTGACGCATGACAACAAGATCCTCGATATCGCCGATCGGATCATCAATCTCGATGGCGGCCGTCTGGTGGAGCAGTCCTGAGCCGCGGGTGGCTGTGCCCCGGCTGCGCGGGCGTCTGAGTCGGCTCTGTTGTCGCTGCCGCTCAGCCTGGTTCCGCGCCGGTCGGACTCCTTAGCCTGAGCGCGTCTGCGGGTGGCGTGCCATGACGATCAGGGGCCATCACGCCGCCGCCACGGCGATGCCGCGCGAGAAGTTCTTCACCGCCCCCGGCACTCCGGTGTTTGTCGGGCAGCGGCGCCGGCAGCACGCCCAGGTGGACCTGTTCCTGTTTGATGCCGACAACGTCGAGGAGATCACCGCCGCCAGCCCCGAGGACTGGCGCGAGGCCCATCGCCGCCCGGGGGTGCTCTGGATCAACGTCAGCGCCGTGCATGACATCGACCTGATCGAGGCGCTGGGAGCGGAGTTCGACCTGCACCCGCTCACCCTTGAGGACATCGCCAACACCTCCCATCGCCCCAAATGGGAGGAGTTCCCGAGCTATGCCTTCCTGGCGATGAAGATGGTGCAACGCCAGCCCGGCAGTCAGGGGCTCGCGGTGGAGCAGGTCACCATCATCCTCGGGGATCGCTTCGTGCTCTCGTTCCTTGAGGACGCCGGCGACGTGTTCGAGAGCGTGCGCCAGCGCATCCGCCGCGGCGCCGGCAGGGTGCGGCGCATGGGGGCCGATTATCTGGCCTTCTGTCTGGTGGATGCGGCGATCGACGACTATTTCCTGGCCATCGAGTCGATCGGGGAACGGGTCGAGCATTTCGAGGACCGTCTGCTGGCGAACACCATGCAGGTGGAGCTGGGCGAGGTCTATCGCTTCAAGCGTGAGCTGATCGAGCTGCGTCGTGCCGTCTGGCCGCTGCGCGAGGTGCTGTCGGGGATCAATCGCAGTGAATCCAACCTGCTGAGCCGCGACAATGCGGTTTTCTGGCGCGATCTTTATGACCACACCGTGCAGGTGATGGACATGGTGGACAACGCCAGGGAGTCGCTGGCCAGCATGCATGACACCTACCTGTCCAGCCTCAGCAACCGCATGAACGAGGTGATGAAGGTGCTGACGATCATCTCCACGATCTTCATCCCGCTCACCTTCATCGCCGGCATCTATGGCATGAACTTCAAGCATATGCCCGAGCTGGATTGGCCGCTGGGCTACTTCGTGATCCTCGCGTTGATGGCGTTCATCGCCATCTCGCTGGTCCTGTACTTCCGCCGTCAGCGCTGGCTCTGAGCATCCCGGACCTGGCAGCGCATCACGGCGGCCGGATGGGGGCCGAGCCGCCAGCTGGCCTGATCCCCCTTGATCCAGAACTCGCTGCTGCCGGCGGCGTAGCGGCTGCCGCTGGCAGCCAGCTGACGCGGAAGGCGCGTCGCCGTCTCGCCGACCAGCAGGATCACCTCGGCCGGGTCGCGGTTGAAGAACAGGGCGGTGAGCTCCACTGCATCGAAGCGGCCGCGGCACAGATAGCTGGCCCGGATCGCCTGCTCCGCCTCCTGAGCGCCCGCGAGTCTCATCGGCTCCATCGCCAGCAGACCCAGGGTCGTGAGCAGCAGCGCCCTGCCCTGCAGCATCCGCGCTCCTCTCTGGCGTCTGCCGTGCTGCCGTGGGGTGGCGTGGGGCTGGCGGGGCTGGCGCGTGGACACGGGGGCTGTCTCCCTGCGGCTGGCTGTTGTCCCTCCAGCCTGCCGGCATCGGTGGTCTCTGCCAGCCCCGGTTGCCGCCCGGCTGGTCAGGCTGGCTACCGCCCTGCAGCTGCCGGCAGGCGGCGCCAGGATCGGATTGCCCGTGTCTGTGTCCCCCATGGATGCCGCTCCCCCGACGATTCCCGCCGGCATCCGCTCGGAGTGCGGTCGGGCGAAGTACCTGCAGCTCGCTGCCCGAGCGGGTCTGCTGGCCCGGCTGCGGCTGGCCTGGTTCGTGGCGATTGCCACCCTGCGTGACCGGCATCTGCCGCCGCCCGGGGCTGCGTCAGCCGGCTGAGCTGTTCTGCAGTGCCCGCTGCGCCGCCCTCCCCACCAGCCAGACGCTGGCCAGCGTGGCCAGGATCCCCAGGATGCGCAGGGCCCAGGTGCCGGCGGAGGCCTCGCCGCTGAGCACCTCGCCGAAGCGGGCCACGTCGCCGGCCAGGGCGCCCAGCCCGACGAACAGGATCGTGCCCGGCAGGATGCCGAGCAGGCCGATGCTGTAGTCGCGCAGGCTCACATCGCTGAGGCCGTAGGCCAGGTTGAGCAGCGAGAACGGAAACGCCGGCGAGAGACGGGTGAGCAGCACCAGCTTGAGACCTTCGCGGCTCACCCCCTGCTCGATCGCCAGCAGCTTCGGGGCGCGCTGCAGCTGCTGACGCGCCCAGTCGTGCAGCCAGTGGCGTCCCAGCAGAAAGGCCGCCTCGGCCCCCAGGCAGGCGCCCACGAACACCAGGGCGCTGCCCAGGACGGGGCCGTACAGGGCGCCGGCGAGCATCGAGGCCCAGACCCCCGGCAGCAGCAGGGTCACCCAGACGGCGTACAGGGGCACGAACAGCGCCGCGCCGGCGGGTGTCTGCAGCAGTTCAAGCAGCTGCTGGGCGAGGCCGGGGAGATCCATGGCGACGGGTGCGGAGCTCGATGCTCGCCCGGATCGGGACGGATCGGCGGGGTTGGGGTGGGATGGCCGCTGTGGCAGGGGCGTCTGGGGCTCGAGGCAGGGTCCGGCTTCAGATGCAGCGGATTGGTCCGCTCCGGTGGGTGCGGATGGTTTCAGGCTGCCTC
>CAYNGR010000212.1:0-4208 GCA_964396755.1 uncultured Cyanobium sp. | reverse complement strand
TATCAACCATATCTTCATAATATTGGTTTAACATTGATTGGACAGTTGGGTCATTTATTGCATTATCAGCAAAAGGTCTTGCATCCATTTTGTAAGTTCCATCGTTTACAAACTTACCATACTCTGCTCCTTTAGGTGCATAATCTAATTCAATTTCAAAAGAGTAATTATCTTTCGTTTTAATCTCCTTTACCATTTTGGCAGGAGTATTTGCAGATTTGACTTTCTTAAGTAAGTTACCTGTATCTATTGCACGAGTCGGTTGTCTTTGTAGATTTAGTTGTGCAAGAGAACTAATTTGTTTTGCTATATCTTGTAATGTAGGCATATTATGTTACAAAATTTCCAGATGAGGTAAATGTATGAACAATTAGTCCACTACCTGAAGTTATTGTTCCTCCAGTTGCTTGTGGAACACTGCCTGAATAAGAAATTACAACAATACCACTGCCACCACTACCAGCATTTAATCCAACATTCCATTCTATTCCACCTCCGCCTCCTCCACCTGTATTAGGTTGTCCAGATGAGGCAGGATAAAATACTGCATCTGCAGTCCATAATGCACCATTACCACCACCTCCTAATCCACCAGGAAATGTATTTGTTGTATATGGTGATGAATAATCCACCTGAGAAGCACCTCCTCCACCAGCATATATTGTATTAGTAAAATAATAATATCTACCTTCACCACCATATTGAGTAGCTTCTGATATATTTTGTCCAGGACTAGCATAAGCTCCTCCTCCACCACCTGGCTGTCTAATTCCTGCAGAAAATGTTCTTAAACCACCATCGTTTCCTTGACCGACAGTTCCAGTTCCAACAACTGACCCAGTTGTTCCAAATCCACCATTTGCTCCACCACCTGAACCTCCATTACCACCATTTTTAAAACTACCAGAACCATATCCACCTCTACCACCACCAATTGCAGTTAAACTAAATGCTGTTGTATTATCTCCATTAGTATTTTGTGCACCACCATTACCAACTACAATTGAATATGTTACAGATGATGATAATGCAATTGAAGAAGTTAAAAATCCACCTGCACCGCCACCTGCACCAACTTCACCACCATAACCACCACCACCTCCGCCTGCAACTAATAAAACATTAACATTTGGATATGTTGATGCTGTTGGACAAACTCCTAAATCTGTCGTAGTTACAGAACTACCACCGGTATTAAGTCTGCTACCTGAATTTGATACACATGCATAATATACCTCATCAATTGCAATTGGTCTCCTTGTTAGTGTTGTTTGATTAGGTGCTAAATAATATGCAGTAGTTCCTGATGTTCCACCATACCACCTTGTAATATTAGAATAATTACTTGCAGTTGTTGCGTTATATCCTTGAGGTTGTCCATTACAATTAAATGCTAAACTTGCTGAAATTAATTCACCTGTTGTTAATTTTCTATCCCAATATGCAACTGCCTGAAAATATCCAAGTTTTTCAAAAATATAATCAAAATCATTAATTGGTGTTCCACTTGAACTATATGCAGATGAAAAATTATCAGCACTAGTCATCATAACAGGATATGTTTGACCTACTTGTTTTGTTATTGCAATTGTTCCGTATCCTTCAGTATTATACATAGATGATGTTGGAACACCATCAGCATCAGTAACACCTCTTGAAAAAGTAAATCTACCTTTTGTAGTTGTATTGACCGTTCCAAATGCTCTAATACCTTCATTACTATTTGATGGATTTCTTAAAAGATATTTATCTCCAGCATTTAAAAAAGGAGCCATATACCCTTTAACTAAAACGGTTCCTTGAGTATTAGCATCATACAAAACTAATGGTATATTGTTGTCAATTCTACCATTGAGTGTATCAATTCCATAATAGGTATTATTGTAAGAACTATTAAATACAATACCTAAATTAGTTCCTTGGTTTGCAAGATTTATTATACCAGTAGATGTATTTGTTCCACTACCTGTAAATAATTTATCGTATGAATTTTCATCGTTAGCATTATAATAAAATACTAAGCTACTAGTAGGTAATAAGTCATTACAACCATATCCCCAATAAGAAAAAGGTATAAATCCCATATTAAATCATATTTTTTACATTCACACCATACAATGTTGTGGAGTCTAGTGTAACAAAAGTTAAAATATCAACTGCATTTGCAGATGGTGATGGAACATATCCACCAAAATTTGGAAATTTTATATATGATGGATAGGTTAAACTACCCGTTGTTGTATTTTGTGTAACTCTTAATGTTATTGTTTCTCCTGGTTGAATATTAGTTGCAACTAATCTAGTATTTGCTCCACCGCCTGCTAATGTTAAAGTAAAGAAATTGCCTAATGAACAATCCATACTTGCAGTTGATGCTGCTATTGTTAAAGGAATAACAACACCTCTCATACTACCACTAAATGTTGAATTTCCTATTACATTTAATTCAATTGCTGCAGATGATGAAATAGTTAAACTACCTGTAATGGTTTGATTACCATTAAATGAATTACTACCAGTAGTTGCATATGACCCAGTAAAACTGGATAATGCATTGATTTGAGTTTGTTGAGATGCAGTATTTGCATTCAATTGTGTTACCGAAGAATTTAAACTTGCAGTAGTTGTATTTAAATTATTTAATGATATTAATACAGATGAACTAAAAGTTTGTAATGATGAAGTTGCAATTTCTACACTATTTAATCTTTGATTTGTAGATGCAGTATAATCTTGGAAAGATTGAGTTGTTACTAATCCAACCGAAGCCGTAAATAGTTGTAAAGTTTTTATTTGTTGAGAAACAGATGAACTGAATGGCCCTTCTAAAAAATCCAATCTACTATCAACTGATGTTGAAAAGTTTATATATGTAGATGAAGTAAAGTTTTCAAAAGATGCACTTGCAACTTGTAAAGAAGATAATCTTTGATTAACTGATGCAGAATATATAGTTACATTTCCAACACCACTTAAAGTTGATGAAGAAATATTACCTAATACATTTAAGTTGCCTGTAATACCCATAGAACCGGTTAATTGACCGCTTCCTGACATTATCACATCACCGATAAGGGTTTGTGTATCCAAAGTAGTATCTCCCAAAATATTAGACCCTGATGATAATATAACGGATGCACTTTCTATTGTAGTTATTATCTCATACGCGTTAATTGTTCCACTTACTACTAAATCACCTTGTATCCATGCATTACTTGCAGTTACATCACCTGTAATATCAATACTTCCTGTAATTTCAACACCATCTTCAATAATTAAATGTCCTCCAACAAATAAATCATCAGAAACATTTAAATCACCTTCTATTTCAACTTCTCTTTGAATACTACCTGTAAAAGTATATGTTACATTATTTGCAGTATAGAATTGGTCAATTGTATATGTTACATCTGAATTTGGTGTTCCACTTATTCCAATTACTCTAGCATTTGATACTGCACCACCATTCACTAACCATCCAATTCCTATTTCTGTAATAGATGCTTGGTTACCTGTTGGTGTATAAGAGCCAGTTATTCTTATTAAATTATTAACTGAACTTTGATTTACAAATCCTTGTGTAGAGCCACTAAATGTTGTATTAATATCAACTGCTCCTGTTATCTCCGCACCATTATGCACAATCAACTGTCTTTGAATATCTAAATCTCCCAATGTATTAAGAGATATACCTAATCCATTACCAACACCATCTTGCAATTGAGTAAGTGATGTAGATGCAGATGAGTCATTACCAAAATGTAATAGTGATTGATAAGACTGTGAAATATATAAGTTACTTAAACTTCCCATTTATTTTTATTTTATATTTTAATCATATTGCCACTTTCTAAATGCAACATCTGTTCCTGTTCCCCATTTTTGTGGTGTTGTTGACCATACTTGTGGATTTGCCCATAATAAACAATATTCACATGTCACAAAATTATCATATGGTAATTCCAATACTGGCAAATTAACATAATCAAAATCATCCTCACCACTAAATGTTCCTACGATAGTATAACAATTGTAATCATAGTAAGTAGTTATATCTCCTGATGAATTAGGATATGGTCTACTTATGAATACTTGTCCTATACTACCTGTTTCATCTAATACCGCTTTATACTTATCACCACTTACACACTCTTCAATTATATATCCACTACCCGACGGATTTATTAAAAAAAAAAGACAACGATTTT
>CAYNGR010000211.1:0-4212 GCA_964396755.1 uncultured Cyanobium sp. | reverse complement strand
CCCTTGCTCCCCTCCGTTGTGGCCAGCGAGCTGGAGCAGGTGGCCTGCGATGCCATCCGCACCGCCTTTCACCCCACCACGCCGGGCTTCCGCGGGCTGATCGATCGCTTCCTGGCCGAGCGCGAGCAGCTGCTCAAGGGGCCCTACGTGTCGGTGGCGCTGCCGTTCCAGGAAGGCAGCCGCCGCGACTGGTTTCCGCAGATCCCGCTGCCCTTCCCGCCCTACCGCCATCAGGAGAAGGCCTTCGATCGACTGCTGCCCGGCACTCCGCGCAACACCCTGGTGGCCACCGGCACCGGCTCAGGCAAGACCGAGTGCTTCCTGCTGCCGTTGCTCGAACACTGCCGCCAGCAACAGGCCCAGGGCCAGCGGGGGATCAAAGCGATCCTGATCTATCCGATGAATGCCCTGGCCACCGACCAGGCGCGTCGGATCGCCGATCTGATCCACACCATCCCAGCCCTCGCGGGCCTGCGGGCCGGGCTCTACATCGGCGCCTCCGATGACGCACCCACGGTGGCGATGACCGCCTCTAGCGTCATCACCGATAAGGAGGCCCTACACAAGGCTCCGCCCGACATCCTGCTCACCAACTACAAGCAGCTCGACTACCTGCTGCTCCAACCCCAGGTGCAGAGCCTCTGGGCGCACAATGGCCGGCTTCCCGATGGCCGCAGCACCCTCCGCTATCTGGTGGTGGATGAGTTCCACACCTTTGATGGCGCCCAGGGCACAGACCTCGCCTGCCTGATCCGCCGCCTGCGCGATCGCCTCCAGTGCTCCGGCGAGGAGCTGGTCTGCGTGGGCACCTCCGCCACCCTCGGCGGGCCCGACTCGCGCCAGGCGATGCTCGACTACGCCGGCCAGATCTTCGCCAGCCGTTTCGAACCGGCATCCTTGATTGTCGAAGAGCGCCTCAGTCCCGAGGAGTTCTTCACCGGCCACACCGCCTACCGCCAGGAGGGGCTGCGCCTCCTGCCCCTGCCGGGTCTCGCTGCGACCGAGCAGCTCGACCCCCAACATGCCGCCTCGGCCGAGACCTATCTCGCGGCTCAGGCCTCGCTCTGGCTGAGCGACACCCTGCCGCCGCCGCCCGAAGGCAACGTTCACGACGACGGCTGGCGGATGGCACTGGGCCGCCAGCTCGGCACCCTGCCGGCGGTGCACAACTTGGTGCGTCAGGCGCAGGCCACCTGCTCGATCGACGCGTTGCTGGAGCGTTTCTCGCGGCAGCTGGGCCTGGGCGAGCGCTACCCGCGCCGCTACCGGGTGCTGCTGCTCGACAGCCTGCTGGCCCTGATCGCCCATGCCCGCCGCAGCACCGCCAAGCTCGATGGCACCCCGGTGGTGGTGCCCTGGCTGAACCTGCGCGTGCAGCTGTGGCTGCGGGAGCTCAAGCGCATGGTGGCCTCGGTGGAGGCCCAGCCCCAGCTGCGCCATTCCGACGACCTGGCCGGCAGCGACAGCAGCGCCCACCTACCCGTGGTGCATTGCCGCGACTGCGGCGCCACCGCCTGGACCTCCACCGTGCTCCACTCCGGCAGCAACAGGCTGGATCGGGCCACCAACCTGCAGAGCTTCTACAAGGCCTTCTTCTCCGGCGCCCCTGAGCTGCGCTACCTGTTTCCCCACGGCCAGGCCGTGTCCCAGAGCCAGGCCCTCGAAGCCGAGCGCGGCAGCCATCAGCTCTGCGCCAGCTGCCTGTCGTTTCACCCCAGCCCGCAGCTGGCCGACGCCACGCCCACGGGTGCGGCTCCCGTCTGCCCCGCCTGCCACAGCCCTGAGCTGCTGCCGGTGGACATCCCCGACTGCGCTGTTGTCGATGACAACAACCATCCACGCGTCAGCCGCGACTGCCCCTGCTGCAACGCCCAGCAGGGACTGCTGCTGATCGGTTCGTCGGCCGCCAACCTCTCCAGCACCTGGAGCGCCTCCCTGTTCGCGTCGGCGTTCAACGCCGATCGCAAACTGCTGGCCTTTTCCGATTCGGTGCAAGACGCCGCCCATCGCGCCGGCTACATCGCCGCCCGCGCCTACCGCACCACGTTGCGCACCGCCCTCACCCGCACGGTGCAGGAGCACGACCGGCAGGGCGGCCCGCCGCTGCGGCTCGATCAGCTCCAGCAGCACCTGATCACGGACTGGCGGCAGCGCTTCACCAATCCGGTCGACTTCGTCGCCACCTTCATCCCCCACGACCTGGAATGGCTGCGCGAGTGGGAGGCACTGCAGCAGCAGCTCACCCCCAGCCTCGAGGCCAACGGCACGCTGATGCGCTTCGTCTGCGATCGGCTGCGCTGGGAGGTGGCCGCCGAATTCGGCTACCGCTCGCGGCTGGGGGCATCGGTGGAGCAGGCCGGCTCCCTGGCCGCCGCACTGGATGGTGCGGCCGTGAGCAGGCTGCTGCCGGCGCTTCAGTCACGCCTGCAGAACGAGATCGAGCCGCTGCGCGACGTCCGCCTCGGCCAACTGCAGCAACTGGTGGTGGGTCTGCTGCAGCACCTGCGCCAGCGCGGTGGCCTGGCCCTGCCCGAACTGGTGGGCCGCGATGGCAAGGCCAGCGACTACCTCGAGAGCGGCGGCACCAACACCTACCCCTTCAACCAGATCCCCTACACACCCAAATTCGGGCGTTTCTCCAACCGGCCGATCTTCCTCACCAGCTTCCGCGGCAAGGGCGGCTTCGAACAACTGCTGCGCCCGAGCGGTACTCCCACCTGGGCCCAGCACTGGCTGCTGCGCACGCTCACCCCCGCCGCCTCTCTCGACGCAACCCCGCCGCCCCTGGATGCCGATCAGCAGCACGAGGCCCTCCACGCCGTGATCGAGGCCCTGTGCGACGCCGGCCTGTTGCAGCAATTCAACGGCGGGCGCGGCGAGCGGATCTGGGCGATCCCGCCGGCGGCCATCACCGTGAGCAGCGAAGCCCATGCGGTGCGCTGTGAGCACTGCGGCGACAGGCACAGCGTGTCCAGCGCGCAGCTCAGCCTCTGGGATGGCCTGCCCTGCCAGGTGCGCCATTGCCCCGGCCACTACCGCCCTGATCCCAGCGGCGGCCTACCCCTCTACCGGCGGCTCTACCAGCGCGGCACGGTGCATCGCATCGTCGCCCGTGAGCACACCGGCCTGCTGGAACGCAGCGACCGCGAGCGGCTGGAAACCCAGTTCATCCGCGGTGAGTACCGCAGCGATCCCAACCTGCTGTCGGCCACCTCCACCCTGGAGATGGGCATCAACATCGGCGATCTCTCCACCGTGCTGCTCGCCTCGGTGCCGCCGGAGCCCGCCAATTACCTGCAACGCATCGGCCGCGCCGGCCGCCGCGATGGCAACGCCCTGGTCGGCACGTTGGTGACAGGCACCGCCCACGATCTCTACTTCTTCTCTGACCCGCGCGACATGCTGCAGGGCCAGGTGAATCCGCCGGGCTGTTATCTCGACGCGGCCGCGATCCTGCGCCGCCAGCTGCTCGCCTACAGCCTCGATCGCTGGGTGGCCGGCGGCCTCGATCCGCTGGCCTTGCCGCGCCAGCTCAAGCCGGTGCTCGATGTGGTGGACAAGGCCTGGACCGGCAAGCGAGCCGACGCGTTTCCCTACACCTGGCTGGGCTGGGTGCAGGCCCATCAGACCGATCTGCTGGAACGGTTCTGCTCCCTGTTCGGCGAGGAGCTGCAGCCAGCCAGTGCCGACGATCTGCGTCAGTTCCTGCTCACCCCTGCGGATCAAGGCGGAGGTGGATCCCTTGAGGCTCCATTCGCTGAGGAACTACTCGCCCGTCTGCGCGATCTGCTGGCCGAACGCAAGCGCCTGGGCGCAGAGGCCCGCAAGCTGCGCGAGCGCTTCAACAAGCTCTGCGAGCGGCCTGACAATGGCCTCACCCCCGACGAACGGGACGCCAAGGACGCCATCCGCCGCGAACAGTTCGCCTACAACCAGCTGCGCAAGGACCTCGACGGCCGGCCGCTGTTGGCGATGCTCACCGATGAAGGCTTCCTGCCGAACTACGCCTTCCCGGAGGCCGGCGTCACGCTCAAATCCGTGCTCTGGCGCAGGCTGCCAGGCCGCTCAGGCGATGGCCGGCGCAGCGAGGAGCTGCCGCCCCTCAGCTACGAGCGCCCTGCCAACGTGGCCATCCGCGAGCTGGTTCCCGATGGCCAGTTCTATGCCCAGGGCCGCCGCGTCAAGGTCGACCAGGTCGACCCCAACCTCAAC
>CAYNGR010000210.1:0-4238 GCA_964396755.1 uncultured Cyanobium sp. | reverse complement strand
GGCGGAGTTCGCCGCCGCCTTTCTTCTGTCACGATCCGCCTGGTTGAGCGGCTGATCGGCAGCTCCGCCCAGCCTCTGAGCCGACCGTCCCTGAGCTGTGCAGGCCCTGGGGATGGTGAACCTCTCGCAGTTGATTGCTGCACCCCCTTGCTGAGTCACGCTGGTTCAGCGCACAGCCCGGCGCCCGGATCTCAGGCCATTGGCTGCAGTCCCCGGGCTCGACT
Organism: uncultured Cyanobium sp.; assembly: GCA_964396755.1. Classification (GTDB taxonomy): domain Bacteria; phylum Cyanobacteriota; class Cyanobacteriia; order PCC-6307; family Cyanobiaceae; genus Cyanobium. Next base: position 4,014 of record CAYNGR010000210.1, on the reverse strand, counting down.
CATGCGGTTCCAGGGCAGAACGGGTCTCTCAGGATTCGGCTTAACGGGCGTTGTGGGGCGAGAGCGTGTTGAGTGAGGCGTTGCTGTTCACCGGTCCGCTGAGCGAGCTGGATTCCGGCAGGGTATCGAGACTGAAGCGATAGCCCTGTTGGCGCATCGTCTCGATGCCGCCGCCCTCGCCGAGGCCCGCCTGTTCCAGCTTGCGCCTGAGCGTCAGCACTTGGGTGTCGACCGAGCGGGGGCCACCGCTGAAGGGAGGCCAGGCCATGCGCAGCAGTTCCTGACGGCTGCGCACCACTCCCGGTGGCATCAGCAGGGCGCAGAGCAGGGCAAATTCACGGGGGCTCAGCTCCACCGGCTGATCGCGCAGCGTCACCTGGCGCAGCAGCAGATGCACCTCAAGCGGTCCGACGCAGACCCGCTCCTGCAGGCCGCTGATGTTGCGGCGTAGCAAGGTGCGGCAGCGCGCCGCCAGCTCCTCAAGGCCGAAGGGCTTGCGCAGCACGTCGTCGGCGCCCGCATCCAGCAGGGTGACCACCGGCTCGGAGCCGGTGCGTGCGGTGAGCACCATCACCGGGCAGTGCAGCTGAGCTGCGAGGCGCAGGGCCGAAGTCCCTTCCAGCAGTTCGGCGCTGACCAGCAGATCCGGGGCTTGCTCCTGGCAGATCTCCAGGGCTTCGCGGGCAGTGGCCACCGCCGCCGACAGATGTCCGTCCTGACGCAGGCGCTGGGCCAGCACCGTGCGCAGTGTGGCGTGAGGATCGACCACCAGCACTCGTTTGGGGGTCGCTGTGGGATCGCTCATCGTTCCCCCCCGGCCTGAGCGCCGGATTCAAGGTAGCGGCGGAACCTGGATTGTGCTGGAAAAGCCATCATTGCCAGGAGTGTTCCGAAAACCGCAATGACGGAAGTCAGGGACTTTGCCGCCATGGGTGGGGATTTGAGACCCAACGTAACGGTGTTTGCGCATTCGCGCGAGGGCTCATGACCGTTCGGGACCCGTTTGCCTGCATTTGCTGACCTGGCTGGGATCGCGGGATCATCCCCCACCGTCGCCGCCGGCCCGCCGCCCTGCCGCGCCACCGCCGCGATCAGGAGACAGAATGGCCGCACGGCTCGGACCCCCATGACCGCCCTGCAGCATCCCGACGCCATCCGCCATTTCCAGTCGCTGTGTGACGCCTGCCAGGAGCTGGCGCACCGCTACCACTCCCCGGCGGAGCTGCGTCTGTACGCCGACGGCTACCTGCACGCCCTGCGACGCACGGCCGTGCTCGACCCGCTCTCTCAGCGACGTCTCGAGGAGCTGATCGATCGCTGGATCCTCGATCCCTCGGCCTTCATCGGCCCCGACGGCGACCCGCGCGCCCTGCTCGAGCCCAACACCGGGCGGTACTGACCCTCCCGGACGGTTGGGACCTGGGCCCGACACGGTCGCCGTCCCTGCCGCAAGGGCGCCGGGCGTGACGTCAGAGCAGAACGCCCCCGCTGCGCAGCCAAGGCTCGCAGCGGGGGCGTCGTGATCAGTGCCGGCTGGGCTCAGGATGCCAGGGCGACTTCCAGTTTCTCGCGCAGTTCGCCGCTGTTGTACATCTCAATCAGGATGTCCGAGCCGCCCATGAATTCGCCGCGCACGTACACCTGAGGGATCGTCGGCCAGTCGGAGAATTCCTTGATCCCCTGACGGATCTCGGGATCGGAGAGCACATCGAAGGTCTCGAAGGGCACGCCGAGTGCGTTGAGGATCTGCACGACGTTGTTGGAGAAGCCGCACTGGGGCATCAGCTTGTTGCCCTTCATGAACACGAACACCGGGCTGCCGGAGATCAGAGTTTCGATGCGTTGCTTGGTCGAGGCGTCCATCGCTGCGCGGGTGGGGAAGGCGGAAGGGGAGGGGTTCAGAGGGGTGCCGTCTGCACGGCCTGGTCATCGAACGGCCGTCTGCACGGCGGGTTCAAGGGGTGGCTGTCTGCACGCTGGGTTCATGGCGTGGCCGTCTGGACGGCCAGCGCGTGGATGGCCTCGCTGGCCAGCTCCTGGCGCAGGGCGCCATACACCAGCTGATGCTGCTTCACGCGGCTGAGTCCGGTGAAGGCCGAGGACACGACGCGCACCTGCAGGTGGTCGCCTCCCCCGGTGAGATCCTCCACCTCGACCGACGCATCGGGTAGGGCTCGGCGGATGGCCTCCTGCACAGCATCCGGCTGAACCATGGGATCGGGGCTGGGGTGGAACGGTCGGGCCGGAATCTAGGGGGCCGGGGGTCCCGCTGCCGGGTCCCGGCCGCCGCGGCGGTGGATCAGCTGCCGCCGGCGTAGGGGGTGCTGACGAACCCGAGCTCCAGCAGCTGTTGATAGGCCTTGCGTCCCTGCTCGGAGGCCGGCGTCATGGCGCTGACCACCTCCACCAGCAGCGGCACGGCCACCTCGGGCTGACCCTGACGGCGCAGCAGGGCGGCAAGCCGCAGGTTGGACTGGGTCAGCAGATCCAGGGCCTGGCGGCCCTTGTCGTCCATCTCACGGGGGATGCGGGCATCGAGACCGCGGAAGGCACCGGCGATGCTGCGGTAGAAGCCCACCAAATTGCGGCTGGCCGTGCGGGCTTCGTCATAGAGGCGGCGGGCTTCACCCAGGTTGCCGGCCGCCACCGCCGCATCCCCCCGGGCGAGCAGGTTGCGCACCGCGTTGGCGTCGAAGGCGCTGCCGCTGGCTGCTGCAGCCGCTGTCTCGCTCTGGGCGCGCGCTGCGGGAACGGCCAGCGGCAGGCTGAGGCAGAGCAGGGAGGCCGCCAGGGCCAGGCCACGGCGGCGACGGGAGGAGCGCGGACCGATCACGGACGAAGAGAGGGGCCGGGGCACAGCGTCGGCGCTTGGGAACCCGAACTCTACGGGGACCCCAGAGGCCGCCCCACCGCCGCGCGGGCCGCTTGCTCGGCCGACTGCATCTCCACGATCAGGCGCTGATTGAAGGCATTGGCGGCCTCACGGCCCTGGCCCTGCGGCTGCAGCGGTGCACCGAAGCTCACGGCCGCCCTGTCGCCGGGGCGCGGCCGGACATGGCCGTAGGCGATCCCCACAGGCACGACCGTGACCGGCACGCCCTGACCCTGGGCTAGCAGCGCCAGACGCGCCAGACCCTGGTGCAGCCGGATCGGGCTGTCGTCGCGGCGGATGCAGCCCTCGGGAAACACCACCAGCTGCTCGCCGCCTTCGAGCAGATCGATGGCATAGCGGAGGCTGGCCAGGGTGGGGCGGCCCTGATCCACCGGGAAGCAGCCCAGGCGGTGCAGGAACCAGCCCTGCAGCCCCTGCATCTCGTCCTTGGTGACCATGAAGCGGCAGTCGCGCCCGGTGATGCGTCGGCCGGCCGCATGGGGCAGCAGCAGGGCGTCCCAGCGGGCCCGGTGCGTCGGGGCGAGCAGCACCGGCCCCCGGCTGGGCAGGTGCTGGCGGTTCAGCACGTCGATGCGGCGGAAGAAGCCCTGCAGCGCTACGTCCTGGGTGAGCAGCATCGCCAGCGGTGACAGCCAGGGACTGATGCCGTTGCAGAGCCCCCTGGCGCGCTCGATCGGAGCTGCGGACCGGCTCTGATTCCCCACCGACTGCTCCGATTGCACCGCCAACACCGGTTTCGCACTGCCCGCTCACGCAATCCGAACCTAAGGGCAGCGCTGAGCAGGGAGTGAAGTCGGCAGGCAGTTGCCTCTGCGGCCGCCATGGGCCGCAGGTCGCTGCGTCTGGGCCTCCCTGCTCGGCCCCGTTCAGGCGGAGGCTGGTCACGGCCCAGGCCTGTGCAGCGGCGTCCGATCAGGCGGTTTCTCCCCGGCGGCTCACTACGGTCGTGGCGGAGTGCCCGCCCTTCTTCGTCTCCGCCCGTTCATGGCCAGTCTCGGCGTCAACATCGATCACATCGCCAACGTTCGTCAGGCGCGCCGCACCGTCGAGCCTGATCCCGTCACCCACGCGCTGCTGGCGGAACTGGGCGGCGCCGATGGCATCACCGTGCACCTGCGCGA
>CAYNGR010000209.1:0-4242 GCA_964396755.1 uncultured Cyanobium sp. | reverse complement strand
CCCACCGCGGGCGGCATCCAATACGGCCAGCCTATGCGCTTGGCCGCATCCTCCCCGGTCCTCGACTCATCGTTGTCTGCAACCACCAGACCCGCGGGCAGAGCCGATGCAATCTTGATCATATTGCCGGCCGAAAAGCAAATGTGCAGGGTGTAGCGCCGCTTGAGTGCCTTCATCGCAGCCCTGATTGAGAGACCGGTGGCATAGCCCTCGCACAGAATGTGCGGCCCCTTGTTGTCGAACACAAACTCCGCAGCACTGGTGCGCTGGCCGAAAAGAAACTTCTTCTCCCCGTCCTCGCGGATAAGTTGACAGCCCACAAGCCTGTGCCCGACCCGCATGGGGATGACCAGCACCAAACCGTCCTCGGTCTTCCACACGTTGCCCTGCTCATCCTTGAAACCCTTGGCCTCAAGGTACGGGTGATGCGCAGTCTGACACTGGTGCATGATCCAGCCAGCCTTCTTGGCCGCTGCTTCTTGCTGCTCGATGCGCCTGCGCTCGGCCTGCTGTGCGTCGCGCCTGATCTTGGTCATGTCCACAGAGGCCGAGGCGTCACCCCTCCAGACCTCCACCTCGGTGTTCATGGCCCAGTTTTGAACGAAGCCGTGCGTGCCCATGAACTTCACGGCGCCGTTGCGCTTGCGCTGGTGATCTTCTGTGGGGTATCTGCGCCACACCCCGATCGGCGGCAAGTGATCAATCAGGATGCCGTGCGCCCGTGCAAATGCAATGAAGTCAGTCATCGGGCTGCTCCATGATCAGGCGGCTGATGCACTTGCCGTAGTTTGTGTCCGGGCGGTCAACGTCCCACTGCTCGGCGATCTTTGCGCAGGCCTGCCTCTCAGTGAGGCGCACCCTTTTTGCGAAGGCGCGAACCTCATCGGCGGTGTATGCCCTGCGGCGCTCTCCGCCCATAGTTGTGACGATCTTTGATCTGGGCATTCTCATGCTGACTTCTTTCCTTTGAGGTACCGAATCAACGCCGCTTTGACCGCTTTTTCGAACTCAATACTAGGCGTCTTGATTTTCGTATCGTCGAGACCACGAGGCCAGATACCGAAGCGGTCCTTGTACGTGTGCGCCGCACGACCGGGGTTCCATCCTGCGTATCTGACTTTGTATTGGCACATTGACCACCAGTCTTGCTTGCTTTCCCAACTGTGCTTGCCGGTCATGGCAAGCTCCTCCATCGTTCCGGGTAGTGAACCAACCTTGCTTGTGCGCTGGCGCACGTGACCGCATTGGACACAGGTGTCTGATCCAGAGGGCCACAGAGCCGAGCACTTCGGGCACTTGGACGCTTCCTTTTCCTTTTGTGTCTTTTCCTTGCGGGCCTTCTTGTCCTTGTTGGCATCGAGAGACTTGGTTCCCTCGTGGAAGAGCTCGTCCCAATCTTCCTGAAACCGCAGCCAGTTGCCTGCGTTGTCCTGAATCACGCAGAACTTTTTGTCTGGATGCGGGCGTGCGCCACGTCCAACCATCTGCACGTGCATCGAGAACGCCTTGCGCAGCGGCTTGGCAATCACCACGTGCTCGACGCCGGTGTTGTCAAACCCGCGGGTCAGGATGTCCGATGAGATCACGCCAATGATGTCTGTGTCTGGCTTGGCAAAGTCTTCCAGCACCTGCTGCTTGTACTCTTCATCATCCAGATAGCTGATCTGCACGAAGTTCAGGCCGACCTCAGCAAACCGCTTGACCAGCTCCGTGCCGTGCGCCACGCCTGAACTGAAGACAATGGTCTTTCTCGGCTCTCCCCACACCTCGTGAGCGATGCGAACGTAGTCGGCCACGACATCACCAACGATCATCAGGCCGCGCTTTTCCAGCTCGTCCTTTTGCCACTCACCGGCCGTGACTTTGACGCCCGTGGTGTCGATCTCGGTGGCAACGAACACGCGGTACGGAACCAGAAACCCCTCCTGCACTAACTGCTCCATGCTCACCACGTTCGTAATGCTGGTGAAGTAATCTCCCAGCTCCGGGTGATATGGCGTCGCAGTCAGCCCGAGGATCTTCACGCTCGGGTTGCCTTTGATGTACGACTTGAGAGACTTGCGCATGACCGCATGGATCTCGTCAACGATGATGAGATCTACCGCGGGCCATGAGCCCATCTTCTCGATGGTCTGGATGCTGGCCACCTGCACGTTTTCATACGGGCGATACCGCCAGTGGCCGGCCATGTACACGCCATGATCCATGCCATGCCTGTCGAGATGCCGCGAGAACTGATCGACCAGCACCCGGCGATCGCACACGAACATGGTCTTTGAGCCCTTCTTGCGTGCGGCATCGAGGATGCTCAGGGCCATGATGGACTTGCCCGCACCGGTTGCTGCCGCGAGGACTTGCCGGACATGGCCCTGCTTAAATCCTTCGCGCAGCCCCTCGATGCTGGACTCTTGATAAGGTCTTAACTCAAACATTTGGTTCTCCTGCCGGTACATGCCCACCGGCTTGGGCTTTTCTTATTCGCTGCTGACAAACGTGTTCCACTGCCGCTCGGTGACAGGCACGCCGGTCATGTAGATCTTTGCGATGTAGATCATCCGCATCTTGTTTTCTGGGCAGTTGCCCTCCCGCTCCGCCTCGTTCAGGGCGCTCTCAACTGTGTTGTGGACCACGCAGGGGTGGCTTCTGCCCTCGACATAAACCATGTAGCTCATGAGGCCTCCTTGAGTTTGCGGTTGAGCATGGCAATCTGTTTGCGCATCTGGTTTGCTTCTGCTTGGAATGCGTCCCGGCTTGCCTTGACCGCGACCAGCTCGATCTCAAGCACGCGGATGCGCTCCTTTTGCTCGGCGATGATGGCCGCGGCCGAAGCCTTGTCCTCCTCGGTGCCGCCCATGTGCGCAATCGCAAGGCGTGCAGACAGATCTTGATTCTCTTTGGTGAGGACCTCGATCAGCTCCTTCTCGCCGTTCTCGATCTCCTGCTTTGGCTCCTCTGGCTTGGGCTCTGGTGCCGCTGGCTTTTTACCCGGACGGCCCGGTGCCCGCGCCTTGGTTGCGACCTCTCCGCTCGGCGTTGTGTACTTCACCTTGTCGGTCTTCGGCGCTTGGCTGGAGTTGCGCAGGTTGGCAACGAATGTTGGCGAAACTCCACAACGACGTGCAATCTCTGCGTTGCTCCACTGCTGCCACTCAAAATCTTCAAGGAGGGACATCACTGACTTGCGCTTGTCGGCGTATGTCCTGCGCAGGCCGTGCTTTGCATTGACGCCGGCCGAGTACAGCTGCGCGTCACGGAATGTGCCATTGATGATCTCGCACGCCACGCTGACCTTGTTGGCCCGCTTGTTTGCGTGATAGCGGTGAAAGCCGTCGGTCAGGTAGTAATGGACCCCATCGAAGTGGACTGTCAGCGGCGGGAATACATCCCCCTTTTCAACGTCGTGGGCGTAGTCGGAAACTGTCTCTTCGTTGATCTCAACGCGGGACTGCAGCCGCTCATCGAGGACCAGCGCTGCAATGTTCATGTTCTTAATCATGTGTTCTCCTTGTTCATGTTCCATCCTAAATAAAACCATCGCCAGTAAGTCTGGATGTTTTGACTCGCGTACTTCTTGCCATCCCAGACCGGCGGCGTCCTGCCCTTGGCAACGATCAGGGCTTCAAACTTTTGCCTTGCTTCATTCACTGTTTTCTCCTTCTAAAACTTTTCTGCGGTACTCCGGGTTCTGTATTACCCCCCTTGCTTTGGTTATTGCCACTTCGTACTCCAACCTCGACACCGACGTGCGCTGCAGGTCGTGATACTCATACAGATCTCTCAGACACTGAAGCGCTGGCCCGGTGATGCCGTACTTGCCGGTCTTGAGAAACCTTTGCTCTGCCTCGTGCATGTGCTGCCACGCTTGTCTGGCCACGGGCAACACCTCTATGCCGATGCCCTCGTGGGCCATGACCGCGGCGATTGCAGACATGACGGTCATCATGCTGTGGTCTGAATCGACCGCGGTCCCGGTGCGAAAGGACTCTATGGCGCTGAGCTCAGCACGGCGCAGATGATCGAGTTGTTTTGCCTCCGGCAGAGCGGCGCCCTCGATGGCCATCGTCACTGGATTGATCAGCTTCCACACCTTGCGCCTTGTTTTTTTCCTTGTCATTTGTCACCTCGTTGGGCACAATTGTACAGAAAACCACACGCAATGCAACAGGCAGGTTTGCCCTATTGCTAACTGATAGCAACGATGTTAAAGTGGCACCGCAATCAAAACGTTTTGATTGCCGAACA
>CAYNGR010000208.1:0-4319 GCA_964396755.1 uncultured Cyanobium sp. | reverse complement strand
CCCAGCGAGACGACCGTGGCCTACATCACCGGCAATGGCCTCAAGACCACCGAGGCAGTGGCCTCCTCGATCGGCGAGCCGCTGCTGATCGAGGCCCAGCTCGACAGCTTCAAGGCCGCCTGGGAGCGCGCCCAGGCCCTGCATCGCGCCACCTGGGAGCCCGTCGGCTGACCGGCCGCCGCGCTCCGGCGCATCGCTGCACCCCCATCGCCCACCCGTATCCCAGTCCTCAGCTCCATGGCCATCACGGTTCTGATCCCCACCCCGCTGCAGAAGTTCACCAACGACGAGGCCAGCGCTGATCTGGAGGCCAGCAGCGTCGATGCGCTGATCGACGCGCTCGAAGCTCGCTATCCCGGCATCAAGGGGCGTCTCTGCGACGAGAGCGGCAAGCTGCGCCGCTTCCTCAACGTCTACGTCAACAGCGAGGACATCCGTTTCCTCGACAACCAGACCACGGCCCTCAAGGACGGGGATGAAGTCAGCATCGTCCCCGCCGTCGCCGGCGGCTGAACCGCTGCGCCCCCCCTCGGCAGGCCGCGTCCGGCCTCTCAGGCGGCAACCCTGAGAGGCCCATCTGTTGTTGTCAGAGTCCGTTGGGCCTCTGCCCTGTCGTCACGGCCACCGAAGTCTGCAGGGCGATTGCCCAGACTCCGATCCCCAGCCCCAGGCCCCCTGGCCATAGGGTGAAGTTCCGTCAGGAAATGTCGCGATGAGCCAGAGCAGCGCTTTCCCCGCCTCCGTCTCTCCCGCCGCGTCCCACGACTGGCAGGCGGCTCTGGAGATCTACGACTACCGGCAGGCCGCCAATCCAATCCGGCCTGGGCTGACCGAACCGATTCCGGATCGCAGCTGGCCTGCCTCGCTGCATGCCGAAGCGCGCACGGCGATCCTGCCGCTCGATCTCAGTGCCGAACTTGGCTGCACCGGTCCGGCCACGAGTCCTGCCCTGGCGGCCCATTTTCTGCGCATTCTTGCCGGTGAGGGTCTCAAGGCCAGCGCCGTTGCCACCAGTTCGTTGTTCTACGTGCTGCGGGGATCTGGAAGCCTGGAGCGACCCTCCTCACCGGGGCAGTCGGCCCTGGAGCTGTCCTGGGGTGCTGGCGATCTGTTCGTGCTGCCCAGCGGCGCTGACCCGCTGCTGCAGGCGAGCGACGACAGCCTGCTCTACTGGGTCCACGATGCCCCTCTGCTTCGTTACCTCGGGGTGGCGCCGCTGCAACCGCGGTTCCGTGCCTGCCATTACCCGGCCAGCCGCCTCGAGGCGGAGCTGCACAAGCTGCTCGCCGATCCTTCGGCTGCCCGCAGCAACCGGCTGAGCATCCTGTTGGCCAGTGCCGACCATCCGGCCAGCCGCACCGTCACCCACACCCTCTGGGCGATGCTCGGGGTGGTGCCGCCCGGGGCGGTTCAGCCTCCCCACCGCCATCAGTCGGTGGCCCTCGATCTGATCATCGACTGCGATCCGGGCTGTTACACGCTGGTGGGCACCGAGCTCAACCCCGATGGCTCGATCCGCAATCCCCGCCGCATCGACTGGCAGCCGGGCGGCGCGTTCATCACCCCGCCGGGACACTGGCATGCCCACACCAACGAGAGCGGACGCATGGCACGCCTGCTGCCGATCCAGGACGCGGGCCTGAACACCTATCTGCGCAGTCTCGACATCCGTTTCGCCGCACCCATCGGCGCTGCCGGCTCCCAGGGCTGATCACCTGCAGCCGCAGGCTGTTGCTCCGGAGCCGGGAGATCTCAACCTGAGCAGGCGTGCCCGGTTGGTCCGGGCAGGCCCGGACCTCCATGGCAGCCGGCTGGGGGTCTTTTCCGCTTCTGTTGGTCACCCATCGGCGCTGACGGCCTGGTCAGAGCGCCTGGTTGGTTTGTCCGAGCCCGTCGTCGGTTCGAATCTGCGCATCCGCAGCAGATCGCGGCCCCTGCTGCAGCCCTTGCTTCTGTGTCGTCACCCCGACCCCAGGCTCTGGGCATGGACACCACAGCGCTGACGATCGCCGCAGGCAGGCTGCGGCTGCCGGCCCTGCTGCGCCTGCCCCCGCGGCCGCAGGGACTGGTGGTGTTCGTCCACGGCAGTGGCAGCAGTCGCCACAGCCCCCGCAATCAGGCCGTGGCCGAACGGCTGCGGCAGGCCGGCCTGGCGAGCGTGCTGTTCGATCTGCTCACCGCGCCGGAGGCCGAGCGCGATCAGCGGGACCAGTCGCTGCGGTTCCGCATCGATCTGTTCCGCGACCGTCTGCAGGACAGCCTGCACTGGCTGGCGGCCCAGCCGTCCCTGGCCGAGCTGTTCCCGGTGGGCCTGTTCGGCGCCAGTTCCGGAGCGGCCGCAGCCCTGCAGGTGGCAGCCGCCCGTCCGGCGGCCGTGGCGGCGGTGGTCAGCCGCGGGGGGCGACCGGACCTGGCCGGCGCAGCCCTGGTGCGGGTGCAGGCCCCCACCCTGCTGATCGTCGGCGGCGACGACGAGGCCGTGCTGCGGCTCAACCGCCAGGCAGCTCTCCAGCTGCGCTGCCCGCACCGCCTGGAGCTGGTGCCGGGGGCAAGCCATCTGTTCGATGAGCCCGGAACCCTGGCCGTGGCGGCCGACCTGGCCGCGGACTGGTTTCTGCGCCACCTGCAGGCGCCGGCCCGGGCCGCTGATCCTTCCCTGCGGAGGCCTGCCTGATGCACCCTTCTCCTCCCCTCTGGCGCGACCGCCACGATGCCGGGCATGCCCTGGCCCGTCAGCTGGCGGCCCGCGGCCCTCTCTCTCCTGAGGCGTTGCTGCTGGCCCTGCCGCGCGGCGGTGTGGCGGTGGCCGCCGCGATGGCGGAGGTGCTGCATCGGCCATTGCGTTCCTGGTCGGTGCGCAAGGTCGCCGATCCGGCCTGGCCGGAGCTGGCGATCGGAGCCATCGCCGCGGGGGGCGTCACGGTCTGGCGGCAAGCCGCGGGCGACTCCATGGAACAGCAGGCCCGCCGTCAGGGCTGGCTGCAGCAGCAGGAGACGGAGCTGCAGCGGCGCCGAAGCCTTTACGGCGATCCTGCGGCGGTCGAGCTGCGCGGGCGGCCCCTGATCGTGGTGGACGACGGCATCGCCACCGGCATGACGGTGCAGGCGGCGCTGCGGTCGCTGCGGCAGCTGCAGCCGGCCTCCCTCACCCTGGCGGTGCCGGTGCTGGATCGCAGCGTGGTCCACCAGCTGCAGCCCTTGGTCGATCGCCTGGAGGCACTGGCGGTGGTCGATGGCCTGCGTGCCGTCGGCGACTTGTACGAGCGCTTCGAGCAGCTCGGGGATGGCGAAGTGCTGGCCCTCCTGGCTGCCCAGGCTTCCGGGCAGGGCTGCCACGAGGACTCCGCCGTCAGCGTCGACCGGTCTCCTGGGCGATCAGGCGACTGATCAGCACCCCCATCACGATGGCCACGTAGAAGGTGCCCAGCGTGGCGATCGCCACCCCCAGCATCTGGGCCTGGGGTGTCACTGGCACCACATCCCCATAGCCCATCGTGGTCAGGCTGACGAAGGCGAAGTAGTTGAGCCGGATGAAGCTCAGAGTCCAGACCGGCTGGCCCGGGACGGGGCTGCCCTGCTTGTGTTCCAGCAGGGAGCCCCCCAGATGCTGCGGGTCGGTGAAGCTGCCGGGCTGGATGGTTTCCAGGGCGACGCAGAGCAGACCGGCGGTGAGCCCCAGCATCAGGTAGCCGGCAAAGGCGCCGGTGAGCACCGGTGGCCCCACCCGCAGTTCCGAGGCCAGGCTGCGCACCAGCCGCAGGCTGCTCCAGACGCTGAACAGGGCCCACAGCAGGATCAGCGGGATGCCGCTGTCGCGCTGATCCAGGGGTGTCAGCGACCAGAGCAGACCGACGCCCACCGTCAGCCCGCCCAGCACCCGGTAGACGTGGCGCGCCGGGCTGGTGTGGGTCTCACTGACCTGGGGTCGTCCCAGTCCGATGATCATGGTCAGCGCCAGCAGCAGGTAGCCCGGCGAGGCCAGCCGGTTCCAGCGACCCGGCAGTGCCAGCGAGACCATCACCAGCAGGCAGATGCCGAACAGCACCCTGTAGAACCGGTGTTGCGGGTTCGGCATGGAGCGGGGTCGGCTCGGCGGAGCGTTCAATCCATCCTGACCGAGTGCCACGGAGGGATCAGCACACCGCTTTCGGCCTGGCCGCAACGGCAAGCCTGATGCGCTGCCGGGAGCGCTCAGGTCGGAAGCTGCAGCCGCAGCAGGCCGTGGCGCCGCTGCGGCTGCAGCAGCGCATCCCGCAGCTGCAGCCACTGCAGCCAGCGCTCCTGCCGTTCCTGTTCAAGGGCCTGTCGCAGGCCTCTGT
>CAYNGR010000207.1:0-4334 GCA_964396755.1 uncultured Cyanobium sp. | reverse complement strand
GCCGTGGATGACACGCCCCCTGATGGATTCGAACCATCGACCGGCTGCTTAGAAGGCAGCTGCTCTATCCAGCTGAGCTAAGGGAGCTGAAACGGCCTGCGGCGCAGGCCTGCGCGGAGCCTGGAGGCTCCGGACCGTGCCCATGATGCCTGGGGAAGCACGGCGCTGACCGGTGCTGTCCAGTCACGGTCCGTAGAGTGCTTGACCGTGCACCGTTCGCTTCATGGCGGCCCCCCGGCTCAGTGATGCCCAGAAGCAGGAACTCGTCAGTCGCTTCCGTGCCGGTGCCGGCACCCAGGAGCTGGCGGCGTCCTACGGCTGCAGCCCCAACACGATCACCCGCGTCGTCAAGGCGGCGCTGGAGCCTTCCCTCTACGAGGAACTGAAACGCCAGCGGGGCCGCCGCACCGGGCAGGCCCCAGAGCCCGATCCCGTAGCCGCTGAGCCGCCGGCTGCCCTGCCTGAGCAGCCCTCTGAAGCACCGCCTGCCAGCTCCAGCGCCCAGGCTCCGCCGCTGCCGCCCCAGACCCTTGGCAGCGGAACCGAGGACAGGGCGGTCGCTCCTCCAGCGGATGAGCACGATTCCTCCGGCTCCGAGTCCACAGAGGACGGCGACACCCCCGAGACAGCAGCCCATCTGGCGATCGACGACGCCGACGACTTCAACGGCTGCGAAGACGACGACGAAGACGAGGACGAGGACGAGGACGCCTCCGGCTACCCGACCTTCGTCGAGGTGCCCATCAGCCTGTCCGCTTCACTGGATCAGCCGCTCACCACGGCACGCCCCTGGTGCTCCGAGGAGCTGCCCGACAGCGCCTACATGCTGGTCGACAAGACGGTGGAGCTGCAGGCTCGCCCGCTTGGCGAGATCCCGGAGCTGGGACGACTTGAGGCAGCGGAACTGGAACTGCAGGCCCTTGTTCTGTACAGCAACCCCCGCCAGGCCAAACGTCACTGCGGTCGCAGCCAGCGGGTGATCAAGGTGCCCGATGTGCGGGTGCTGGAGCGGACGGCCGTGTATCTGCAGCGGCAGGGGATCTGCCGGGTCGTGGTCGAGGGAGCGCTCTACGCGCTGCCGGAGGCCTGACGCTCAGCTCCGCGGCTCGTCCCGCGTCGGCATCAGCAGGGCGACGCTGCTGCCGCCACTGACCACACCCAGGACCACGGCCAGGCCGATCAGGAATCCGGTCGGCAGGGGGGCGCTGCGGGCCGGCCCCAGCCGCAGGCTCACCCGTTCGTCGAGGTTCTGGGCTCCCAGGCACAGCAGGGTGAACAGCAACAGCGATCCGGCCAGGCTGCCGAGCAGGAGTCGCAGGCGCAGCAACATCGACGGCGGAGCGGAAAGCGGCGGGCTCAGTCTGCCCGGCCCCGGTCCGCAGGAGCCTCCGAGGATTCGGGCGTGCCCGTCGACTGATGCAGCAGGGCGTAGAGATCGCGACGCCGGTGGCCGCTGCGCTGGGCCAGCTGGCGGGCCGCCTCCTGGCTGCTGAGGCCCTCCTGCCGCAGCCGCTCCAGCTCCTGCCGCAGTGCCTCCTCATCCCAGTGCGGCGGCTGCGGCGCCGCTCCGCCAAGCACCAGCGTGCACTCGCCCAGGGGTGGCACCGCCTGGAAATGGGCCAGGGCCGCGGACACCGTCGGGCCGACCTGCTGCTCGTGGCGCTTGGTGAGCTCGCGGGCGACCTGCAGCGGCCGATCGCCCAGCACCGCCAGCAGATCCTCCAGCAACGCCACCAGCCGATGGGGAGCCTCGTAGAGCACCAGCGTGCGGGACTCCTCGGCCAGCTCCGTCAGCCGGCGGCGGCGGGCGGCGCTGCGGGGCGGCAGAAAGCCCTCGAAGCAGAAGCGTGCCGTCGGCAGGCCGCTGCTCACCAGGGCCGTGGTCAGGGCGCAGGGTCCCGGTACGCACACCACCGTCAACCCCCGGGCCCGGGCCGCCGCCACCAGGGCCTCGCCCGGATCCGAGATGCCAGGCAGGCCCGCATCGCTGATCAGCGCCAGCGACTCCCCCCGTTCCAGGGCGGCCAACAGGGCCGGCAGACGCGCGTGTTCGTTGTGGGCGTGATAGCTGAGCAGCGGTCTGCCGCTGAGGCCCAGCTGCTGCAGCAGCAGGCCGCTGCGACGGGTGTCCTCACAGGCGATCCGGTCGACGCCGGCCAGCACCTGCCGGGCCCGGGGCGAGAGATCGTCGCGATTGCCGATCGGGGTCCCCACCACGTACAGCACCCCTGCGGCGGGTTCGGGGGGCGCGGTTGCTTGGGAATGATCCACGGCCAGGGGCGGGGGTCTCCATCTTCCCCAGCCGGCGGTGCGCCGGGGGATCGGAGCGCTCAGGTCCGGGCGGGCGCTTCTCTGCCGCCAGTCAGCGACTTAACAGCCGCAGCAAGGCCCTGGCGGCTGCTCGTCCCCCGCCCAGGACCTTGCTGAGGAGCTGCCAGCCCTGCCGACCCGGCCTGAAATCGCGGCCAGTCGCCCCCGGTCGCCATCGGAACGGATGACGAGCTTGACGAGAGAATGGCGTTTTCCCCGCTGCGCATGCCGGACTCCAGCCCCGCCGCCACCGGCATCCCATCCCTGCAGGAGCTGGCGCTTCCCCTTCCCGACGGCGTGGAGCTGGCGGCCCTGCTGGACAGCCTGCGCCGGCTCAGCTGGGGGGCAGCCGACATCCTGAGGGCCTACGCCCGCGGTGAACAGCCTCCCTACGGCTTCCCAGCGGCTCTGCGGGTGGACGAGGGAGGCGAGGGGCCGGTGTCGGCAGCAGATCTTGCGGTGAACCGCTGGCTGCTCGACGGCCTGGAGCAGGCCTTCCCGCAGGCGGACTGGATGCTGCTGAGCGAGGAGAACGCCCGGGAGCGGCTGCAGCCAGGACAACCACTGGCGGCCGAGTGGTTGTGGATTCTCGATCCGCTCGATGGCACCAAGGACTTCCTGCAGGGCACCGGCGAATACGCGGTGCATCTGGCCCTGGTGCGCTCAGGGGAACCGCTGCTTGGCGTTGTGCTGCTGCCGGAACCGGAGGAGCTCTGGTTCGGCCTGGTGGGTGCCGGCCCGTCGACGGGGGTGGCCTGGTGCGAAAGCCGCGACGGCAGCGGGCGGCCAGCTGCGCTGAGCGGGCGGCGGGCCCTGGGCGACCTGGTGCTGGTGGCCAGCCGCAGCCACAGGGACGCCCGCCTCGAGCAGCTGCTGGAGGCCCTGCAGCTGGGCGACACGATCGCCCGGGGGAGCGTGGGCGGCAAGGTGGCCTCGATCCTGCGGGGCGAGACCGACGTCTACATCTCCCTGTCGGGCCGCAGCGCCCCGAAGGACTGGGACATGGCCGCACCTGAGGCGGTGCTGCGAGCCGCCGGAGGAGCCTTCAGCCACGCCGATGGCCGCCCCCTCAGCTACAACGACGGCGACATCCGTCAGGCGGGCTGCCTGATCGCCAGCCACGGCCCCAGCCACCAGCGGCTGTGCGAGACGGCGGCGGCGGCGATGGCGACCATCGATCCCGGCTTCCCGCTCTGAATCACCGCGAGCCGGAGCCCGCGTCCCTGGCCACAGCGGCCGGGGCTGCACGGCTGCCGGAAGCGGCCGGAGAACGCCAGGCCAGCCTGGGGCGCGAGCGGACACCAGGACACCTGCGTCGGCTCCCGGCGCCGGCGTCGCGCCTGCCGCAAGGTCCTGCACCCGGGCCGCCAGCATTGCGGCGGCCCACAACCGACGGGAGCGGCACCGACGGAAGCCGGGGAACAGCGGAACGAGCAGCCCGGACGTCCGCAGCCTGACCCGACCTGCCATCACCGCCGTCGTGGGGTTCTGGGCAGGCAGCCGCATCGCCGGGCTCCGACGGGGCCGGGGCCCTACCGATCCTGGCCGGCCAGCTGCTGGCGCCGGTCCGGCCCAGAGCAGCCGGCCCTGACCATAAAAAACGCCACCGGTCGCGGGCCTTCGGCCGCTCCGGTGGCGCTGCTGAGGCGGCGCAGGCCTCCTCGCCGGCGTGGATCAGACGGCGGCCGGCTCCTGCTGAGGCACGCCTCGCAGGGTCAGGTTGATGCGACCGCGATTGTCGATCTCACGCACCCGCACGGTCACCTGATCACCGACGTTGACCACGTCCTCGACCTTCTCGACCCGGGCTTCGGAGAGCTGGGAGATGTGGATCATGCCCTCCTTGCCGGGAAGGATCTCAACGAAGGCACCGATCGGGATGACGCGGGTGACGCTGCCCTGGAACACTTCACCCTCGCTGATGCGGCGGGTGAGGCCCTCGATGATCCGCTGGGCCTCCTCGGCCGCGGCACCGTCGTGGCTGGCGATCGTGACGATGCCGCCGTCTTCGATGTCGATCTTGG
>CAYNGR010000206.1:0-4345 GCA_964396755.1 uncultured Cyanobium sp. | reverse complement strand
GCCCCATCATCCCGAAGTCGTAGTAGATGAGGGCGCCATCGCTGGCCACCGCCAGGTTGCCTGGGTGGGGATCGGCGTGGAAGAAGCCGAAGCGCACCAGCTGCTGCAGGTAGCTGGCTGCGCCCTTCTCAGCCACCGCCCCCGGCGACAGCCCCGCCTCGATCAGGGCCTGGCGGTCGGTGATCTTGATGCCGGGCACATAGTCGAGGCAGAGCACGCGGCGGGAGGAGAGCTCCCAGACCACCGCCGGGATGCGGATGCCGGGATCATCGAGGAACTGCTGGCGGAAGCGGGCGGCATGCTCGGCCTCGAGCCGAAAGTCGAGCTCGCGCAGCAGCACGCGGCGGCACTCCTTGGCGATGCCCAGCCAGTCGCGGCCCAGGCCCCAGCGGGGGTGGCGCTGCACCGCCGCGGCCACCTGCTGCAGCACCTCCAGGTCGAGGCGGAAGCGCTGCTCGAGGCCGGGGCGCTGCACCTTGAACACCACCTGGCGGCCGCTGCGCAGGCTGGCGCGGTGCACCTGGGCGAGGCTGGCGGACCCGAGCGGCTCCACCTCCAGGTCGATGATCTCGGCGCAGCGCTCGCCCAGCTCCTGGCTGAGCCGCTCCTCGACGACGCTGAACGGGAAGCAGGGCACGCGGTCCTGCAGTCGGGCGAACTCCTCGACCACATCGGCCGGCAGGACATCGGGGCGGGCCGAGAGCAGCTGGCCGAGCTTGATGAAGGCCGACCCGAGCGCCAGGAACTCGATGACCAGCCAGCGGGCCAGGCGGCGCTGGCGGTCGGCGCGGAGCTGGGGGGTGGGCCCACCGGGATAGGTCCAGCGCTGGCCGTTCCACCAGAGGCCGGCCAGCAGTCGGATCGCCAGCCACCAGATGCGCAGCGGGCGGGTCAGGCGCGGCAGCCAGGGCAGCGGGTCGCTCAAGGGATCGGGGACTCCAGCCGGCGGGCGAGCTCGGCGACCTGGGCGCGCAGCCGGTCGATCTGCTCCTGAGGATCGGCAGGAGGCTCGGATTCGGCGGAAGCGGCAGACGCGACGGGTTCGCTCTCGCCGCGCTCCAGCCGCTCGGCCTCCAGTTCCACCTCCTGCCAGAACAGCGTCAGCTCCTGCTGCAGCCGGGCGGGCGCATCCTGGGCGAGCACCGCCAGACCAGCGGCGGTGTCGGCCACGGCGCTGCCGACACGGGCGGCCAGGCGGTTGACGGCGGCCTGAAGCAGATTTTGCGGCGCGCTCATCACCTGGCCGGGCACTGCCCCAACCATGGCAGATCAGGGCGTCGCAGTGGGAGGGGCCGGAGCCTGAGGCTCAGGGGAGGTGGCAGGCTCCGGCGGCAGCACGGGCGGCTCGGGCAGCGGTGGCAGGTCGGCGCCGGGATCGGTGGCGGCCTCAGCGGAGGCCGGCTCGCTCTGGCTGTCCTGCTGACTCTGACGGCGCTCGCGCTCCTCGATCGCCTCGCGACGCTGTTCGATTTCGGCGGTCTCACGCTGTTGCTGGCGCTCCAGCTCCAGCAGATCGAGGTCGCCACGGATCTGCATCGAGGCGTCGCCGAAGCGGCGGCGCAGGCCGTCGAGCTCGGTGCCGGGGAACGACTTGACCTCGAAGCGCTGGCGACCGTTCCAACCGGTGTCGAGGCGCAGCGCCAGCAGGCGGTGCGTGATGCCGTAGCCGAGCCCGAAGCAGACGCCGAGCAGCAGCCAGCTCTTCAGACCGCGCGGGCGGGTGCGGGGCCGCGGGGTGGCCGTGGCGGCATCGGCCGAAGAGGCCATCGGGCTCGCGCTGCAGGACAACTGCGCCTCAGTGTGCCACCGCCGTCCCCGGGCCGGAACGCGGACGCCACGGGGCGGAACAGGCTGTCCCGCCCAGGAAGGAGCCGACGCCGGGTGCGGGTCATGAAGGGAGGGCCTGCCAGGCCGGAGGCCGGCCGAGGCGAGCTGTGACCCGCAAGTCAGCCGTGATTCAGAAGATGACTCAGAGCAGCACAGATCGCCCGGGCCATCAGCGCGGGAGCGGACGTCGGGATCGGATCAGGTTCGACGATCGGGGCCAATGTCTGGACATGACTGGTATGTTCAGGCGACTTTTTTGGCCCGGGAGCCCTACAGCCGCTCCGCGGACCAGCACCGGCAGCCACCCCTGAGCTGAACTCCCGCGACGCCGGCCGGCCGCCGCTCCCTGTTCCCCCTGCCGCGGCCTGCTTCGCCAACGTGATCGTCAGCACTGAGTCGCTCTCCTGCTTCGATTGCCTGCTCTGGTTGCGCACCGGCGAGAGCGCCGCCCGGCGG
Source organism: uncultured Cyanobium sp. (assembly GCA_964396755.1). GTDB lineage: Bacteria > Cyanobacteriota > Cyanobacteriia > PCC-6307 > Cyanobiaceae > Cyanobium. The sequence continues at coordinate 2,062 of CAYNGR010000206.1, read as the reverse complement.
CTGGCCGTCGATCAGGCCACGATCGCCCGCAGCGCCAGAAAGGTGGCCGCCAGTTTCGGGCTGACGCTGCAGAAGCAGTCAGGGGAATGGCAGGTCCGGGGTGACTGCAGCCTGCTCGATCTGGAGCGCGGCTCCCATCAGCTGTACCGCTGGCAGATGGACCTGCCACTGCGCGTGGAGGCGCAGTACTTCTCAGGGCCCCTGTACCTCGCGCCCCCTCCCCCCGGCTGGCTGCCCGGCAAGTTCGACGCCGTCGAGGTGGCCACGCCGCTGCAGCATCTGCGCAGCGGCGTGATCGACGCCTGGATCGGCTGCTTCCCGGATGTCCCCGACGACGACGACCCGGAGCTGAGCTGCGTGCATCTGACGCGTCTGCCCACCCATCTGGCGGTGGCCGCCGACCACCCGCTGCTGCAGCTGGGGGAGGCGGTGACCCAGGAGGATGTGCGCCGCTATCCCTCGCTGGCCCTGCCGGACGGAGCCTTCCCGCGGATGCAGGCCGCCCTGCAGGGGCTGGGCCTGTGGAACAGCCTCAGCAGCATCCGGCGCTACGACACGGCGCAGTGGGAGGGCAAGACCGCCGATGCGCTCACCGTGGGGTATGCCACCAGCCTGAGCCTCGGCCTGCTGCCGCAGCCCTCGGTGCTCCTGCCGGTGCCGATCCCGCTGGAGGTGGGAGACACGCTGGTGGTGCGCCGCCGCTACGTCGACCACCCTCGCTGCCAGAGCCTGGTGGCGGAGCTGCGACGACGGGCCCGCGAGCTGGCGCAGCGACATCCCGACGTGCGCCTGGCCTGACCACGGCCGAGCCGCCTACGGTGGCACTCCTCTGCACGTGCGGACCGGTGCCCCTGCTTCCCCGCTGGCGGTTCATGAGCGACGAAGCCAAAGCCCTCGCCCGCCGCACCGCCGTGTCGGCCGCCGTGCTGGTGGGGGTGCTGCTGCTGTTCCGGGCCCTGCTGCCCTGGGTGCTGCTGGCCGTGGTGGCCTGGTGGCTGTGGAAGGCGATCAGCCGATAGCCAGCACGGGCCGCGGGCAACAGGCCACGGCCAACGACGCGCCCGATCATGGACTTGACATGGGTCGCGACCGGCCCGCCCAACCCCCAGGCGGCCTCCGTAGCCGAAGCATCCCAGGGCAGCTCCGCCAGCGATACGGGCGTGGCGCTGACCTTGACGCCAAGACTGGGCAACGGCAGAGGCAGAGGATCAAGGACACCGTACGGATCCAACGCTGCCTCCACCATGGGACGAGCCCGCAACTAGATGCTGCCGACCATGATCATCAAGGATTGATCATGGCGTTTTCCAGCAGATAGGCCGCCAGATTGCTGAGCGAGCGCCCTTCCAGTTCACTGCGCTGCAGCAGTCCCTGATAGGTGCCGTAGGGCACGGTGATCGTGATTCGCCGTGGAGATCGAAAGGCAGGATTGGCCTGGGCCGAGATGGACTGAGTGAGGATCTGCGAAGTCGCCATGAAACAATCCGGAGCGCGCTCACAATCAAGCACGACCACAGCGCTCCCCGCCGAATCGGGTGCGGATCCGCCTCACTCAGTGCGCATCAGCATCGCCATAACGCTTTTGGCAACAGAAGCGTTAACTTCATTTACGCCCGGCGCCGCAGACTGCAGCAACTCCACTCACCCCTTGCTGCCCAGCAGGACCATAGTCGGCGTGACGCGATCGTGATGCCATTGATACAGAACTGCAAACGCTTCTGTGGGTATGGGTCTCCCTGGCATCTGCTGTCGACCCGAGCAGGGCAACGTCGCCGTGCTGCCAGCACTGCCCATCAGATTGCGCGGTCGGCGTTGATACGCACGTCCTGATCCGACAGCTCAAGAGCGAGCCGCCCCGCCTGGAGGCAGCCTTGACGGGACGCGATCCAGGAGCTGCTGGAACAGCGCCGGGCTCTCAGACTGGATCAGTCTGCCGTCGCCTTGAGGCCCTGAGCACCACGGAGGGGTTGACGCCGAACTCCCGCTGAAAATCGGAGGTGAAGTTGGAGACATGGCGGTATCCACAGTCTCTGGCGATGCACGTCACCGTGTCGCCACAGCC
>CAYNGR010000205.1:0-4409 GCA_964396755.1 uncultured Cyanobium sp. | reverse complement strand
GCGGGCCGGTGTCAGGCGCGCTCAGCTGTGCTGCGTTTGCTGCGTCCTGGATGGAGCATGGCGTTTTTGGCCTTCAGCGAGCCGACTGGCAGCAAGCGGCTGCGGCACGAGGCTCGACCCATCGCCTGGGCAGCAGCCAGCCGCTCTCGAGCTGGCGCCGGACCTGCTCGCGCCAGGCTGGAGGGCAGGACCCTCGCCGCAGGCTCATGTCCGTTGAGGCGCTGATCCGCCGCTACCAGCTCGAACGGCATCCCGAGGGGGGCTGGTACCGGGAGCTGCACCGCAGTCCCGAGCCGGTTCGTCGCGCCGATGGCCAGAGCCGCGCTGGCCTGACCACGATCCTGTTTCTGCTGCCGGAGGGCGAGATCAGCCGCTGGCACCGGGTCAGCGGCGCTGATGAGAGCTGGCATCACGCCGGCGGGGCGCCGCTTGAGTTGGTCTGCCTGCCGCCAGCAGGCGGCGCGCCGCACTGCCAGAGGCTGGCGGCCCTGACGGAGATGCCGCGGGCTGTGGCCGACGCCGACGCAACGGCGATGCCCCTGGCGGTGGTGCCCGCCGGCTGGTGGCAGGCGGCCCGCAGCCTCGGCCACTGGAGCCTGGTGAGCTGCTGCGTCGGCCCGGGATTCGACTTCGCCGATTTCACGCTGCTGCGTGATCTTCCCGCTGCGCAGCATCCGGCCGGAGCCCTGGCGGAATTCCTCTGAGGCCCGGCCTGACGGGATCCTCCACGATGAGCACAGCCGTCACGGCGTGTCTCCCCCTGGCGAGCCCGTCCTCCGGGGTGCTGCCTCGGGCGATGCCGACGTCAGGCGCTGCGCCGCCACAGCGGCGGCGACCCCTCGCGGCGCTGGCGGCCGGGCTCATCGGTCTCCACCGGATCGACCGGGAAGGGCAGGGACGCGATCTCCCGCTCGCTCAGCCGCCGGCTCCAGGCCTTGGTGACCGGCTCGTTCCAGCGGAAGCCAGCATCCTTAGCCAGCTGGCGCTCGTCGTAGGAGAGGCGCGCCCGCACCAGGCGGCGTGGCTCCAGTGCCGCCTGCAGCAACGGCTCGAGCTCGTCGCAGCGTTGAAACACCTGCACCAGGTAGATGCAGTCGGTGAGGGCGCGGTGGGCGGCCCAGACCGGCACGCCATAGGCCAGCGCCAGATCCCGCACCGATGGGGTGGCCCGCAGCTGGCGATCCGCCGGCCAGCGGATGTCCTCCATCGAGCAGATCCAGGGCTTCTCCAGGGCAGGCAGGCTTCCGTTGCCGAACCACTGGCGATCGAAGGTGGCGTTGTGGGCCAGCAGCGCATCGGCATCGGCCACCATCGCCTCGAAGCAGCTCAGGCCGCTGCGCCACGGCTGCGGCAGGCGGCTGACAGCGGCCGGGATGCCGTTGACGCTCTGGGCCGGGTTGTGATCGCAGGGCAGCAGGAACGACACCTGCATCAGCACCGAGCGGCTGGCCACGTCGAACAGCACGGCGCCCACCTCGATGCACTGCCCCTGCTGCGGGCTCAGGGCTGTGGTTTCGGTGTCGATGATCAGCAGTCGCTGCGGGCAGGCCGGCAGGCCCGGCGGTTCCGCCTCAGCCGCGGGGCCGGCACCCGCCTCAGACATCGCTGGCGCCTCGGCGTGCGCCTTGGGCCGGGCCTCCGCTCGATCCGTGCGGGTGGCCGCGGCTGACGCGAGAGGGCGCAGGTCATCGTCATCCGATTCGGCCCGCCTGGGGGCCGGCGGAGCGGCTGCGGCGCCGGGGCTGATGTCAGCGGGCGCAGGCGATGGGGCGCTATCCGCCGTGCCGGCCGCCTCCACCCGGTCGGCGGCGGGGCCCTCTGCAAGCGCCTGGTTGGGCCGTTGAAAGGAGTGGCCCTCCTCGCTGGCGGTCTCGGCCTGGCTCAGGCCGGCTGAGGCCGATCCCTCTGCGGCGTCGCCAGGGGATGGGACTGACGGGGAGAGCGGGCCGGCCGGGTCCTGCCTGCCGCGTTCGTCGACCTCAGCCTGATCCACAACAGCATCGCGGCCGCCCTGTGCGGCCGACACCAGATCGAGCAGATCGCTCTGCTCCCAGAGGCTTGTCTGCTCGCCGCTGTGCATCGCCGTTCCGGGGCTGATCCCCCCATCGTCCCAGGTGGGGCAAGGCGGTGGACGTCGCGGCGGCGGCTCGCATCCGGCTCAGCTGCCCCGGCTGACTGCCTAGGGTCGTTGCATCGATCCCGTGCTCCATGGCCCTTGCCCCCGGCGACCGCGCTCCCCTGATCGCCCTGCAGGACGCCCAGGGCAGTGAGCGGCGCAGCGATCAGCTGGGCGGCCGTCCCCTGGTGCTGTTCTTCTATCCGAAGGACGACACCCCCGGCTGCACCGCTGAGGCCTGCGCCTTCCGCGACAGCTATGCCGACCTGCAGGTCCTGGGTGCCGAGGTCTGGGGTGTCAGCGGTGACGATGCCGCCAGCCACCGCCGCTTTGCCGAGCGCCATGGCCTGCCCTTTCCGCTGCTGGTGGATCAGGGCAATGCCCTGCGCCGCGCCTTCGGGGTGCCCTCGGTGCTGGGGCTGCTGCCTGGGCGCGTCACCTATGTGATCGACGGCCAGGGGGTGATCCGCCACGTGTTCAACAACCTGCTGGATGGGCCGGCCCACCGGCGTGAGGCGCTGGAGGCGCTGCGCCGGCTGCAGCAGCCGGGTGGCTGAGACGGCCCGGCCGGTGACGGAGCGCCAACCTCTCTCGGAGGGCTCCTGGCAGCAGCGCGGTGCGCTGTGGATTCTGCGACCCGCGGCCGTTCCCCCGCAGGGGTTGATCGAGTTCATCGGCGGCAGCTATCTGGCGGCGACCCCTCAGGTGAGCTATCGCCGCCTGCTCGAGGCGCTGGCGCAGCGGGGCTGGTGGATCCACGCCTGGAGCTACGTGCCTGGCTTTGACCATCAGCTGCAGGCCAACGACGCCTGGCGCCTGTTCCGCCAGGAGCGTCAGCGCTGGCAGGAGAGCCAGACCCCGCTGGAGGCGGCGGCGGCCCCGCCGGCGTCCACCACGGTGATGCGTCTGGGCCACAGCCTCGGCTGCAAGCTGCACCTGCTGGCCCCGGATGCCGGTCGGGGCTGCGGCGGCCTGGTGGCGCTGGCGTTCAACAACTTCAGCGCCGAGCGCTCGGTGCCGTTGCTGGCGGAGGTGGGGCAGCAGTTCGGCTTCCGCAGCGAATTCAGCCCCTCGCCGGCCGAGACCCTGCGGCTGGTGAGCGGCCAGTACCGTCAGCCCCGCAATCTGCTGGTGCGCTTCCGGCGCGATGAGCTCGACCAGAGCGGCCGGCTGCTGGCGGCCCTGCGCCAGCGTCCCGAGGATGCCAGCAGCCTGCTGGAGTGCGCCGGCGATCACCTCACCCCCGCCAGCGCCGGCCTGCGCCGTCGCCTGCTGGGGGAGTGGGCCGACGACCCGGCCCGTCAGCGCCAGATCGACGGGCTGGTGAATCAGATCGGGCAATGGTGGAGGGAGCCATCCCGCATCTGAGTGGGCCGCCTGGCAGCACGCCGGGGTCTGTCAGCGGCATCTCGGCATGCCGGGGTCTCCGCCGAGCAGCGGCATCCAGGTCAACCTTTGCCAAGAAACGCTGGCGTTGAGCTCCCTGCCCTGCTGAATTCAGCTTGTGTGATGCTTCCGCCATGCTTCTTGTCGACGCGTATCTGTCCGGATGGCAGCGTTCGTTTGACTATCAGGGGCGCAGCAACCGGCCGGATTTTTGGTGGTTCTATCTCGCCAACATCATCGTCGCGTTTCTGCTTGTCATTCTCGCGATCGCCAATCAGCAGTTTCTGAACCTGTTCAGCCTCTACTGCGTCGCCCAGCTCGTCCCGATGGTGCCGCTCATCGTCCGGCGCCTGAGGGATGCGGGCAAGGACTGGCCCTGGATCTTCCTGTTCCTGGTGCCGCTCATCGGTGGCATTTGGCTGATCGTGCTGCTGGCGCAGCCATCGTTTCACGGGCTTCCGCTCTGAGCGGCAGACCCCGCGGCGGCGCGTCCGTCGCGGGGTCTCGATGGCAGGCGATGCTGCGGTCTCGTCTGTGGCTCAGACCCGCAGCGCATCCAGCACCGAGCGGTCCTCCAGGGTGCTGGTGTCGCCGCTCACCTCCTGGCCGGAGGCCAGGGAGCGCAGGATGCGTCGCATGATCTTGCCGCTGCGGGTCTTGGGCAGGGCATCGGTGAACTTGATCACATCGGGGCGGGCGATCGGGCCGATCTCCTTGCTCACATGCTTCTTGAGTTCAGCCGTCAGGGCCTCGTCACCGCTGCGGCCCGCCTCCAGGGTCACGAAGGCCACGATGCCTTCTCCCTTGAGCTCATCGGGACGGCCCACCACCGCCGCCTCGGCCACGGCCGGGTGGCTCACCAGGGCGCTCTCGATCTCCATGGTGCCGAGGCGGTGGCCGCTGACGT
>CAYNGR010000204.1:0-4418 GCA_964396755.1 uncultured Cyanobium sp. | reverse complement strand
CTCGTCTGTGAGATCCCACTCCCTGAGCTCCACCAGGAACAACTGCAGTTCCCATGGATCCACATCTGTGTGGGAGAGGGGCACGGAGTTCATCATGTCAGGGGTCATGGCATCAACAGATGCTGCAGAGCGAAGCCGGAGCAGCGGCTTCCAGCACCAGGGCCGTCATGGCAGACTGAACCTCCTGCGCGATTTGATTGAGCTCTGGGAGAGCAGAGAGATCCCGCAACATATCAACAGGCTTCGTCATGCCAATCCTGGTCTGACCAGAATCCGTATAGACGGAAATCCGACAAGGAAGGGCCACACTCAAGGACATGTCAAGCTGGAGAACCTTCGCCGCCTGCTGTGGATTGCACACCTCGAAGACACGGCAGTCCTCCTGAAGATCGATATCTTTACTGAGCAGAGTGGTAGCAAGATCATGCACAGCCATCAATCCAAATCCATGCTTGACCAGCGCAGTCTTCAGATCGGTGCAGACAACGTCGAATGGTTTTGCTGTGTCCAGAATCAGACAGGCTTCCATGGCGCGATCAGAGAGAACTGTGGGCGGCTGCCATCAATGGCAATGAGCGTGGCTGAGCAGGCCACCGTCATGGCCTGGCTTCAGAGTGTCGTCCTGCGATGTTGGTGGCGACAGGCAGGAAAGCCGTGGCATCCAAGGATGTCTTAGCGAGATGGACATCCGGCGACTGCTGATCGGGACGTCACAATGCCCTTGATGCAGAACCGCGCGTCAGAACCCAGTGAGAGCACGACTTCTCCTGAGCCTCAAGAATGATGGAGGCACTGCTGCACTTGGCAGAGACTTGCTGGCGAACGCATCACTTCTGAGGCACTCAGCATTCATCATCCACCACTAGGATTGCCAAGACGATGAGACCAAGACTCGCATGTCTTGACCCAGTGAAGGACAGAAGGGTTGATGCTGCCGAGATCAGAAGACTTGCTCAATGCAGGTGGCTTTCCTGGAGACTCCAACAGCAACACGCTGGCCAGATCAACAAGATCAACAAGCCATCAGGATCATTGTCGAACGCTGGTCTTGCCCAGTCCTGCCAGATCGGATGATGGCTGTTGTGGGAACTGACGGGAACGTGACGACAGGCACCGGCCATGAAGGGAGTCCTCACCTTCACGTCACAGAGACAATTCAGATCCCAGCAGAAAGCCGCCATGATGGATCCCGTCACGCGATCGCTCAGGAAACTCCCATCCGGGAAACAAACCAGTTGGTTCGATCATTTCTCCAAGCTGTCGGCTCGCGCAGCCGGACGCTCTGTGACATTCACCCTTGCCTGCACCAGTATTCTCACCTGGATCGCGACGGGTCCCCTTTTTCATTACAGCGATACCTGGCAGCTGGCCATCAACACGGCGACAACCATCATCACTTTTCTGATGGTCTTTCTGATTCAGCACACTCAGAACATCGAGTCCCAGGCCGTACAGATCAAGCTTGATGAACTGATCAGAGCCACGAAGGGTGCCCACAATGCACTGCTCGACCTTGAGCAAATGACAGAGAAACAGCTCGATGAGATCAGAGTCAAGTATGAAACTCTGGCGAAGATCGCCAAGCTGAAGCGACGCAGCGAGGAGGACGACCTGGGCAGCCCAGATGTCGGTCTTCAGGCCGATGACTAGGGGATGGCGACGTCACGACCCTCCTCCCACGCCGAACCGCAGCAACTCCAGGACGGCTGATTACTGCGAGTAAATCAATGCACTGTATGGAGCGATGGAGACGGTGGCTTGATAGGGGAGCGTATCTCGGCTGTTCCCCACGGCATCGATGTCACCACTGGGATGCCCTTCAAACAGTTCACTATAGCCATGCCAATCGCTGTTGAAGCGTAGTTTCCAGTGTCCGCCTGCGGGGAAGCCCACGTTGTAGTCATGTTGGGCTTCATTGGCAAAGTTAGCAATGACAACGACGTCATCTGCCGGCCCTCCCTGATCCCAGCGATGAAAGGCGAGCACCTTGTTGTCGTCATTAAGATGATAGACCTGTGTGAACTGTCCGCAGAGTCCACGCGTGTTCCCAGCCTGATTGAGTCGGAGCTTGATCAAATCGCGATACATGCGGATGATGCCACGAAACTGGTCCTGCTGATGCCAATCAACGGGAACCGTATCGCGAAACCATTCTCCTTCGAGAAATTCCTGGCCCTGGAACAGCATCGGAATCCCAGGAGCCGTGAACACCATCACAGCAGCCATAGTGGAGCGCTTCTGGGCATACCATCCAGTGGGATCATCTGGGCTGACCTCCTGAGGCACTCGCGCCTGTCCGTTGGCGACATCATCATGCGACTCGCTATAAATGACCCGTTCAAAGGCATCGTCGTTATAGCGATAGAGAATCGCATCACGAATGCTGGTCAATGAGCGATCCCGATCCTGGGAGGCGATAACAGCCTCCCGAATCGGCCTGACAAAATGCGGGTCCCACTGCGATCCAAATCCCGCACCACCAGCACCGACATCCTTCGTGATCCAGGCATTGCTTTGCAGATCCTCGGCGATTGTGATCTGATTGCCAGAACTCAGCGAAACTGTTTCATTGATCGCTTGCAGAAGACTCCATCCATCTGGGATCTCAGATGACCCGCTTTCACCAACGTTGCGAATGTAGAGAGTGCTGTCAAAACGCAAGCCATCAACATGGTACTCATCAAGCCACATCCGTACGTTGTCGAGAATGTAGCGACGCACTTCTCCACGCCCATAGTCAGGCCTGGTTTCACCCCAGGGCGTGACGGCGCGATCATCATTATAAAAGTAAATCCCACCTCGGCCATTCTCAGACCAGCCATCGAACTGCCATAAATCAAGATCACTCGGACCAAGGTGGTTATAAACCACATCGAGAATGACAGCGATCCCTGCCTGATGAGCACGCTTGATGAATCGCTTGAGACCCGTTGGGCCGCCATAGTCCGAATCGACGGCAAAAAGATGCGAGGGGTTGTAGCCCCATGAGCGCATCCCTGCAAACTGGCCTACGGGCATGATCTGAATGGCGTTGATGCCGAGCTGCCTGAGATGCCCCAGGCGAGCCGTGATCGAGATGAACTGTCCCGGCCGGTAGGGATCGTCATCGTTGAATGTGCCGACATGCAATTCATAGATCACCAACGCATTCCAGTTCGGCAGCAGAAAGTCATCATCTTCCCAGCTGAAGCCAGGGTCATGAACGATGGCATTTCCCACTGAACTGGTAACCTCACGCGCATAGGGATCAATGCGCGTCAGCACGCCGCGTTCTGTCGTCAATTGATAGTTGTACTGATCACCGATCTTGGCCCCCTTGACTTCTGTAGACCAATGTCCCTGCTGGTCTGATTGCATGGGATGAGATCGTCCATCCCAATGGTTGAACGTGCCGACAACGGCGACCTGCGTTGCATGCGGTGCCCAGACACGAAACGCCACCCCGTCCGCCGTCACGGTTGGGCCCATGCCAAAAGGCGCTGGCTTCTCGACCACGATCGGGGAGGCAACAGGTGGACAAACCCTAGGCCAATGCAGTGGAGCGAAATAGGGGAGCGAAAAGCTGCAGATGTGCAGCGCTCACCCATCATTCTTAATCTGTCTGATCGCCCTTGAGACAACAAGGAGGTTGCCCGGTGGAGGGCCATCCGAGTCGCGCTCATTCCCCGGCTCAGCTCTCGGACGATGCCGAAATCCCTAGGCTCCCATGGCCGTTTCCAGGAGGATCCTGCATGCCGCTGAACGATCGAACCCTCAGTCGCAAGCTGCGAGCTGCTGCCCTTGCCATCCTGGCCCCAATCGTGATCTTCAGCTCACTGATGTTGAGCCCTCAACCAGCCATGGCCATGGGCAATCACGCTGTCACCCTTTCAACCCCATTTGCAAGCATGTCAAACAAGATGGATGCCGCTGCCAAAGATGCAGAAGGCAAGCTTGAAGCCGCCTATGGTGACCTCACAGGTGACACCGGGCATCAGATCAAGGGCAAGGCCAAGCAGGTTCAGGCCTCCGCGATGAATGTCGCCGAGGACATCAAGGAAGGCGCACGCTCAGCCGGCAAGACGATTGCCGATGCCACGGGCCAGAAGTGAGCGCCAGCTCTGAATCCTACGGGCATCGCGTCACCGAGTGATGCCCTTTCTGATCACCTCATGTTGGGAGGAGAACATGCTGGAAACGATGGCGGTCCTACTGGTCATTCTGTGGCTGCTGGGGCTGATGACCTCCTACACGTTGGGCGGGCTGATTCATCTCCTGCTGGTCATTGCTGTCGTGGCGATTGTGCTGAGGCTGATCAGTGGTCGTCGCGTCTGATCTTCACGCGACCGCCAGGTAGTCAGCCGAGATCTGCACGGCCAATGTCAGCATCGATCGCGCCGACGCGTGCCGCTTGAGGCGCATCACAACGATCAGCCAGT
>CAYNGR010000203.1:0-4481 GCA_964396755.1 uncultured Cyanobium sp. | reverse complement strand
GCTCCTCGAACTTGGCGCGGGTGAGGGTGAGATCGAGGTGCTTGGGGCCCTCGGGAGTGGCGGTGATGAAGGGGAGATTGATCTCCGTCTGGGTGGCGCTGGAGAGCTCGATCTTGGCCTTTTCAGCTGCCTCGGTGAGGCGCTGCAGAGCCTGCTTGTCCTGGCGCAGGTCGATGCCCTCGTTGGCCTTGAACGAGTCGGCCAGCCAGTCGACGATCACCTTGTCGAAGTCGTCGCCACCGAGGTGGGTGTCACCGCTGGTGGAGAGCACCTCGAACACGCCGTCGCCGACCTCCAGCACCGACACGTCGAAGGTGCCGCCGCCCAGGTCGAACACGAGGATGCGCTCGTTGCTCTTGCGGTCGAGGCCATAGGCCAGCGCTGCCGCAGTGGGCTCGTTGATGATGCGCAGCACCTCGAGGCCTGCGATCTTGCCGGCATCCTTGGTGGCCTGGCGCTGGGAATCGTTGAAGTAGGCGGGGACCGTGATCACGGCCTGCGTGACGGTCTCGCCGAGATACTTGCCCGCGTCCTCGGCCAGCTTGCGCAGCACCTCGGCCGAGATCTCCTCAGGGGCGAACTGCTTGTTGAGCACTGGGCAGCGCACCTTGACGTTCGAGCCTGCCTTCTCGACGCCATAGCTGACTTCCTTCGATTCCTCGTTGACTTCGTCGACGCGGCGGCCGATGAAACGCTTGACGGAATAGAAGGTGTTTTCTGGGTTCATGACCGCCTGGCGCTTGGCGATCTGGCCCACCAGTTTGTCCTGGTTCTTGGTGTAAGCCACCACCGAAGGCGTTGTGCGGAACCCTTCGGCATTGGCGATCACGGTGGGTTTGCCCCCCTCCATCACCGCCACACAGCTGTTCGTGGTGCCGAGGTCAATACCGACGACCTTGCCCATGGGTTCCCACCTCCTGCAGTGGATGAAATCTGACTTGATGCATCTTCATCAGCGGCCCTGCATTCAGGCGAGGGGTGGTTCCCGAACCGCAGCGGCTGCTGCAGGGGGCCTCAGGCCAGGTCCCATCTACGGTCTGGTGCTGCCCGCGCCGGCCGGTCGATGTCCGTTCCGCTCTCCACGCCTCAGTCCATCGGCGGCAGCACGGCCCTGCTCGGGGTGCTGGGGGATCCGGTGCGCCACTCGCTCTCCCCGGCGATGCACAATGCCGCCCTGGCGGCCCTGGGCCTCGACTGGGTCTACCTGGCCCTGCCGACGCCGGCGCCGCGGCTGGCCGCGGTGGTGGAGGCTCTCGAGGCGATCGGCTGCCGCGGGCTCAACGTCACCATCCCCCATAAGCAGGCGGTGGCAACGCTGTGCCGCGAGCTCAGCCCCCTGGCCGAGCGGCTTGGGGCCGTGAACACGCTGGTGCCCCATCCGCAGGGGGGCTGGTTCGGCACCAACACCGACGTGGAGGGCTTCGCCGCCCCCCTGCGCCGGGACGGGGCCGACTGGCGCGGCCGGCGGGCCGTGGTGCTCGGCAGCGGCGGCAGTGCCAGGGCCGTGGTGGCGGCCCTCGTCGAGCTGGGTTTCGCCGAGATCCAGCTGGCTGGCCGGCGCCCCGAGGTCCTGGAGGCCTTCCGTCAGGACTGTGCCGCCTGGGCACCGCAGCTGCGGCCATTCGTCTGGACGACGGAGTCGCCGGGGCTGGCGGGCGTGCTGGCCGGCGCCGATCTCGTCGTCAACACCACGCCCGTCGGCATGGCCTCGGCCAGCGATCCCGCCGCCGCCCTGGCCTGCCCCCTGAACGAGGCCGAACTGCAGGCTCTCTCGCCAGGCTGCTGGGTCTACGACGTGATCTACACGCCGCGTCCCAGTGCGCTGCTGCGCCGCAGCGCCGAGCGCGGCTGCCCCGTGCTCGATGGACTGGAGATGCTCGTGCAGCAGGGTGCCGCCGCCCTGCGTCTGTGGAGCGGCCTGGCCGAGGTGCCGGTCGATCGCATGCGGGAGGCGGCCCTGCGGCAGCTCCAGGGCCGCGACTGAGGCCCACAGCTGCAGGTCTGCGCTGGCGTCGCCCCATTGCCGGCCCGCCAGCGGCGCCCGGCCTGGGCCTGATCCGGGCCGGCCCCTGCCATGACGCATGCCGCTCCGGCGTGGGGTCGCAGCCACCGGCCCTGGCCGCTGTGCCGCCGCTCATCGCGCTTCGCCGCCAGGGCTGAACAGCGCCGCGCTCCCGGGGCCGCCGCCGTTCGCCCCTAGCGTGGGGCCCCTGGATCCCCGAGACGCCCGTGGCCCTTGCAGGCACGCCCATCTGGCAACGGCTGCTTGCCGGCCTCGCCTACCTGTTGCCGTTCAGCGACGCCCTGCCGTTCGGCCGTGCCCTGCTGCAGCAGTTCCCGTTCCTCAGCGTGATGGCCCTGCCCGCCTTGCCGCTGCTGACGCTGCAGCAGTTGATTCCGTTCGGCGGGCTGGTGCTGTTTCTGGTGCTGTACCTGGCGGTGGCGCGCAACGCCAGGGTCCCTTATCTGATCCGCTTTCACGTGCTGCAGGCGATCTTGATCGACATCGTGCTGGTGCTGCTCAGCCTCGCCTTCCAGATCCTGCTCTCGTCCTTCGCCGGCAGCTTCGCTGTGCGCACGCTGGCCAACACGGTCTTCCTCGGCACCCTGGTGCTCTGCCTGTTCGGCCTGGTGCAGAGCCTGCGCGGCCAGGAGGCGGACATCCCGACGGTGTCTGACGCCGTGCGCATGCAGCTGGACTGAGGCGGCGGGATGGCACCGGGCTGCCACGGTCCCCAGCTCAGCTGGCCCGAGGGCTCTGCGATAGGTTGGCGGGTCGTCGCTGAAGGGCTCTGCCCCTCGGCCCCCATTCCCGGAGACCTCGACGCCAGCCCCATGAGCCAGCCCTACTACGAAACGATGTACATCCTCCGCCCGGACATCCCGGAGGAGGAAGTCGAGACCCATGTGAACAAGTACCGCGACCTCGTCACTGAGTCCGGCGGTGTGGTGCTCGACACCCAGATGCGCGGCAAGCGCCGCCTCGCCTACCCGATCGCCAAGCATCGCGAGGGCATCTACGTTCAGCTCAACCACAACGGTGACGGCCAGCAGGTGGCCCCCCTCGAGCGGGCCATGCGCCTCTCGGAGGATGTGATCCGCTACCTCACCGTCAAGCAGGACGGTCCGATGCCCGCTCCCCGCTCGCTGCCCAACAGCGGTGGTGGTGAGAGCGTGGCCGCTGCCACGGAAGTGGTCGGTGCCTGATCCAGGCCCGTAGCTGACAGCAACCAGCTGCCACAGGCTCCGGATCCCCGGCGACGGGGTCCGGAGCCTTCCTGCTGAGCTTGAGCTATAGATTCGCGTTCAGTACAGTCCCCGGACCTTTTCAGCTTCAGCCCTCGGGTGCCATGAGCGATACGGCAGAGGCCAGCGGCTCGAGGGGGCGCAGCCTCCAGCCCCAGGAGGCCCCAGAACCGAACCGCCGGGCTCAGGAGGCGGCCTCTGTGGACCGGCGCTGGTGGGAGGACGGCGTCGCCGTCGAGTCGCCGCTGCGGCCGCAGCGCAGCCAGCCCGACTCCCAGGGCCCCAAGCTCCTGCAGCTGTCACCGCCTCCACCGCCGCCCCCGCCTGGGCCCTGGGCGGCCACCACAGTGGCTGCCAGCCGTACCGTGCCTCCGCTCTCCTCGCCGCCGGGCTGGACGGGCCAGCCGGGCTCCGCGCCGCTGCGCACCGAGCTGCTGGTGTTCGCCGATGTTCCCCGCATCCAGCATCTCGAGCAGCAGCTAGAGGCTCTGCGCGACGAGGCTGCCGCCCTGCAGGAGCTGCTGGAGGAGCTGCCGGAGATCTACGAGCGCAAGTTCAGGCAGCGCTTGCAGAGCATCCTCGAGCAGCAGCAGTTGCTTCTCGAGGACAACCACCTGCTGCGGGAGCAGCTCTACACGCTGCTCCCCCTCGTCGCCGAGTCGGGAGGGCGCCAGCCCCAGGCACTGCCGGCGCCTGGTTCGCCCTCAGAGGAGGCTGCCGCCAGCGCTTCGGGTCAGCCGCTGCGCTCGCTGCTACACAACCTCGGTCGCTTCGGCAGCGGCCTGGGGCCTGCCAGCTGGAGTGCCAGTTCCCAGGCGGGTCGAGCCCCCTCCGCGCCGGAGCTCAGCGGGCCACCCGACGGCGAGCCGCCCACAGCCGCGTAGGCAGGCCCCAGACATAGATGAAGCCCTCAGCGGCACGGTGGTCGAACTGATCCTCGGCGCCGTAGGTGGCCATGTCGGGGACGTAGAGGCTGTCGGCGCCGCTGCTTCGGCCCACCACGGTGGCGTTGCCGCGGTGCAGCTTCACCCGCACCGTGCCGTTGACGCAGGTCTGGGTGGTGTCGAAGAAGGCATCGAGGGCCTGCTTGAGCGGCCCGAACCAGAGGCCCTGATACACCAGATCGGCCCATTGCATCTCCAGCTGCCGCTTGGTGCGCAGCACGTCGGCGGCCAGGGTCAGGCTCTCGAGCTCCTGGTGGGCCTTGATCAGCAGCAGCAGACCCGGAGTTTCGT
>CAYNGR010000202.1:0-4559 GCA_964396755.1 uncultured Cyanobium sp. | reverse complement strand
GTGGTGGCCTGGCTGCGCTTCGGGTCGGAGGGGTTCGCTTCCACCGGATCGGAGAAGAAGGCGTCCAACTCGCTCTGGTCTGGATCCGGAACGAAACCCGCCAACGAATCTCCCTCCACCGGTGCCGGCGCCACCTTGCCCATCACTGCCGTGCCCACCACCATCCCGAGCACATCGAAGGCCACCTCGCTGCGGTTGCGGTTGGGATCGCTCACCAGCCGCGGCTGCAGCACCCGGTAGTCATTGGCCTCCACTGAGATGCGGTTGTTCAGCGGATCCCTGGTCTCCGCCATCAGCAGATCCAGGGCGTCGTGGTCGACCACCGCCGACTGGCCGAAGGGATCTCGGATCCGCCTGGGCAGGAAGAAGTGGGCGCGGGCTTCCGCCAGTTCCGTGGCGGGTGGATCAGCCGGATCGGGGGAGAAGAAGCTGCGGCCTGAGGGGAGCCACCAGTGGCCGTTGCCTTCGAGGTCCACATAGCCGCCCTGATCCGCTCCCTGGCTGCCGAGCACCTGGGCCCGACCGGCATTCGGCATTAGCTGCTCTGCTGGCTGGCCAGCTCGGGGCCTTTGGAACACCGCATCAAGGAGTCCAGGGGTGAAGGCCAGCTTGTAGCTCTCCCCTGGCAAGGCCAGGGATTCCAGCTGGCCCAGGGGGAGGAGCTGGTTGGCATTGCCTGCTGCCGAGCCCAAGTCGTTGGGGCGATAGAGGGTGCGCAGGTGTTCGATCGGCCGGCGGCGGCGGCTGCCGCTGGCCGTGGCTTCGTAGGGAATCTCCGGGGGATCGAAGCGATGCCGAAGCTGATCGGGATCAGCAGGATCGGGCTCAATAAAATCCTCGCCCTGATAGCGGCCCGCAGGGCCGGTGGCGGGAACCTCCGTGAGTTCATAGGTGATCGCCTCACAGGGCAGAGGCGTGCGGTACTGATCGTTGCTGTCGATCGCGTTGGTGAAGCTGTTTTCCGTGTAGGTGAGCAAAGGCGTGGTCTGGCGCTCCTGGTCCCAGATTTCGCTGAGGGGTGAGTTGCGGCGGCCATAGCCCACGGCTGCCTGCTTGCGCACGTTGCCGTAGGCATTCACCTCCAGGGTGAGGGCGTGCTGGATGCGCGGATCGGCCGGATTGCGCTCGTAGTGAAAAGTGAGTGCCTCGCGTGGGTGGCTGAAGAACACGGCATGGCGATTGCTTCCCCGCTCCTGCAGCTGTTGGAGGGCAAAGTTCTGCTCACTCACCGTGTAGGGCGTGCGGGCCCGCTCGATCTCTGCCGCCGTGGCGCCGGGGTGATCGGCGTCGTCGGCATACACCTCCTGGCGCAACATCATTCCCTTGAAGGCGCGGCAGGCCTCCCGTTCCTCCGCAGCTGAGAGGCCCTCGGGCAGCAGGGTATCGGGCAGGAGCTGATCCGTAATCTGCTGGGGAGTGAGGCCGGGCTCGGAGTAGTACTCCGTGGCGTACTGGCGCGACACCTGCTCCCGGCCCAGCGACACACCGGTGTGAAACCAGGTTTTGGTGTGCACGGGCGGCTGGGTGTGGGCCGCCTCTTCATTCAGGAAGCCGAGGGCGGGATCGCTCTGACCGGCCACCGCATCGAGGTGCTCTGTATCCCACTGCTCCACCATCCCGAAGCCACGAAACTCCCGCTCCTCGCCATCGAAGTAACCGTGGTGGTAGGCATAGCGGCTCACAAAGCGGTTGCGGCTGATCTGGTCGATCGTTTCCACGCGCTCCACCACATGCACCGGAAACGGCAGGCGCGTGATCCAGGGCCTGCCGTTGAGCTTGTCTTCCAGGTAGAAGCGCAGCGAGGAGCAGTACTGCACCCGTGTTTCGGCGCCGAGGTTGTTGAGGCTGCTGATGAGCAAATGGGGCTTCCCTTGCGCCATCAGCGGCACGTAGCGCATCTGGCGGCCGCTGTCGCCCGCCAGCGGCGACGACCACACCAGGCAGGCGGTGCCTTTGCCGAGCAGATCCACGGTGGTGACCTGGGCGGCGCTGTGGAAGGGCGGGAACACCTTCAGGGGCACCGCTTCGCTCCAGCCGTTGCCCGCCTGGTTGAAATAGAGCCGCACACCCTCAGCGTGCAGGTAGATCAGATCGGTGGTTCCGCTGCCATCGATGTCAGCCAGCAGCAGGCGCTTGGGATCAAACAGTTCCGGGTGGTCGAACAGGGGCGGGTTGTCCATCGACACCTTCGCTCCGAAGCGTCCGTAGCCCAGATTCGGCCAATAGCAAATCTCGCGGCCGTGCACGCCAGCGCGGATGCGCACCACATCCGACAGGCCGTCGCCGCTCATGTCGGCCAGGTGGATGCTTTCAGTGCCATCGGCGAATACCACCCGTGGCCCTTTCTCCTCATCCCATGGCAGCGGCAGCCGCTGGGCAGCCTCGAAGCCCTGCTCCTCCAAGGAGCGGTGCCACACGAACACATCGCCCTCGCTGATCAGCAGGTCGACGTGGCCGTCGCCATCGAGGTCGATGAAGCGCAGGTTGGGTTCGCTGAAGTTGACGTTCGGCAAGTGCCTGAACGGGCAGAAGGGCTGCCAACCCTCGGCGCCGTCGTGCTCATAGAGGCCGGGCATGGGGCCGGAGAAGCTCACCACATCCGGCAGGCCATCGCCGGCCAGATCGAGGATCTGGGCGCCGCCCGCCAGGCTGGCATTTGGTTGGCTAGCCACCGTTTCCAGCGCCGCGAAGGTAGCCACATCGGCCTGCGCATCGCCCCGCAGCCGCTGGCTCACCGGGCTGAGGTTGCGCTTGTAGAACCAGGCCCCGGCCTGCTCCGTCAGGATCCCCGGCAGGCCCTCCCCATGTAGATCCACCCAGCGGTAGCTGCTGCCATCGAGGCCGATCGGCAGGTTCTCGAGGCTGACGGGATCCACCTCCTCCACCGTTTCCCCCAAGGTGGGCTGGCTGTAGCCGAACTCCAGCGGTGGCAGCGCTTTGGTGGTGATGGCGCCGCCCTCCTGCTTCCAGCCCTTCTGCACCACCTGGCTGAGGAAGCTGTAGACAGGCTTGGTGGCGATGGTGGGGTCGAGCTCGTCGTCGTAGACGAACTCCGTGCTGCGCACTACGCCCTCGTATCCCTTCTGAGCAGCCCGGCCGCCACTGGCAGCATGATCAGGGATGTGGTGCAGCATCAGCACCCGCTCACAGCGGCGGCAGGTGCGCACCTCGAATCCGCTGCGGTGGCTGGAGAAGGCATCCGGCCGATAAAACCAGGGCTGCTCCTGAGTGCCGGTGGGGGCGTCCGCGTTCAGCTCGCCGTAGTCGAAGAGCACCTCAAACAGCCAATCGGCGGCGGTGTCGGTGGGGGGATTCGCAAGATCGGTCAGCCGTCGCGGCCGCTGGCCCCCGGCATCAAGCAGGGGCGTGCGATTGCCGTAGAAGATGCGTTGCAGGTAGCGCTGGGCAGTACGAGCCGGCGCGGTTCTTGCCCCTCGGTTGCGTTGATGGGCGGCCCGGAAGGGATCGTCCTGGCCGGGCCGCAGGGTGGCGGTGCCATCTTCCGCTTTGTAGAGATAGCGGATGCCGTTGCCCTTGTCGTCGCGGCTTTCGCAGATCAGCCAGCTGAAGATCCGCTGCGGATCCACGGGATCGGCGATGCGGCTGTTGGCATCGGCGCCGTAGATCGTGAGGATGTTGTCCCTGGTGATCGAGCGCCAGTGCACATCGGCGCGCTGCTCGGCCTCAGGGCGAAGGTCGGTGGCGGTGGGAATCCACTGCCAGCGCTCGATGCGGGCGAACAGACCCTCGATGCGGGGGCGGTAGCGACGCACCCGGTAGCCGTCGATGAGGTCGTCGTGGATCTCCAGCCCTGCGGCCCCCTGGCGCAGCACCGGCACCAGGTCTTCCGAGCCAGAGAGCACGAACACATCCGCCTCTTCCGGATCGTTGCTCCAGTCGCGGTAGCGGGGCAGGCCCTTGTCGGTCTTGCGGGTGATCGCCGGCAGCGCCAGGCTCCATCCGAACCCGAAGGGCCCGTTGCCGGCGCCGGAGTCGTAGCTCAGGCTCAGCTGGGGCCCGAAGCCGCTGCGCCCCGGACTGGTGGCGATTGGCACGCTCATCGAGCCGCTGCCGGTGACCGGGTTGGCGGCGAACTTCTCGCCCATGCCCCGGATCGCCCCGCCGCCCTTGGGCAGGCTGATGCTGGGCGGCTGGATCAGGTGGGTCTGGCTTGTGCTGGAGCCATCGGGCGCGGCCGATGGGATTTCAGCCCTCCCCCCGCGAGCCATATGGGAACCACCGGGGTCCAACGTCCCATGCTGGCCTGAATTTGAAGGTGGAGTAACCATCAGCCGCTGCAGCAGCCACCACAGCTTCGTTATGGCAAGGGTGGGATCAGGGCGCCACGGGAGGTGATCTTGGTGCGCAACGTTTGATCCGGTGAGATTGACAACACTCATCGGTCAGTCAGCACTTGCAGCACCTGGCGGCCGTCGCTGATCCACGCCTACCTGAGCGAGAGCGGCGGCCGGTTGCGTGGCCCTGGGCTCATGCCACCTCAGGCGCTGTCAAGCGACACTGAAAACTGAGCCACTTCCGACACCGAAAACTGAGCCACC
>CAYNGR010000201.1:0-4590 GCA_964396755.1 uncultured Cyanobium sp. | reverse complement strand
ATGCCGATGATCTGTTCATCGTCGGCGACAGCCATCAGCGCATCTATGGCCGGCCGCTGGTGCTCAGCCAGTGCGGCATCAACGTGCGGGGCCGCTCCCGCAAGCTGCGGATCAACTACCGCACCACCGAGGAAACCCGCGCCTGGGCCACTGCCGTTCTGTCGGGACTGCCGTTTGATGACCTCGATGGCGGAACCGATGGCAGCGGTGACACGCGCTCCCTGCTCCACGGTGAGCCGCCACTGATCCGTCGGTTCGACGATCCAGCGGAGGAGCAGCGCTTCCTGATCGAGCTGGTCAACTCCTTCCAGGACAGCGGCCAGTCCCTCGGCTCCACCTGCGTGACAGCCACCAGCAGCGAAGCCGTCAAGACCCTTGCCGAACGCTTCGAGGCGGCTGGCATCGCCACTCGGGTGATCACACAGGAGGAAGCGGATGACCCCAGCGAGAACGCCCTGCGCCTGGCCACCATGCACCGCGTCAAGGGGCTGGAGTTCGATCACATGCTCATCCCCGGCCTCAACGCCGGCGTGCTGCCCAATCGCCGAGTCCTCAACGACTGTCCCGACCAGGTCTCTAAGGACGCCTTCGAGCAGCGTGAACGCTCCCTGCTGCATGTGGCCGCTACCCGTGCCCGCAAGCGGGTCGTGATCACCTGCTCCGGGGAGCCATCGCCATACCTCTCCAGTTCTCTCGCTTCTTCACCGTGATGACCACCATCGAGGCGACTAGTCCCTGCTGGTTCGTGGGTGCCATGAGCAATCGGGGCGACGATCAGACCGAGCGCTTCATCAACGAAGGAATCTGGGAGCACGACTTCGACGACAACAGCAGGGTGCTTGCCCAGGTGCGCTCGATGCAGCCTGGAGAACGCATGGCGATCAAGGCTGTGTTCGTGCGTAAACACAATCTGTCTTTTGAAACCTGGTGCAACCCCGTGTCTGTCATGGCCATCAAGGCCATCGGAACCATCACTGAGAATCGTGGCGATGGGCGGCGCGTGAGCGTGAGCTGGGAGCTTGTTTCACCTCAGCGAGAGTGGTACTTTTATACCCATCCCTCGATCTGGAAGGTCACTCCGGGAAAATGGAAAACGGATGCCCTGATCGATTTCACCTTCCAGAGCAAGCCGCAGGATATCGACCGTTTCCGTAATGCTCCATACTGGCGGGAACGCTTTGGCACCGACCCTCAAGAACACAAGCGCTTTCGTTGGGCCCGTTTCTACCAGGCTTTCGCTGATGGGCTACTCAGCCACTCTGCCGATCGCGGCCCGATCATTTCCTTTTTGGAGGAGCTTCAGCCGAAGGTTGAGGGGCTCGGGCTGCTCAGGGGTGATCAATTCGCTGATGGCAGCAAGGGTTTCATCAAGGACATCGATCCTTTTACTCTTTTGGGTCTCTTCAACCGCGGCATCAAGGACAGCAACCGCCAGGCCATCGCTGCTGCCCTGGCCCAGTTCCTGGGCGTGGAAGAAGCGCTCCCCGAGAGCTTCGAGGGCATCCCGGTGCTCAACAACCAGAAGTCGTGGTTCTTCCCCTACGCCAAGGACCGCGACCCTGCCCAGATCGACGCCCTCTGGCAGGTGTTCCAGAGCGGCCTGGCGCTGGCAGAGGCCGATACAGAACAAGCTATCGAGGCTTTCAGCCGCGACTTCGATGCGGCCATGGGGTACTACGGCGTGGCCTGGAACCTCACCTTCGGGCTCTACTGGTGCCGCCCCTGGAGCTTCCTCAGTCTGGATGAGCGCTCCCGCAGCTACATCGGTGACAAGCTGCGCCTCACCATCGGCCGCAATGGCGCCAAGCAACGTTGCAGCGCTGCCGACTACCTGCAGTTGATCGATGCCCTCAAACAGCGCTTCGAGGAGCCCGACTTCAGCGTCCATTCCTTCCCCGAGCTGTCCCTGGAGGCCTGGACCTACACCGGTAGCGTCCCTGATCCAGCAGGCGGCGAATCAGACGACGACGTGCCCGCCGTCAGCGACGGCAACGACACCCCAGACGTTGAGCCGGTGACACCGCTCATGCCGTATGGGATCAACGACATCGTGGCGGATGGCTGCTTCCTTGCACCCAGCGAATTGGAACGCATCCTGCGGCGTCTGCGCGACAAGAAGAACCTGATCCTGCAGGGCCCGCCGGGCACCGGCAAGACCTGGCTGGCCAAACGCCTCGGCATGGCCCTGGTGGGCCATCTGGTGCAGGAGCCGCAACTGCGCTCCGTGCAGTTCCACCCGAACCTCTCCTACGAGGACTTCGTGCGTGGTTGGCGTCCCAATGCCAATGGCGGCCTGGCCCTGCATGAGGGGGTGTTCATGCAGATGGTGAAGGGTGCCCAGGACAACCCGAGCCAGACCTATGTCCTCGTGATCGAAGAGATCAACCGTGGCAATCCCGCCCAGATCTTCGGGGAGCTACTCACCTTGCTGGAGGCCGGCAAGCGCACACCCCGAGACGCGATGCAGCTCTGTTACCCGGATCCTGATGGCGTCCACCGTCCGGTGCACGTGCCCGAGAACCTCTACGTAATCGGCACCATGAACATCGCCGATCGCTCCCTGGCGCTTGTGGACATGGCCTTCCGTCGCCGTTTCGCCTTCGTCGACCTGGAGCCCTGCCTGGGGACAACATGGCGTGACTGGGTGGTGGGCAGCATGCAGCTGGAGGCGAGTGCAGCCGACACGATCCAGCAGAGGCTGGAGCAGCTCAACAGCACCATTAGCGCCGACAGCCGCCTCGGCAAAGCCTTCCGCATCGGCCACAGCACTGTGACCCCGAGCCACAGCCTGGATGGCCGCTCCAGCCGCGACTGGTTCGCCGAGGTCGTGGCCACCGAACTGCGGCCTCTGCTGCATGAGTACTGGTTTGATGCGCCCGATGTGGCCGAGCGGGAGGCGGATCGCTTGCTGGAGGGGTGGTGAGGCCAGACACCTCCAGCAGAATGGCCCCATGACTCTGGCTCCTGTCACCCCGATCGAGCAGCGCCTCGCAGGTATGGCAGCCGCCATCCGCCAGCTGATCCCCGCTGCCGAGGTACGCCTCTTCGGCTCGCGGGCCCGCGGGGAGGCTGGTCCTGATTCCGATGTCGACCTGCTGATCACAGCCCCGGATGCCTGGCTGGCCAGCCGCGATCGCTTTGCTCTGCTTGCCGATCTCTGGGGGGCAGTGGCCCAGCCCGATCTTTCGGTCGACCTGGTGCTCCACTCCAGCAGTGAGGCCGCCCGCCGGGCCCAGCAGCCCGGATCCCTCGTGCAGGAGGCCCTCCGCGACGGGGTGCTGCTCGATGGCCGCCACTGAGGCCGACCGCCTGCTGCGGATTGCCCGGCGCGATCTGCGTATGGCCCGCCGCCTGCTCGATCCTGATGTGGAGGAGGCGAGCTGGGGATGGGCCCTGCAGCAGGCCTTCGAGAAAACGCTCAAGGCCTGGCTGCAACACCTGGGCGTCAAACCACCCCACAGCCACGACATCGCCCGTCTGCTAGTCCTGCTGGAGCAGGCCGGGGTGGATGTGAGTGAGCTGCTGCCACTGCGAGCCTTCACCACCTTCGCGGTGCAGGGCCGCTACGACGATGAGCCAGAGGAGCTCGACCTGGATCGCATCGCCTGGAGTCAGCGGGCCGAGGCCCTGATCGAGCACGTGCAGAACCTGCTCGGCTGATGTCACGGTGAGCATCCCCATCCGCAACATCTGGTGGCTGATGCTCTATGCCTCAGACCTCGGCAGGAGCACCGATCCAGCTCAGCTTGCTACGGAAGACCTGCCGGAGGAGATTCCTGATCTGGTCGCGGAGATCCTGGCCCGCGCTGTCGAGCAGCGCCAGCGGCGCCAGCTCTCCACCGCCTTTCGCCAGCGGGAGGCGGTGCTCACTCGCGTGCGTGGCCGCATCGACCTTCTCACCACCAGCCGCAGGCAGCTGCTTGCCAAAGGGCAGGTGGCCTGCCGGTTTGAGGAGCTCACGATCGACAGCCCCCGCAACCGCTATGTGCGGGCCGCACTCGAAACCGTGGCCCGCCTGGTGAGCCAGCCGGCTTTGGCCCATCGCTGCCGGGGTCTGGCCCATGGGCTCCGCCTCCAGGGCGTCGTGGGGGAAGCCCCCAGCCGGCAACAGATCACCCAGGAACGCTTCAGCCGACACGACGCGATCGACCAGCCGATGCTGGCGGCCGCGCGCTTGGCCATGGACCTGGCTCTCCCCACAGAAGAGGCCGGCCCCCATGCACTCCTTGATCCGCAGCGCTGCGTGCACTGGCTGCGGCGCCTCTATGAGAAGGCGATCGGCGGCTTCTACCGCCTGCATCTGGACGAGGCCGAGTGGGTGGTAAGCACCGGCAGACCGCTCAGCTGGCCCGTGGCTGAGGCCACCAGCGGCATCGCCCAGGTGTTCCCCTCGATGCGCACCGACATCGTGATCGATCGCCGCGATCGCCCCCAGCGGCTGGTGATCGACACCAAGTTCACAGGCGTCTTCACGCGGGGCTGGTACCGCGAGCAATCGCTGCGCGCCGGCTACGTCTACCAGCTCTACGCCTATCTCCGCTCTCAGGAAGGGCGTGACGATCCAGCCGCTCCCTGGGCTGATTCAGCCGC
>CAYNGR010000200.1:0-4601 GCA_964396755.1 uncultured Cyanobium sp. | reverse complement strand
GCCGACGCCTGCGAGCGCGTGGGCGACGGTCTGGTGGCGGCCCACATCATCGCCCGTCCCCACAGCGAAGTCGAACCCGCCATCACCGGCACTGGCGCCATCCGCAGGCTCTGATTCCCAATGACCGCCGTTCACCCCCGCGTGCTCGGCTACCTCGGCCGAGCACTGAGCCTTGAGCTGTCTGCCGTCCAGCAGTACATGACCCATGCCTCCCTGGCGGAGCTGTGGGGAGACGCCGATGCCGCCCAGCGCTTCCGTCAGGAAACGGTGGAGGAGATGCAGCACGCCGAACGTCTCGTGCAGCGGATGCTCTCCCTGGGGGTCGCTCCTGCTGCCTCCCAACTGCGGCCCGTCAGCCACGCCGCCGATCTGATCGGACTGCTGCGCCTCAATGCGCTGCTGGAGAACGATCTGATCGGGCACTACGGCGAGGCCGTGCGCTTCTGCCTGCTGGTCGGTGACCGCGACAGCGAGGCCTTCTTCCGGTCCCTCTGGGATGAGGAACAGCACCACGCCGAGGACCTCGCGGCCTGGATGCAGGCGCTCAGCCCCTACACCGGGTTGCTCGACCGGGCCCGCTTCTGAACCCGGCGGCTGCCGCTGCGCTTCAGCGCGATCTGTGGGATTCTCCCTGAATGCCGTTGGCGGGGTGAGCGGAACGACGCTCCGTTCCAGCTACCCCGCCGGTTCTTCGACTCTCCGGTCCGCCGGGCCCATCCCCCCCCTCCCGTGGCCGAGCCTCTTCCCCTGCCGATTCAGCTCACCTGGCTGATCCCGATCTATGGGTTCAGCGGCATGCTGCTCTCGCTGCCCTGGGCCTGCGGCTGGATCAAACGCAACGGGCCGAGGCCTGCCGCCTATCTCAATCTGCTGGTGACGTTGCTGGCTGTGGTGCACGGCAGCGTCGTCATCCGCGCCGTCAGCCTGATCGGTCCCCAGCATCTCGACGTCGCCTGGTTCGATGCGGCGGATCTGCACCTGCGCATCGGCTTCGATCTGTCGCTCACCAACCTGGCGGCCCTGGAGCTGGTGACGACCATGAGCCTGCTCTGCCAGGTGTTCGCCCTGGGCTATCTCGACAAGGAATGGTCGCTGGCGCGTTTCTTCGCCCTGGTCGGTTTCTTCGAGGGGGCGATGAGCGGCGTGGTGCTCAGCAGCAACCTGTTCATGAGCTACTTCCTGCTGGAGATGCTCACGCTCTCCACCTATCTGCTGGTGGGCTTCTGGTACGCCCAGCCGCTGGTGGTCACCGCCGCCCGCGACGCCTTCCTGACCAAACGCGTCGGCGATGTGCTGCTGCTGATGGGTGTGGTGGCGTTGTCAGCCTGGGCCGGCTCGATGGAGTTCAACGATCTCTATGCCTGGGCATCCCAGGCGCGCGAACAGCAGCTGATCAGTCCCCTGGCCGGCACCCTGCTGGGTCTGGGGTTGATCGCCGGACCGATGGGCAAATGCGCCCAGTTCCCGATGCACCTCTGGCTGGATGAGGCGATGGAGGGTCCCAATCCCGCCTCGATCCTGCGCAACTCCGCCGTGGTCACCTGCGGCGCCTTCGTGCTGCTCAAGCTGATGCCGATCGTGGCCCTCTCGCCGATGGCCACCACCATGCTGCTGGCCTCCGGGAGCATCAGCGCCATCGGTGGAGCGCTGGTGGCCCTGGCGCAGGTCGATCTCAAACGCGCCTGCAGCTACGGCACCACCTCCTATCTGGGGCTGGTGTTCATCGCCATCGCCCTGCAGAAACCGGGCATCGCCCTGCTGTTTCTGTTCGCCCACGGCCTGGCCAAGGCGCTGCAGTTCATGGCCGTCGGCGGGATCATCGCCACCACCAACTGCCAGGACCTGACGGAGCTGGGCGGCATCGGCAGCCGCATGCCCGCCACCGCCTTCGCCTTCCTGGTCGGCAGCGCCGGCCTGGTGGGCCTGCTGCCACTGGGCTGCTTCTGGTGCTACGGGCTGATGCTCGACAACCTCCAGCAGCTCTCACCGGCCTATGCGGCGGTGTTCCTGATCACCAACCTGCTCGCCGCCACCAACGTGACCCGCGTCTATCGATCGGTGTTCCTCGGTCCGCCGACGCCCAAGACGAAACGCACCCCCGAGGTCAACTGGCTGATGGCCCTCCCGATGGTGAGCCTCACGGTGCTCGTGCTGCTGTTGCCCTGGATCATGCAGCGCATCGATCCGGTGCCTGGCATCGCTGATTTCCCGCTGCCGGTTGCTCTGGCCATCGTCGTCAGCGGTGCGTCCGGTGTTCTGCTCGGCTCGCTGGTTCACCTGGATCGCTTCTGGTCCCGCTCACGCCTACCGGCTCTGCGGGTTGTGCAGGACCTGCTCGCCTACGACTTCTACACACCCGAGATCTACCGGCGCGCCATCGTCTCGCCGGTGGCCTCCCTGGCCCGGTTCACCCGCTGGTTTGACATCAACGTGGTCAAGGGCCTGGTCGATGGTGTCGGCCGCCTGTCGCTCGCCTCGGCCGAGGGACTCAAGCTGGGGGTGAGCGGCCAGCTGCAGAGCTACGTGTTCACCGTGGTGCTGGCGATCGTGGTGCTACTGGTCAGCCTGCAGAGCCTGCGGGGGATGGGCTGATCATGCTGCTCACCTCTCTGCTGCTGATCCCCTTCACCGGCTGCCTGGCGCTGCTGCTCTGGCCGGGCAGTCCGCCGCCGCAGCGCTTCCGCCTGATCACGATCGCGATCCTGGTCGTGCAGCTGGGCTTCAGCGTGGCCACGGCCCTCTGCTTCGATGTCTCCCAGAGCGGCATGCAGCTGCAGGAGCTGCATCGCTGGCTGCCCGGCCTCGGCCTCGACTACGCCCTGGGCGTCGATGGCCTGTCGCTGCCGCTGGTGCTGATCAATGCCGCCCTGACCCTGGTGTCGGCGGTGATCACGCGCGACATCGACAAGCGACCCCGTCTGTACTTCGCCATGCTGCTGCTGATCAGCGGTGCGGTAAACGGGGCCTTCCTGTCGGAAAACCTGCTGCTGTTCTTCCTCTTCTACGAGCTGGAGCTGATCCCGCTGTGGCTGCTGATCTCGGTGTGGGGCGGCGTCAATCGCGCCTATGCGGCCACCAAGTTCCTGGTGTTCACGGCCATCTCCGGCATGTTGATCCTGGGAGCCTTCCTGGGGCTGGCCCTGCTCACCGGCAGCGTTGACTTCAGCCTGACGCCGGTGCTCAGCGACAGGCTGGCCATGGGCGGCCAGCTGCTGCTGCTGGGGGCGCTGCTGGTGGGCTTCGGCATCAAGATCCCGCTCGTGCCGCTGCACAACTGGCTGCCTGACGCCCACACCCAGGCCTCGACACCGGTGTCGGTGCTGCTGGCGGGCGTGCTGCTCAAGCTGGGCACCTACGGACTGCTGCGGTTTGGCCTGCAGCTGTTCCCCGAAGCATGGGCTGTGCTGTCGCCAGGTCTGGCGATCTGGGCGGCGGTGTCGGTGCTGTACGGCTCGATGGCCGCGATCGCCCAGACCGACATGAAACGGATGGTGGCCTACAGCTCGGTGGGCCACATGGGCTATGTGCTGCTGGCGGCCGCCGCCCACACGCCGGTCAGCCTGCTGGGGGCTGTGTTCCAGATGGTCAGTCACGGCCTGATCTCAGCACTGCTGTTCCTGCTGGTCGGCATCGTGTACCGCAAGACCGGCACCCGTGATCTGGAGGTGCTGCGCGGCCTGCTCAACCCCGAGAAGGGTCTGCCGCTCACGGGCACGCTGATGACCGTGGCGGTGATGGCCAGCGCCGGCCTGCCCGGCATGGCGGGCTTCATCTCCGAGTTCCTGGTGTTCCGCGGCAGCATCGGCACGTTCCCCCTGGCGACGCTGCTGTCGATGGTGGGCTCCGGCCTGACGGCGGTCTATTTCCTGCTGCTGGTCAACCGCGCCTTCTTCGGTCGCCTGGCGATCACCCCGCCCAGCGACAACCCACTCGATGACGCACGTCTCGATGTGCAGCTGGCGCCAGTGGCGCCACGGGAGACGGTTCCCGCCATCGCCCTGGCGGCCGCGGTGGTGGTGCTCGGTCTGGTTCCCTCCAGCCTGGGGCGCCTCAGCGAAGTCGCCACCACTGCCATGGCCCTGCTGTCCACCCGGGTGAGCTGAGATGCCGATCATTCCCGCCGAACTGGTCGTCTCCAACCCCTCGATCGATCAGGACGAGGTGGCCCGCAGGCTGCTGGCCGGTCAGACCCTGCTCAGCGACACCGCCGATCACCTGCTGGAGGTGGTGGGGGTGCTGGAAAGCTATGGCGAAGTGCTAGATGCCTACAGCATCAACCTGATCTATCAGGCAGAGCAGCAGTTTCTCAATCCGCTGCCGGTGTTCAAGTACTTCGATGGCGATCTGAATCCGGCGCGTCTGTGGCGTCATCTCAACCACGACCGCATCAACTTCGAGTACGCCGAGTACTGCCAGAAGGCGATGTTCTGGCATGCCACCGGCGGCATGGACGCCTACCTCGACAGCCCTGAGTTCGCCGAGAACTGCCGCCGCATCATCGCTGCCAAACGCCGCCGCGATCCTCTGCTGGCCCTGCTACACCCGTTGGCTCCCGGCTTCCTGCCGGAACTGATTCGATCGGCCGCCACCACCCACGCCCT
>CAYNGR010000199.1:0-4616 GCA_964396755.1 uncultured Cyanobium sp. | reverse complement strand
GAAGCTCACCCAGCCGAGCCGGAACCAGAAGTTCGAGGCTTCGGCAAGAGACACGTTCAGGGGCTGGGCCCGGGGAGGCATGGACGTCATGGGCTGTGCTGGCAGAGGAGTTCGCCGCGACACCACAGCATCGAGGAGCCCGGTGCAATGGCGTGCCAGTGCTCATCGGTGGTGAGCGGCTCAGTGCTGAGGATCGTCACCACGTCACTGCTGGAGGTCAGCGTGGAGAAATCCACCTGCAGGGGCGGATCGGCAAGGGTGGCGGTGCGGAAGGGAGCCCGACGCGTCAGCCAGTGCAGCCGGCTGGTGGCGGTGGCGTAAAGCCACTGGCCATTGCTGATCAACGCATTGAACGTCCCGCGACGGGCCAGGTCGGTGGCGCAGCGGTGCAGCAGCGAAGCCAGGGCTTCCGGATGATCGGGATCGACTCCGGACGCATCGAGCTGATCGAGAATCCAGCAGAAAGCGGCCTCACTGTCGGTGTCGCCGAAGGGCCGATGACGATCGCCATGAGGAATGGCACCCGCCAGATTGCCGTTGTGGGCAAACACCCAGGTCTGGCCCTGCCAGCTGCGGGCGAAGGGATGGCAGTTCTGCAGGGACACATGACCCTGGGTGGCCTTGCGGATGTGCGCGATCGACACCAGAGCCCTGGGTGAGCGTTCCACCAGCTGATCGGCCAGCCGTGAGAAGGCGGCAGGGGCATCCTCACGGATCAGGTTGAGGCCCGATCCATCGGGAGTGAAACTGGCGAGCCCCCAGCCATCGGCGTGTTCACCGCTGGCACCGCCGCGACGGCTGAGGCCGCGAAAGGAGAACGCCATGTCCGTGGGCGTGTTGGCATTGAGGGCCAGCAGTTCACACATCTTCAGCGCGACCTGGCGAACAGGCGATCCCAGAGACCACCATTGTCGAAGAAGGTGTTGTTGACGGCATTCCAACCTCCGAAATCGTTGACTGAGAAGAACTGCTTCACCGGGGCAAAACGGTTCTTCACCCGCTGCCAGACCGTCGGATTGGTGGGCCGGAAGCCTTCCTCGGCGAAGATCTGCTGAGCATCCTCTGAAAACAGATAGGCGGCCAGGGCCTCAGCAGCCTTGCGGGTGCCCTTGCGATCCACCACCTTGTCGACCACGGCGACGGGCCCCTCGATCCGGATGTTGAGCTCCGGCACCATGAAGGGCGCCTTGAGGTCACCGGTGCGGGTGGCCAGGATCGCTTCGTTTTCATAGTTCAGCAGCACATCACCCTGGTCGCGCTTGAGGAACACATCCGAGGCCTCACGCGCGTCCTTGGGGAGATTCTCGACGTTCCGGTAGACGTTCGTCACGTAAGCCTCGGCCTGCTGCTGACTGCCGCCGGCCTGTGTGATCGAGCCCCAGAGCCCGAGAAAGTTCCAGCGAGCGCCACCTGAGGTCTTGGGATTGGCGGTCACCACCGTGACCCCCGGCTTGACCAGATCAGCCCAGTTGCGGATTCCCCTGGGATTTCCAGGCCGGGTCAGGAAGGCCACCGCGGAGTGGGTGATGATGCTGCCGCTGGGCAGCTCCTGCTCCCAGCCAGGCTGAATCATGCCGGCCTGCTGCAGTTTCAGCACATCGGCCGAAAGCGCCAGGGTGGCGAGATCAGCCTCCAGCCCGTCGATGATGGCTCGGGTCTGGGTGCCGGATCCTCCGTAGCTGGTGCGGATCCTGAGCTCCTGGCCAGTTCTGGCTTTCCAATCGGCCGCGAACCGGGGAAGGATCCGGTCGTAGGCGGACTTGGTCACGGCGTAGCTGACGACCAGCAGCTCCTGGGGCCTACCAGCCTCGCCCGCGGCCGAGGGAGCCTTGGGTGAAGAGCAGGCCGCCAGAAGCAACGAGCCCCCTGCAGCAAGCCACAGGGGGGCCGCAAGCGGAAGGAGAGGGGCGGAACGACGGGTTGTCACGCAAGTCGATCGACAATTGATCAACACAATACCACGGTTCCCCGGTCGACTTATCGAGCGACCAAGGCCGCTCAGGCCTCGGCACTGAGCCAAAGCCTGAGCGGAGCCCTTTGCCTGACGGCTCAGCGGCTCCTCGCGAAGATCTGATCCCAGATGCCGCCCTTGCCGAAGAACTGGCGATCGACGCCACCCCAGCCACCGAAATCGCCCACCTTGAAGAAGCTCACGGGCGGGAACTTGCCCCGGGCGTAGGCCTTGCCCTCCGGCGTGGTCGGTCTGAATCCGTTGTCAGCAAACACCTTCTGGGCTGCAGGGGTGTAGAGGAAGCGCACGAAAGCTTCCGCCACCCTGCGGGTGCCCCGGCGATCGACAACCCTGTCCACCACGGTGACGGGTTGCTCCGTCAGCACGTTGGGGCTGAACACCCTGGTGGGCGTGGTCCACTCCCCCTTGCGCCTGGCCAGGATCGCCTCGGTTTCCCAGTTGAGCAGCACGTCGCCCTGACGGCGCTTCACGAAGGCATCGGTGGCCTCGCGGGCATCCTTTGGCAGCACATCGGCGTTCCTGTAGACGCCGGTGATGAAGCTACGGGCCTGGGCCTCACTGCCGCCAGCACGGGTGATGGCCCCCCAGAGAGCCAGAAAGTTCCAGCGGGCACCACCGGAGGTCCTGGGATTGGCCAGCACCACATCGACGTTTCTGTTGTCGAGATCCTTCCAGCTGTTGATCTTCTTGGGATTACCAGGCCGCACGAACACCGCGACGGTCGAGTTGATCGGGGTGGAGTTGTAGGGGTTTTCCCGCTCCCAGCCCGGGTTGATCAGGCCGGCCTGCTGAATCCTGGCCACATCAGCAGCCATGGCCAGGCTGACCACATCCGCCTCGAGACCATCGATCACCGCCCGCGTCTGGGAACCCGAGCCTCCATAGCTGCCCCTGAAGCTGACGCTCTGTCCAGTCTTCCGCTTCCAGTCGGCGGCAAACAGGCTGAAGATCCGGTCGTAGGCGGCCTTGGTGACCGCGTAGGACACGACAGTCAGGGTCTGAGGCCGGGTCGACTGCTGCGCCTGAGCCAGCGGCGATGCCAGCACAACGAGGGAGGCCGCACCCAGGGGGACGGCGGCCAGCGCCAGCGACTGGCGGGGGAGAGAACGGCGGACAGAAAGGTTTTCCACGGTTCTTCGATCGGGTACTCGCAGAACCTATCCGCCTTCGCCGCGAGCGCCTGTGCCCGAGACCACAGCCCCCATCACCGCCGCCGGCGTCGATTCCCTACTCAAGCGCCGTTCTTTATCTGGCAGAATCATCCGGGCTTCCGGGGAACAGCAGTGGCATTCAGCGCCAAAACGCAATACGGCCTGGTTGCCCTGATGGACCTGGCCACGGCCTATCCCGGCGGCGAGCTGGTGCAGACCGGCGAGATCTGCCGGCGGCACGCCATCCCGGAGCGCTACCTGGAGCAGATGCTCACCGCCCTGCGCAAGGGGGGCTACCTGCGCAGCATCCGCGGCCCTCGCGGCGGGTTTCAGCTGTCACGCCCACCCGAACAGATCAGCGTGGAGGAGGTGGCCGCCTGCCTGGAAGGGGCTGCGGAGAGCGAGCGGAAGGGCGATCGCCAGGACGCCGAGTTCCAGGCGCTCGGGGCCCTGGAGCAGCAGCTTGAACAGGCTCGACTCGACATCCTGCGCCAGACGACGCTGGCCCATCTGCTGCAGGAGCGAGACCGCCTGCGCCAGCCAGCACCGATGTTCTACATCTGAGATGCCCACGTCCCATGTCGTGTGCCTTGAAATACCGGTACTCCCATCGGAATTAGCGCATACTGCCGAGAAGTTGCTCGCTCGTCGTGGCCTGTTGTCAGCGAATGCCTCAGTTGATCGCCGCACTCCCGATCGATGACCCGCCCCGAAGCCTGCCGACGCCATGACCGCTTCTCTGCTGAAACGCCCCTTGCGCCTGACGCTGCATCCCCAGGACGTGCTGCCCGAAGGAATGAGCTGGAGGTTGCATGAGGGCTACGTGCGCTCCACCACCTGGGATCCGGAGGGTGAAACGATCACGCTGGGACTGTGGGGTCCGGGCGATCTGATCAGCTCGGAGGATCCGGTGCTCCTGCCCCTGGAGCTGCAATGCCTGACCACGGTCGTGGTGGAGCATCTGGAGCTGTCACCGGAGGAGCAGCGATGGCATCTGCAGCGGGAGCGCCAGATGCTGGCCGAGCTGCATGCCATCCAACGGATCCGATCGGGAGACAGACGGCTGCTGGCTCTGCTCCATTGGATCGGCCGTTGCTTCGGGCAGGTGAACAGCCACGGCTGCCGGCTGTCACTCAGCGAGCTCAATCTCACCCATCGCGCTCTGGCGGATCTCTGCGGCCTGACCCGCGTGACGGTGACGAAGAGCCTCAGTCGCTTTCGCCAACAGGGCCAGCTTGTGGCAGTCGGCGACAACGATCTCCTGCTGCCGAAGCTGCCATGACGATCCACACCCCACCCTGGTGCCTGCA
Source organism: uncultured Cyanobium sp. (assembly GCA_964396755.1). GTDB lineage: Bacteria > Cyanobacteriota > Cyanobacteriia > PCC-6307 > Cyanobiaceae > Cyanobium. Next base: position 183 of record CAYNGR010000199.1, on the reverse strand, counting down.
GTGGAGCAGCGATGGAGAGCTGACCCGTCCTGATCGGCAGGATCTGCTGCTGCAGATCGCGGCTCAGGAGCAGAGGCTCGCCTCTGACTTTCTGGCTCAGGCACTGCTGGCCATGACAGCCGAGGAATCCCGCGCCAGCGTCATGGCCGGGAAGGCTTCCACCTCCTGCTGACCCGCCCCCCC
>CAYNGR010000198.1:0-4712 GCA_964396755.1 uncultured Cyanobium sp. | reverse complement strand
GGGGCACCTGTTCTTCCAGCTGATCTCCCGCCGCTACGAGCAGGGCAGCGTGCTGGTCAGCTCCAACCGGCCGGTGGAGGAGTGGGACGAGGTGTTCGGCGATCAGGTGGTGGCGGCAGCAATCCTCGATCGGTTGCTGCACCACAGCCACGTGGTGACGATCCGCGGCGACAGCTACCGACTGAGGGAGAAGCGCAGATCCGGGCTGTTCCGCCCGCAGGCGGGCGGCTCCTCCTCGTCCGGCATCGGCGGCGTGCCGCCACCGACGCCAGCCAAGGAGGCCTGAGAGGGAACAGCCACGACAGCCGCAGCAACGACGGACGACAACCAACGCAACCCATCACGGAACCGATGAGCAGCAAGAGGCACCGCTCCCACCAGGGCGGAACCATTCCGATGACCGAGCCCCAGAGCAGCCCCAGGGTGGCTCAGTTTTCGGTGTCGGAAGTGGCTCAGTTTTCAGTGTCGCTTGACACGGGGCGCCTTTCTGTTGGAGTGCTCGAACGCATGATGCGCATTCAGCATCGATTGGCAGGGCCCAGCAGGTCAGGGTCAGGCTGAGCTGTCGCCGGTTTCAACTCCTGATGCCTCGGCTCCAGTGGGCGCTGGTTCTGTTCGCAAGGACGATGTCGATGTCTGCGCCGCTCGCGGCTGGCAACGTCGCCGTCGCTGCCCCCGAGGCCAGCGACCGAGCCATGATGCTCGCGCTGGGAGACGGCGACACCCGGCGGGGTCAGGCTGGCGGCCGGTCACTCACCATCCGCCTGGCCTGCATCGATGCTCCAGAGACAGCCCAATTCCCGTAGTTTCAGCATCCCCGCGCCGAGATGATGCAACGGCTGCAGCAGAACCAAGAAGTCAACATCCAACCCTCACGATCGACATCGATGGCTGCTCGGTAACCGAGGTGATGACCTCAAACTCAGCCATGGCCGAACGATTCACGCTCCACGAACCAGGAGTGGTCATCGCCCAAGCGTTGGTGTCGTGGCGGGCACGCTGGGCTGCATTCCACACACCGCAGTCCATCCCATTCAGCCTCTGGCAAGGGCTGACAAGAGGCCAGAGCGGTCCTGGCGAGCCACAGTCCTTCCCACCCTTGAAGCCTGCTCGCGATCCCGGACCGGATCGGGAGGCTGGCTGGAGGATCTTTCGTAGCGATCACGCCGGCTCCCAGGGCCTGTGGCGCTGTGGTGCTGATCCAACTGTCTGAGCGAATCGGCGTGAAGGGTGTGAGCGCTGCTGTTCCGTCTGCTGGCCCTGTGTGTTCCTCTTGTTCATGACGAAGGGTGCCAATTCATGGCAGCACGTCCTGCCATGGGTACCTTGGTCCCAAGCATGAACAGTGGTGGGGACGGAGCACAGATGCCCACCTTGTTGCCAATCGCCCCTTGCCCTGTGCTGGCAGCCGATCAATCCAAGGCCAGCAGCCAGGATGCTGCTCGTTGCAGGCCCTTGGCATGGTGAGGCAGACGGTTCTTGTCATTCGACAACACCTTTTGCAGCGCTCTGGGAGCCAATGTTGCCCTTGCTACCTTCGCAGGTTCAGGCGAAGACAGTGTCAACAGACATCTCCAGCGATGATGGTCGTGGTCGTGGTCGTGGTCGTCAGAGCGATGGTTTTGGGATGACCATGGAGGGTCTCCAGGTTTCTCCTTCTGCCAGTGCTGCTCCGGCCACTGTCACAGCACGCGGGGCACGACGCAAGTCGAGCCGGCCAGTGGCAGGGCCAGTTGCTGTGTTTGTGGCTGGGCTCCTGATTACAACGGGGATCTGCGTTCAGAACCTGCTCTTCAATCGTCGTTATCACGAACAGGCCGAGATCGCTTTGCTCGACGACGTCGCCGATGCCGTTGTGGCGACTCTGAATACGATCAGCGCCAGCGTGACAAGTTTCAGCTCCATGGCCGAGGTCTATGGCAGCCTCACGCCCGAGAGATTCAACCACTACGTTGAGGATCTACGCAATAACGACCAATTGCCACCGGGTATTCTGGGGCTCGGATACGCCCGGTACGTTCGTCTGGAGGATAAGAGCGGCTTTGAAACCAGCCTCAAGAAGCTCTACGGCCAATCAGCTCAGATCCGACCTGCTGGACACCGTTCGGCTTATGCACCGGTCACGAATATCCAGCCGCTGGGCCACCTCAATCGTCAGGCCATCGGCTTTGATCTTCTCAGTAAACCGATACGACGTCAGGCTTTGGTGGATGCAGCCCGAACCGGAATCCCCGTTCTCACGGCCAAATTAGAGTTGAAGCAGAATCCCCTTGGCAACCATGAAGCCGGGGTGATTCTTTATTCTGTAATCCGAGGCGAACGCCACAATCTAGTCAGTCACAATCAAGGTCTTCAGGATGATGTGTGGGGTTGGGCGGCCATCCCGTTCCGGATCAACGATCTGATGCGAGAGACACTGCGGCAGATCGACAATCCCAACCTACAGGGATCAGTTGTGTTGCTGTTCGATGGAGATCGGCCAAGCCGATATGGCCGACTCTACGACCCAGCAGACATTTTCGACACCCCGAAGCTCACCGATCCGAACTACCAGCGCATCATGGTGGGGGGGGCGCACCTGGGTGGTAGGAGTGCAACTGACCCGCATCCTGCCAGGACCCGACGGACTGCACTGGAGCCAGGCCTTGATCCTGTTGGTCGGTGCTCTGCTGTCAGCGCTAGCTGCTGTGGTGACGCGCGAGTTGCTGCTGAGCCACCTGCGCACTGTGGAGGCAATGAATCAGCTCGCGCTCGCTGCCGAGGACAAAGCCATTGCGGCAGCCGTCTTCGAGGGGACGGCAGAGGGTGTCGTCATCACCAACCCCGACGGGCTGGTGCAATCCCTGAATCAGAGCTTCACCCAACTGACCGGCTTCACCAACCTTGATCTGCGCGGTCGCTCCTTGCGCGCGCTGCGATCCGGCAAACACGACGACGGTTTCTATCAGAATCTTTGGGATGATCTGCGCCATTTTGGCACCTGGCGTCAGGAGGTATGGAACCGGTGCAAAGACGGCCAAATCCGCCTGCATGATGTGAGTATTACCACGGTTGTTGATCACGAGTTGCAGCCACTTCACTATGTAGCGATCTACCAGGATATCACCATTCGTCATGGTGAACAGCAGTCGATTCTCTACCGCGCTACCCATGATGGGCTCACAGGCCTGGCCAACCGGACCCAGCTGATGGATCGGCTCGAGCAGGCTCTGTCTCTGGCAGACCGGTATGACAATAAGGTTGGTCTCCTGTATATGGACCTTAATGGATTCAAGGCTGTCAATGACAAGTTCGGCCATGAGGTTGGAGATGCGTTGCTGATCGCTGTCAGCCGGCGCCTGGAGACCTTTCTGCGCAAGACCGATACCCTCTCTCGCCAGGGTGGTGATGAATTTGTTCTGTTGTTACCAAGTGCACCAGACATGAGTGGCCTCATGGTGCTGGCGGAGCGGATCCAGGCCGAGTTGCGACAGCCGTTCTCAGGTGTTCATGACAGTGAGCTGCTGGTGATCTCCGTGAGCATCGGCATCGCGCGCTGGCCGGAGCACGGCGATAACAGCAACGCCCTGATCCAGACCGCCGATCAGGCCATGTACCGCTGCAAGAACAGCGACGACCGGAAGCCGGTGATGGCTTCCGTGAACCCGTAGGTCATCATCTCTGTGGCACCAGTCTGCCGATGGGATCACACCAGACAACCCTGAGGTCTCCGTAGAACCTTCAAGAGCGCAGCCTGATCTGCTCAGCGATCCATCACTTGCACCACAGGTCGTGGCAGCATGAAGCGCCTACGGTGGGTGCGGTGGAGCTCAGCTGCCGGCGGACCAAACCAGATTGAGCGATGGCGCGAAGGAACAGCGTGGCCATCCCGGACCAGCGGCAAGTCATGCTCAGCCTGGCCGGCAGCGCGGAGCCGGCGCATCAGCGGGCTGTCGATGAACACGCTGGAGACCACCAGCACATCGGCCGGTGCCTCCGGCTCGAAGGCGATGGGGACCAGGCCCAGGCCGGCGGCATGGTCGAGGGCCTTCTGCACCTTGAAGTCCCAGCCATGGGCGTCCTCGCCATGCAGGGCGATGGTGCCGCCGCTGGCGGGGATGGTCACCGTGGTGTCGATCCAGTCGTGGTTCTGCTGCAGACCCTCCCGGCTGGTGGTGATGCGCGGCAGGAAGGCCGGGGGATCCAGCTCTGGGCGGCTGAGCCCCGCCACCCGCACCGCGGCCCGTGATGGATGCAGGTGGGGCAGGCCATGGCGGAGCAGCGCGGCCAGGGCGCGCGTGTCGCCCAGCGCCGTGTGAGCGTCGTCGCCCGAAAGGCTGATGCCGTGGACGGTGCAGAGCTTGCCGAGACTGAGGAACGGGTTGGGCATGGTGTCGATTCCATCGCCCAGATCGAGCACCAGCTCAGGCCAGGCCTCGCTCGCCTCCCAGAAGTGATGCCGCAGGATCGGCCCACTGATTTGCCTTCGCAAACAGCAGCGATCCAGATTGTGGGCCACCAGCACGCGCCCTTCAAGAAGGGCCGCCAGGGTTGGCGCCACGGCCAAGAAGTTGGGTGCCGCTGCAGCCAGGCGCTCGTCGATCCCATGCACGGCGGCATTGGGGATCGGCACGCCCGGGTTGATCACGGTGCTCCATTCCTGCTCGATCTCCCCGTCCGGCGAGAGCAGCAGCAGGGCGATCTCCACGATCCGGCAGAGCTGGCCGGTGCCG
>CAYNGR010000197.1:0-4720 GCA_964396755.1 uncultured Cyanobium sp. | reverse complement strand
CGGCACCTTGACCGACAACACCGCGGTGAGGCCTTCGCGGATGTTCTCGCCGGCCAGGTTGGCGTCGGCTTCCTTGCGCTTGCCACGCTTCTTGGCGAAGGCGTTGAGCGTGCGGGTCAGCACGGTCTTGAGGCCCTCGATGTGGGTGCCTCCGTCAACGGTGCGGATGTTGTTGGCGAAACCGAAGATGTTGTCGGAATAGGCATCGACGCACCACTGCAGCGCCGCCTCGACCTGCACGCCGTCCTTGTCGGCGTTGACATAGATGATGTCGGGATGCAGCGGATCCTTCTCCGCGTTCATGTAGGCGACGTATTCCTTGATGCCGCCCTGGTAGTGATACACCTCTTCGTGCGGCTCACCCTCAGCGTTGCGGGCCGAGGGGCGCTCGTCGCGGAAGACAATGCGCACACCGCCATTGAGATAGGCCAGTTCGCGCAGACGCGCGGACAGGGTGCCGTAGTCGAACTCGATGCCACCGGTGAAGATCTCCAAATCCGGCAGGAAGCGCACGAACGTGCCGGTGCGGGCCGGGTCGGCGGCCGGGCTCGCCGTCAGGCTGCCGATGGCGATGCCGCGCTCGAAGCGCTGACGATGCTCCTGGCCCTGGCGGTGCACCGTCACCTCCACCCAGGCGCTCAGGGCGTTGACCACCGAGATGCCGACGCCATGCAGGCCGCCGGAAACCTTGTAGCCGCCGGCACCGAACTTGCCCCCGGCGTGCAGCACGGTCAGCACCGTCTCCAGGGCGCTCTTGCCGGTGCGCGGGTGAATGTCGGTGGGGATGCCACGCCCGTTGTCGGACACGCTGGCGGAGCCGTCCTCATGCAGCGTGACGACGATGGCGTCGCAGTGCCCGGCCAGGGCTTCGTCGACCGAGTTGTCGACGACTTCATAGACGAGATGGTGCAGACCGCGGGGGCCGGTCGTGCCGATGTACATCCCGGGCCGCTTGCGCACCGGCTCCAGGCCTTCCAGCACCTGGATCTGTTCGGCGCCGTAGGCGGACTGGACTCTGGTGGCGTCGCTCATGCGGGAGGGGCTCCCCGGAGTGGGCAGTGGTGGCGGAACCCCGGGGCGGACTGGGGTGCGGGGAGCGGGAGCGGGAACTGTGTGTCCGAAACCGGGGCGTCCGAAACCGTGTCTGAACCGGTGGCCGGAACCGTGCTCGAAATCATGTTCGAAACCGGTGTCCCGAAAACCCGCGTCACAAAAGCGACTTTACCACCGCTGGCCAGGGCGGGCAGCCGTCGCCGCGGTGGGCGTCAGAGTGAGCCCAGCCTCCCCGCCGCCGTCCTCTGCCCCGCGTGCCTGATCCGCTCCGCCACCCCGACCCCGAAGCCCGCCAGGACGAACGTCCGTTGGTGATCGCCCTGATGGGGCCTACGGCCAGCGGCAAGACGGACCTGGCCATCGCGCTGGCGGAGGCCCTCGACCTGGCGGTGCTGTCGGTGGATTCCCGCCAGCTCTACCGGGACATGGACGTGGGCACCGCCAAACCGACGCCTGAGCAGCGCCGGCGCGTGCGCCACGAACTGCTCGATCTGCGCAGCCCCGACCAGCCGATCACCCTGCAGGAGTTCACGGCCCTGGCCGGTGAGGCGATCGCCGCTGAACACCGGCGCCGCGGCGCAGCCCTGCTGGTGGGCGGCACCGGCCTCTATCTCAAGGCCCTGCTGGAGGGGCTGCAGCCACCGGCGGTCCCCCCCCAGCAGCCGCTGCGCGACCAGTTCGCGGCACTGGGCCAGGCCCACTGCCATCAGCTGCTGCGACAGGTGGATCCGGAGGCGGCCGCCAGGATCCTTCCAGGCGACGCGGTGCGCACCCAGCGCGCCCTGGAAGTGGTGTACGCCACCGGCCGCACGCTCAGCAGCCAGCAGCGCCGCTGCCCGCCGCCCTGGCGGGTGGTGGAGCTGGGCCTCGATCCTGCCGATCTGATCCAGCGCATCCACAGCCGCACGGCGGCCCTCTACGGACAGGGGCTGGTGGCGGAGACCGAGCGGCTGGCGCATCGCTACGGCGCCGACTGCCCACTGCTGGACACGATCGGCTACGGCGAGGCCCTGCGGGTGCTGACCGGGGAGCTGGACGAGCGGCAGGCGCAGGCCCTGACCGAGCGCCGCACCCGGGCCTACGCCAAGCGGCAGCGCACCTGGTTCCGCCGTCAGCACCGGCCCCACTGGCTGGCGACAGGCGGCGGCGGCGCGGGGACGGAGACCGATGTGCTGCAGGAGGCTGTGCGGCAGGCCCTGCAAGGTCTAGGCTGAACTCCTTACTGCACCTCTGAATGCCTCCCCGCCCCCGTTTTGATCGCCGCGCTCCGGTGCGGGAGCTTCCCAACATCAACGACCGCATCAGCTACCCCAACCTGCGGGTGGTCGATGCCGACGGCAGCCAGTTGGGGGTGATCACCCGGGAGAGGGCTCTGGAGGTGGCCCGCGAGCGCGAGCTCGACCTGGTGCTGGTCAGCGAGAAGGCCGACCCGCCCGTCTGCCGGGTGATGGACTACGGCAAATACAAGTTCGAGCAGGAGAAGAAGGCCAAGGAGGCCAAGAAGAAGTCGCATCAGACCGAAGTCAAGGAGGTCAAGATGCGTTACAAGATCGATTCGCACGACTACCAGGTGAGAATCGGTCAGGCCACCCGCTTCCTCAAGGCCGGCGACAAGGTCAAGTGCACGGTCATCTTCCGCGGCCGAGAGATTCAGCACACCGCCCTGGCTGAGACGCTGTTGCTGCGCATCGCCAAGGATCTCGAGGAGAACGCCGAGATCCAGCAGCCCCCCAAACGTGAGGGCCGCAACATGATCATGTTCCTGTCGCCGCGCAAGCAGGCGGCCGCCAAGGTCAGCAGCGGCAGCAAGGGCAATGGTGCTGCGCCCACCACCGCCAGAGCCGGCGCTGCCGGCGCGACGGCCACCAGCGCAGCCGAAGCCGCCCAGTCCTGAGCCGGGACGGCAGGTGCCGGCTCCGCAGCGGCTGAGGCGCTCGGCCGCCTCAGCCGTCCAGCGCTGCAGCCAGGAAGGTCAGCATCGTCCGCCAGGCCTCGGCCGCAGCCTCAGGGTGATGGTCGCTGCGGGCTTCACACAGGAAGCCATGCCCGGCGTTCGGCACCCGGATCAGCCGATGGCGCGCCGGATCGGGGGCTGCGGCGATCGCGGCGGCGATCGCCTCCACATCGGCCTCGGGGATCAGCGGATCCGCGTCGCCGCAGAAGCACAGCAGCCGGCCGGGGATGCGAGGCAGCTCCGTCAGGGTCGGAGCCCCGCCACCGGGACGGCCAGTGGCGACGCCGGCTCCATAGAAGTCGCAGGTCGCGGCGATGCGGGGCAGGGTCGCCGCCAACATCGCCACATGGCCGCCGAAGCAGAAGCCCACGCAGCCCAGCCCAGCGGCGGGATCGGGCAGTCGAGCGCTCAGCCATGCGGCCGCCTGCTCAATGTCCGCGAGCAGAGTGGTTGCCTCGGTGCGCTCCTTGTGGGAGCGGCCGAGTTGCAGTGACGCCTCGTCGTAGCCCAGCTCCAGCTCCGGCGCCGTGCGGGTGAACAGAGGCAGCGCAAGGGCGGCGTAACCGGCGGCCGCCAGCCTGCCGGCGACGGAGCGGACCCAGGCATTGACGCCGAACACCTCGGGCAGCACCAGCACCCCAGCCCGGGGCTGACGATCGCTCGGCAGCGCCAGCCAGCAGCGCAGCGGCACCGCATTGCTGCTGGCCGGCAAGGGCGGCACCAGCTGCCACTGGCCGCTGACCCCGGCCGGGGGTTGCGGCAGGCCGTGGAAAGCGGCGGGGGCGGGGGCGGTCACGCGAGCCGGCGGGGGGCAACGGAGGCCGGCGGGCGGAGGAGGCAACCGGGATGCCGCCTGGGCCAACCGTCACAAGCCGGCACATCCTCCTATGCCAACGGGGGAATTGTCACGGGGGCAAAAGCTCCGTAGGGTGGCCGCGATTCCATCTGGCCCACCCGGCGTGCGATTCCACATCCAGCAGGAAAGCGACATCCCGGCGTCCACCCAGCTGTACAACCAGATCTGCTTCGCCATCGCGGCGCGCCACTATCCGCCCGGCCACCGATTGCCGAGCACGCGGCAGCTGGCGATGCAGACGGGCCTGCATCGCAACACGATCAGCAAGGTCTACCGCCAGCTGGAGACAGACGGGGTGGTGGAAGCGATGGCCGGCTCCGGCATCTACGTGCGCGATCAGCAGAAGCCGCGCGAGATCAAGCCGCCGCCGGGCCTGCGCCACAAGACCCTGCCGGACATCGACCGGGAGGTGCGCCAGAGCGTCGATGGGCTGCTCGACGCCGGCTGCACCCTGCAGCAGGCCCGGGAGCTGCTGACCCATGAGATCGACTGGCGCCTGCGCTGCGGTGCCAGGGTGCTGGTGTCCACTCCGCGCGAGGACATCGGCGCCTCGCATCTGATCGCCGAGGAGCTCACCCCGAGCCTGGAGGTGCCCGTGGAGGTGGTGCCGATGGAGGAGCTCGAGGCGGTGCTGGAGAGCTCCAGCCAGGGCACGGTGGTCACCAGCCGCTACTTCCTGCAGCCCGTGGAGGAGATCGCCAAGAGCCACGGAGTCCGGGCCGTCGCCGTGGATCTCAACGACTTCCGCCAGGAGCTCGATCTGCTCAAGGAGCTGCGCTCAGGCAGCTGCGTCGGCCTGGTCAGCATCAGCCCCGGCATCCTGCGCGCCGCCGAGGTGATCCTGCACAGCATGCGCG
>CAYNGR010000196.1:0-4757 GCA_964396755.1 uncultured Cyanobium sp. | reverse complement strand
GCGGCACCGGCGTGGTGGGATACAGCTCCTCAAGGCGCCGCAGGATCAGGGCCGCCCGTTCCTGTTTGCGCAAGGCCGCAGGTGATGTCTGAGCTGAAGGTAGGGGGGGATCGCAGGGTGGTGCCTGCCGTGCCGGGTACACCCGCCCGTGGGCTGACGCCAGGCGATTGGCAGCTACCGACGCCGCCGCGTCGCACACCAGCCTCCCGCTCGCTGCTCCCGACCAGGGCGGCCGGACCATGCCTGCGGGGCAGCGCCTGGATCCATCCGCGCGCACCGGAACCTCGGCTGACCGCTGGCCCGGTCCTGGAATCGGTGTCGCGATCTGGCTGGCTCCACCTGCGGCCGCGCCGGACCATGCCGCCGCCAGCTGGAGGCATGGGGTTCCGGCGGGCGCAGCGATGGCCGCATGCGCAGGTGCAGGTGCAGTCTGCCAAGGCCTGGTTTGTAGGCTCCATCCAGCGCAGACGGCCCATGGGCAGCAGCTTCGGCACCCTTTTTCGCATCAGCACCTTCGGTGAATCCCACGGCGGCGGGGTCGGGGTGATCGTCGATGGCTGCCCGCCGCGGCTGCAGCTCGATCAGGCCGCCATTCAGGCCGAGCTCGACCGCCGCAAGCCGGGCCAGAGCAGGATCACCACCCCTCGCAAGGAGGACGATCAGGTCGAGATCCTCAGCGGCCTGCTCGATGGCGTCACCCTCGGCACGCCGATCGCCATGGTGGTGCGCAACAAGGATCAGCGACCGCAGGATTACAGCGAGATGGCGGTGGCCTTCCGCCCCTCCCACGCCGATGCCACTTATCAGGCCAAATACGGCATCCAGGCCCGCAGCGGCGGCGGCCGCGCCTCCGCGCGCGAAACCATCGGCCGGGTGGCGGCCGGTGCCATCGCCAAGCAGCTGCTGGCCAGGGCCGGCGGCACCGAGGTGCTGGCCTGGGTGCAGCGGATTCACACGATCGAGGCGCAGATCGATCCGGCGTCGGTGAGCCTGGAGGCGATCGAGAGCAACATCGTGCGCTGCCCGGATGCACAGACGGCCGAGCGCATGATCGAACGCATCGAGCAGATCGGCCGCGACGGTGATTCCTGCGGCGGCGTGATCGAATGCGTCGTGCGCAACCCGCCGGTGGGCCTGGGCATGCCGGTGTTCGACAAGCTCGAGGCTGATCTGGCCAAGGCGGTGATGTCGCTGCCGGCCACCAAGGGCTTCGAGATCGGCTCGGGTTTCGGTGGCACGCTGCTCAGGGGCAGTGAGCACAACGACGCCTTCCTGCCCAGTGAGGCGGGCCGGCTGCGCACCGCCACCAACAATTCCGGCGGCATCCAGGGCGGCATCAGCAACGGCGAGGAGATCGTGATCCGGGTGGCGTTCAAGCCCACCGCCACGATCCGCAAGGAGCAGCAGACGATCGATTCGGACGGCAACGCCACCACCCTGGCCGCCAAGGGCCGCCACGATCCCTGCGTGCTGCCGCGCGCCGTGCCGATGGTGGAGGCGATGGTGGCCCTGGTGCTGGCCGATCACCTGCTGCGCCAGCAGGGGCAGTGCAGCCTCTGGTGAGGGGGCTGGAGGCGCCCCTCAGGGGAGAGGGGACGATCCGCCAGCGTGGGCTTCATCAGCGGCGATCAGCGCCACGCGGAACGGGATCAGTCCAGCCTGGTCGCTGAGTCCTGTGTTGGAGCTGTCGCCGCTGCTCCGGCGCCGAGCGCCGTCAGCAGCTCCCGCCAGCTTCCCGGGGCGTCCAGGGCCCCCAGCCCTGAGCCGAGTGCCACGGCATCCACCCCGGCGGCAAGCCAGGGCCGTACATCGTCCGGCGCGAGGCCCCCGGCGGCGATGCAGAACGGCAGCGGCGATCCCAGCGGCTCCCGCAGCCGGCGCCAGTGCTCCCGGCCGACGCTCACCGCCGGGAACAGCTTGACGATCGCACAGCCGAGCCGCCGCGCCTGATGCACCTCGCTGGGGCTCATCACGCCGGGCACCAGCACCAGATCGTTCTGTTGCGCCTGCTCCTGCAGCTGTGGATCGAGCACCGGTGAGACGGCGTAACGGCAGCCGGCGGCGCGTGCATCCACCAGCCCCTGCGGCTCGCACACCGAGGCGACGCCCAGCTGCAGATCAGGGAAGCGGCGCACCAGCTCAGCCATCTGTTCGGCCCACAGCGGCAGCGGCTGCCAGGCGATCTCCACATGGATCAGCCCCAGCGCCTGCAACCGTTCCAGGCTGGGCAGGGCCTGCAGCGGCTCGCCCGGGCGCAGCACGATCAGCAGCGGCTGCGCCCGCAGGGACTGGATCAGCTGGTCGGCGGCGGGCATGCTCTCATCCTGAACCGCGGCTGGCCGCTCCCTGCGCTGCGGCCATCTCTGCGGCGTCGCCACAAAAAATCCCTCCCAGTCAGAGCTGGGAGGGATAGGGCGTAGTTGGGGCAGCGCCGCAACCCAACACGGCTGGTGCAGCTGCAGCTCAGACGTAGCTGGCGACCCGCACGTCGCGCTGGATCAGCAGCTCTTGGAGCTCTTCGGCGTCAACGGTTTCCCGCTCCACCAGCATCTCGGCCAGCTCATCGAGCACCGGGCGATTGGAGGTGAGCACCTCGGTGGCGCGGCGGTAGGCCTCGGCCACCAGTGCGCTCACCTCCTCGTCGATGGCGGCGGCGGTGTCCTCGGAGAAGTCACGCTCGGCGGCGATGTCGCGGCCGAGGAACATGCCGCCCTGGCTGCGGCCCAGGGCCACAGGGCCGAGCTTGTCGCTCATGCCGAAGCGGGTGATCATCTGGCGGGCGACGCGGGCCACCTGCTGCAGGTCGTTGGAGGCACCGGTGGTGACTTCGTCCTGTCCGTAGACGATCTCCTCGGCGACGCGGCCGCCGAGGGCCACGGCCATCTGGTTCTGCAGATAGGCACGCGAGTAGAGGCCCGACTCCATCCGTTCCTCGGAGGGGGTGAAGAAGGTGAGGCCGCCGGCGTTGCCGCGCGGAATGATCGAGATCTTCTGCACCGGGTCGTAGTCGGGCATCAGGGCGCCCACCAGGGCGTGGCCGGCCTCGTGGTAGGCCACCAGGCGCTTGCGGCGCTCGCTCATCACCCGGTCCTTCTTCTCGGGGCCGGCCATGACGCGCTCGATCGCATCGTTGACCTCATCCATCGAGATCTCGGTGAGCTGACGGCGGGCCGCCAGGATCGCCGCTTCGTTGAGCAGGTTGGCCAGATCGGCGCCTGTGTAGCCGGGGGTGCGGCGGGCCACCTTGTCGAGGTCGACATCCTTGGCCAGGGTCTTGCCGCGGGCATGCACGCCCAGGATCTGCAGGCGGCCGGCGTAGTCGGGGCGGTCGACCACCACCTGGCGGTCGAAGCGGCCGGGACGCATCAGCGCCGAATCGAGCACATCGGGACGGTTGGTGGCGGCCACGATGATGATGCCGCTGTTGCCCTCGAAGCCGTCCATCTCGGTGAGCAGCTGGTTGAGGGTCTGCTCGCGCTCGTCGTTGCCGCCGCCGAGGCCGGCACCGCGCTGACGGCCGACTGCGTCGATCTCGTCGATGAACACGATGCAGGGGGCGTTCTTCTTGGCCTGCTCGAACAGGTCGCGCACGCGGCTGGCGCCGACGCCGACGAACATCTCGACGAACTCCGAGCCGGAGATCGAGAAGAAGGGCACGCCAGCCTCACCGGCGACGGCCTTGGCCAGCAGGGTCTTGCCGGTGCCGGGGGGGCCGACCAGCAGCACGCCCTTGGGGATCTTGGCGCCGACGGCGGTGAAGCGATCGGGGTTCTTGAGGAAGTCGACCACCTCGGTGAGCTCGAGCTTGGCGCCCTCGATGCCGGCCACGTCACCGAAGGTGACCTGGGTCTGGGGCTCCATCTGCACCCGCGCCTTGCTCTTGCCGAAGTTCATGGCGGGGTTGCCGCCGCCGCCCTGGGCGCGGCGCAGCAGGAAGAACAGGCCCCCCAGCAGCAGCAGCGGGAAGATGAGGCTGCCGACGGCCTGCTGCCAGGCGGCCGGCTCGCGGCTGGGCTGGACGGCGATGTCGACGTTGTGCTCGGTGAGGATCTTGAGCAGGTCGCGGTCGGGGGCGAGGTTGACCAGGGCGCGCTGGCCATCGTTCTCGACCACCTGGGCGGTGCCGCGATCGGGCGAGATCAGCACGCGGGAGATCTCATTGCCCTGAACCGCCTCGATGAAATCGCTGTAGCGCAGCGTGCGCGGAGCGTTGGCCGGGGCCGGGCGATCGAGGAAGGCCGTCCCCACGGCGAGGAAGACGATCACCAGAAGGACGTAGAGCCCTGCGTTGCGCCAGCGTTTCTTCACGGGGCGGTCTCCGGGGTGAGAAGGAAGTTACGGAACGTTAACCGAGGTGCAGGGGCGTGCGGCGCCATCGCCGTCGCCCCGGGGCTGCTGGACTCAGGCGGCGGCCCGCAGCACCTCGACGACGCTGCGGAAGGCGAACCACTCGGGGATCTCCTCGCCGCCGCGCAGCATCTGGCGGAACTGGGTGCCGCTCAGCTTGCGCACGTGCAGGCCGCGGGCCTCGGCGTGCTCGGCGGTCACGTAGCCCTCCTCCTCGGTGTAGACGAGGTTGAGCGACGGCACCGTCTCCATGCCCAGCTCGGAGGCGTTGTCGCGGGCGAAGTCCTGGGCCTCGTAGGGGCCGTAGAAGTCGTCACCGCTGAGGCTGGATTTGCAGCCGGCCATGTCGCGGCCGATGATGAAGTGGGTGCAGCCGTAGTTCTTGCGGATGATCATGTGCTGCAGGGCCT
>CAYNGR010000195.1:0-4784 GCA_964396755.1 uncultured Cyanobium sp. | reverse complement strand
CCACGAGCGGGTGCTCAAGTCCGAGCGACAGCTGGAAGGCGAGATGCGGGCGCTGCTGCGCAAGGCCGAGCTGATCGACGCCCAGGAGGACGGCCAGTACGGCAAGGGCAAGCGAGGTGACGAGCTGCCGGATGAACTGCAGCGCCGCTCCAGCCGTCTGGAGTGGATCCTCAAGGCCAAGGTCGAACTGGAAGCAGAGGCAGCAGCGGCCAAGGCCCGCCAACGAGACGAGCAGGCCGTGGCGGCTGAGCAAGAGGCGACAGGAGCCGAGACCAGCGGCGATGAGCAGCGCAGCAAACGGGCGGCACGCCGCAGCCCTGGTGCGCGCAAGCGCGCCGATGACGCTCAGAAGCTGGCGACCCTGAAGGCAGAAGCTGCAGGCCTTGACCTGGTCTCCACGGCCGTGAGCGAAGCATTGGCGATGCCGCAGCGCACCCTCCCCACCGACGCAGCCGGCAACCCAAAGCCTTCTGCTCAGAGGAACTTCTCTGATCCCGACAGCCACATCCTCAAAGGCAGTGATCGCTGGATCCAGGGCTACAACTGCCAGGCGGCGGTCGATGGCGATCACCAGGTGATCGTGGCGATCGGCGTCAGCAACCAGCCCAGCGATGCGGTGCATCTGCTGCCCATGCTCCAGCGGATCGAGGTCAACATCGGTCAGCTGCCTGGGGCGTTGATTGCTGATGCGGGTGACTGCAGCACCGCCAATCTGGAAGCCTGCGAGGAACGTGAGCTGGAGGCCTACATCTCGACCAACCGGCAGCAGCATGTCCACAGGCCCAGACCATCACGGGGGAGGGCACCTCGAGGTCTCGATGCCAGAGGCCGGATGGACCGGAAGCTGCGCTCAGTAGCAGGCCAGGCGATCTACGCCCTGCGCAAGACGATCGTGGAGCCAGTGTTTGGTCAGATCAAAGGCGCCAGAGGCCTCGATTGCTTCCGGTTGCGACGGCTGGAGAAGGTGAATGGAGAGTGGGCACTGATCGCCACCACCCACAACCTGCTGAAGTTGTTCAGGGCAATGGTGGTGATGGCCTGAGGGCCGCAACAAGGAACATTCGACCTGAAGGGGAGAGTCGCTCAGGCACTGGGCTCAGGTGCGCCTGTCTGGTCTCGGGTCAACGTGCGAGGTGCTCCTAGAGCCGAGCGTTCTCCTTCTCCAGCTGAGTCGGCCGCCTGGCCTCTTCCGCCTGCATACCGCCGTACTGCTGCCTCCAGCGGTGTTAGGTCGGCTGCGTCACCTCGATTGATGCGACAGACGTCGGCGACGGCCTTGCCCTGAGCGATCAGCTGCTTGGCGGTTCACTGCTTCGCAGAAGCCTTCGGCTAGAGCTTGCAGATGATCTGCTCCGCTGTGTGCCTGGTGCGTTTCATGGTGGAGTCCCTGGCCCAGTCTGGCCGTCTGTGAACATTCATTCACCCTGGAGGTCTCCAGCAAGAACACGGAGAGTGCGGTCCTGCTCGATTGGGCGTCCATTTCAGCAATTGCCTGGAAACTCAACGTCACTTTCGTCCAGCGACTGGATGCTGGGCTGATCACGCTGAAGGTCGCAGGCGCCGATCTGCGTGTATGCCGAATGACCAACGATGCGCATCGCCTTATAGTCAATGACGCGGTGAATGTGCTTTCTGGAGGGGTCTTCGGCGTTGATAATGCTGCCATTAATAAAATAGACCCCGGGCCATAGGCCGGCATGGAAGCGAAAGCGGATCTGCCACCGACTTCCGGCTGAGAACCTTTGACTCATCAACTGAGACGGCGGTTCGGGAGTGAAGCGCTGACCGCTGATCCTCTGGCCAGTGGTGCTAGCGAGCGTACAGGCAAAGCTCACGCCGCTCAGGGCCTCGTCGGCTACGCAGAGGACGATAATGTCGAAATGCTCTCCGGCTCTCAGAACATTGACCCGCTGGCCATTCAGACATTCAATCCAAACGTCAATAATTCTGGCGCCATGGCTGGGGTAAACCTCCGTCGTCTCAGGCTTCAGATCTGGATCCAGCCAGTTAACGACCTCTGGCTGGGAATGGCTGATGGCCTCTGTATCTGGTGATTCGATCGCCTCCGATGCCGAAGCCAGCGCTTCCTCGCGTTGCACGTCAGTGACAGGAGTTTCAATGAAGGCTGCATCCCATTCGGCATCAGTGGCATTGATCAGCCTCTGGTAAGTGACGACAACGCGAGCAGGATCGGAGAGCATTCTGGGAACGCCCTTATGCAGCAGCAGTGCCTTGTCACAATGCTGGATAATCTGAGGACAACTATGAGTCACCAGCAGAATCGAGGTTCCTCGCTCTTTAAGTCGCTCGAGATGGGCATAACATTTCTTTTGAAACATTTCATCCCCGACGGCCAGCGCCTCGTCGACCACAAGAATGTCCGGATCGATGTGGGCCTGCACAGCGAAGGCCAGCCGCACCACCATGCCACTGGAATAAGTTTTCACCGGCTGGTCAATGAAGCTACCGATATCGGCAAAGGCCAGAATCGCATCAAGTTTTGCTTCGATCTGCCGCTGACTAAGCCCAAGAACGCTGGCGTTGAGAAACACGTTTTCGCGCCCGCTGAACTCCGGGTTAAAGCCACTGCCCAGCTCCAGCAACGCACCAACTCGCCCCTGCACCCTGATCGTTCCCGTCGTGGGCGTCAAGGTGTTGCAGAGCAGCTGCAGCAAGGTGCTCTTGCCAGAGCCGTTGCGTCCCACCACCCCGAGGGTCTGGCCCCGAGGTAGCTGAAAGCTGACATCGCGCAACGCCCAAAATTCACGGTAGAGCCTGCGACGCTGCCCCCATAGACCCTGCAGAAGCCGGTCGCGTGGCGAATCAAAAATTCGATAGCACTTGCTCAGGGAGTCTGCTTCAATTGCGATGTCCAGCCTTTGCTCGATGGCTTGCATTTCAGATCCCCTCACAGCACATCGGCAAAGGCTCGCCGGCTCTTTTGAAACGCACGGTAACCCAGTTCACATAGCATCAAGCCCAAGGGAATTCCAATAAGTAAGTACATGGCTTGGGGGTTGTCTCCATTCACGCAGACGCGTCGCGTCTGCTCGATGATCGGGACAAGCGGATTGAGGCTCAAAAGCGGCCGCCAGGCCTGCGGCAAGGCAGAAACCGGATAAAACACGGCGCTCAGAAACATCAGCATGCTGACAATCACACTGATGACCTGGCTGATATCACGCAAGAAGACCCCGAGGGCCGACAGGCACCAGGTGAGCCCCAAGCAGCCCAGCACCAGCGGCAGCCAGACGATCGGCAGCCATAGGGTCGTGACGGGAATAGCCCCCATCCCAAGCAGCTGGAATCCCGCCAGGATAATGACACTAGTCAGGGCGTGGAAGCTAGCTGCTGCCACGGTGACGCCGGCCAGGATTTCGAGTGGAAACACAACTTTGGTGACATAGTTAGAGTTTTCCAGAATTAGTGTCGGAGCCTTGGTCGTGCATTCGGCAAACAGATTAAACACGATTAGTCCCGCAAAAAGATTGGTCGCAAATCCCAGCGTTCCATGCCCTCCGCCAGCCTGATCCCAGCGAGACTGAAACACAGTAGAGAACACAAAGCTGTACACTCCCAGCATCAGCAGCGGATTCAGGAAGCTCCAGCCCCATCCCATTAGCGACCCGCGATATCTGCCGATCACCTCCCGCTCGCTCAGGCGCCAGATCAGTTGGCGATGGCGCAACAAAGCCAGCACGAAACGAAAAGGCATCAGGATTTCTCCTCCGTCAACCTGTCAGTCGACAGGGACTGGCTGTCGCCGAGAAATTCCAGGATCTCCCGGTCGCGCAGACTCTGAGCCGCGCCGCTGCAGGGTTCCGCCAGAGGCCGCCCAGCCGCCACCTCGCGCAGGCAGGCCTGGGTGCGCGCCAGTTCATTTTCGAGCGCATCAATCCGCTCCATCAGGTTACGGATCACCCGCGCTTCCGCATCCGGCAGAGCTGAGTGGGCCAGCGGGTCGATTCGCACGCCGCTCTGGTGGATGACGCGGCCGGGGATGCCCACCACCGTGCTGTCCGCTTCGACATCGCGCAGCACCACCGAGCCGGCACCGATGCGCGTGTTGGCCCCCACATGAATCGCACCCAGCACCTTGGCGCCGGCGCCCACCACCACGTTCTCCGCCAGGGTGGGATGGCGTTTGCCGTGCTGCTTGCCTGTGCCGCCCAGGGTGACGCCCTGGTAAAGCAGGCAGCGGTCGCCCACCACGCTGGTCTCGCCGATCACCACGCCCATGCCGTGGTCGATGAACACGCCGCTGCCGATGCGCGCCCCGGGGTGGATCTCGACGCCGGTGAGCAGCCGTCCCAGCTGGCTTAGCAGGCGTGCCAGCAGGGGCAGCAGCGGCAGGCGGCTGCGCCAGAGGCGGTGGCTGACGCGATGCAGCACCAGGGCATGCAGGCCCGGGTAGCAGAGGAGGATCTCAAAGGTCCCTCGGGCGGCAGGATCCCGTTCCCTGATGATCGCCAGATCGGAGCGGATGGCCTGCAGCATGAACCGCGCGAATCACTGGCCAGTATCGCCTCACGCGGCCAGCAGGCCGATTTCCTTGCGCAGCTGGTTGATCGTGGCCTTGCCCAGGTAGCTCTGGGCGCAGTGCACAACCGGCAGGCGCATCAGCTGGGCGCGGTTCTGGCGCAGGGTCTGCTCCACCAGCGGCAGGCTGGGGCGGTCGCAGAGCACATGGCTGGCGGCGCGCAGCAGCGCCAGCAGACGGCTGCCGACGTCGGGGTTGGCGGTCATCACCAGCAGCTCATTGCCGCGCATGCTGTGCAGGATCA
>CAYNGR010000194.1:0-4792 GCA_964396755.1 uncultured Cyanobium sp. | reverse complement strand
CCTCGACGGTGGTGCCGGCATCGACACCATGAATGGCGGCGCTGGCGATGACACCTTCGTCGTTAATGACTTCACCGATGTCGTGACTGAGGCCACCGACGACACCCTTGGCGGTCTGGCCGACACCGTGCTCACGTCCGTCTCCTACACCCTCGCCAGCTCCACCATCCCAGGCGCCAACGGCTTCGGCATCGAGAACCTCACCCTCACCGGCTTCGCGGCTATCAACGCCACCGGCAATGGCAAGAACAACATCCTCACCGGTAACGGCGCCAACAACACCCTGATCGGCAACGGCGGGGCCGATCGCTACATCAGTGGGGCGGGAGCTGACACGATCGTCCTGTCGTTCGGTTCCGGCACCCTCGGCGCCAGCTCCACCGCCACCAGCACGGACTGGATCACAGACCTGACCTATCTGACGGACAAGATCGACCTGCTCACCAGTGCTGGAGGTGCCCTGGCCGCTCCCACATCCTTGAACCGAATGGCCGACAACGCAGTCGCCACCAGCAAGGACGCCCTCGCCACCACCATGTTCACAGGCCTTGCTGCAAACAGCGCCAGCCTCTGCGTCGCCACCAACGCCGCCTTGGCCGGCCGGGTGTTCCTGGCCATCAACGACGCCACGGCCGCCTACTCCAGCAGCAGCGATCTATTCCTGGAGGTCAGCGGCATCGCCAGCCTGCCCATTGTGGGGACGATCACGGTGGGCAATCTGTTCATCTGATCCGAGCTGGAGGGCGCCTGCTCCTGCTCAGCGCCCAGGCCGCCCATGTTCCTGCAACTGAATGCAGACCGCCCCTTGCACAACCTGGCCAGTCGAAAGCCTGATCCCTTTGCATCCTGGATGCGGCCTGCATCGATGGCGACCGGCATCCCAGAGAGCAGGCGCAGCGCCATAACGTTTCAGCGCTCCGGGATCAGCCCCATGGCCGCCTGATGCGAAGCAGAACTGACGCAGGACTCCACGACCTGCTGTCCGGAGCCATGGCCGGCCAGGTTCCCCACTGGGGCCGCGGGTCCGGCGCCGATCACCAGCACGTCGGAAGCGGGCAGGAGAGCCGCTGCAGCGACGAACACTGTTTCGAGCGGAGCTGGCGACACCGGCGGCAGCTGAACAGGCGCCCGGCAGCATCCGGGGCTGGAGAAGCTTCCCATCAATCCCCATCGGACCCGAGTCGATCGCACAGCCCTGCATCGGTGCTCCTGAGCGCTGCAAACCAGGACACCGGCAGAGCCGGGAAGCGGCCCGAACGGTTCAACGGTCCGATGCCATGGAAGCCGGATTGCATGAAGCCGGCGGGCGGCCCAGCAACGACAAGGCACCGTTGAATCACGCGATGAAGGCGTGATCAATGCAGCCAATCCATCCCCGGCCCATCGATGCATCCACAGAAGAAATGAAAAGAAACGGCAGTCTGCATGGCCTTACCCTGCGACGGCTACAGCCAGCCATCCAGGAATGGCGCCTTGTTTGAATCCGCATAAGATGGGGCGCGGATCAGAGGCAACGACGAACGCTTGACCTACCTCAAGAGCAAGACGGCGTTCTGGCCTGAACTGATCCTGATGGTGCTGGTGCAGCTCAGGCTCGCCGAGGCCCGCGCCCTTGCCGAGGCCGCTGTCCAACCCCCGCCGCCCAGGCCGAAGGGAAGCGCTCCAGCCGTCAACGCCGAGCAGGAGTCCCACCAGGCCCGGATCGCTCCATCCCGCCGCCGCACCCCTGCCGTCGCCCTGGCCCCCCAGCCGCGCCGCCGGCAGGACAGCCTCGAGGCGGACCTCCAGTCGCGCCCGCCTGCCACGCAGCAGCCGGAGACCAGGCCACGCCGCGCCCCACGCCTGCCCCTGGCTGCATCGTCCAGCGAAACCCGCCTGCCGGGGACCGCGCCCCTGCCAGGCACCAGAGCCTTGCAGGCGCCGTCCAACCTGGCCCTGATGCCTGAACCCGGACCGCAGGCCGGCCCGCAGCGGCTGATGGCACCACCGCTGCCGCGCCGACCGTCGTCGTGGTCGGAGGCCGGCGGCGCCGACGCCCCGGCTGACGCTGAAACCGGTGCGCCGCAGGCCGCCGAGCCGGCGACGGAATCCGAAAGCTCAGCCAGCCCAGCGAACACGGACCCCTCGAACCCCGCCCCGGCTGAGGCCACGGCCGCAGGCGAGGCCGGGCTGGCGGCGGGCGGGCCGATCGCAACGGCTCCGGCGAGCCAGCCTCTGGATCCGTCCCTGGCGGGTCCGATCGTGATCATCCCCGTCCGGATGCTGCCGCCATCCGGCGCCGCCGCTGGTGGCCTCGAGGCGGCAGCGGGCGCTCAGGTCAACGGCTCAGTCCTGAACGGCCTGCAGCTGAACGGCCTGCAGCGGGTCGGCCGCAACGCCGCAGCTCCTGGGGCGGCCGAGGCTGTCAATCGTCTGCTGCCCGCAGGGGTTGTCGCTCTGAGCCAGGCCCTCAGGGAGCGGCTTCCGGCGACAACCGGCCCGGATAGCGACGCCACGGGGGCTGCAGGCCAGCTCGCCCCAGCCGGTCGCGCCATCGTGATCCGTCTGAGTGAAGCCTCCGCGAAGATCACGGCGGCCGTCCACACCGCCCGCCTGGCTGGCGACAGCGACAACCCGAACCTGCCGGATGAGACGAATGCACGGGGGACTGGCCTGGCCAGCAGCCACGATCTGGCCAGGCTCTGCCGCGAGGGCAGCTCGGCGCTGCTCGCCTGCAGCGGTGCGGCCGGCTCGATTCCCGTCGATGGAGGGCGCCTGTTCTGGATCGGCACTGCAGGCCAGGACGCCGGGGGCGAGGGCCAGGGCGGTGGCGAACCGGGCGGCACGGGGAGTCCCAGCGACACGATCGTCCTCTGGTTCAAGCCCGACGGCGACTCCGCGCCGGGCCCTGGCGACGCCAGCGACTGGATCAGTGACCTGACGGCGCTCGGCAACGAGATCGATCGGATCACCAGCACCACCCCCGGCGAGCCGGACGGGCCCGCAGGCGGCAGCCGCACCGCCGGCGATCCGCTGATCGCCGCGATGGTCGACGGATTGTCGGCCTGTGCCGCCAGCGGCGGCGGGCTGTTCCTGGCGGTTCACGACGCCACGGCGGACGTCGCCGGCCGCGATGCGCTGTTCGTGCAGATCGACTGCCTTGCAGACCTCGGGGTCTGCCCTGCCGGCGATCCGTTCGCCTGAGCCCCCCACCCCAGCTCGCCATGGGATCCACCCAGCCCCCATCCCGCCGGCCGCGGCGGCCTGAGCTGCTGCAAGCCGGCCTGGCCCTGGCGGCCGCGCTGCTCAGCGGCAGCGCCAGGGCCGAACTGCCCCCCTGGGTCTACGGCGAGCAGCAGCGCCAGGCCCCCCTGGTGGTGCAGCTGGCGATCGACACGGTTGAGCTGGATGCCGGCGGCTTCCGGGTCGAGGCACGGGTGCTGGCGATCCGGCGACAACGGCGCAGCGAGGCTGGCGCGGGCCCGGCCGTGCGGGTGGGATCCCGGCTGCTGCTGCGGCTGCCGCCGCTGCCGCAGGCACGGCCTGGTCCCCCCCTGGCGGGCCCCTCCCCGCTGCCGCCTCCCGCGGCCGGCCAGCGGCTGACCGCCTGGCTGGAGCCCAGTCCTGGCGGCGGACTGCCCTGGCGGCCAGCGGCCGGCGGACGCTCCTTCGGCCCCTCGCTGGAGCGATTCCAGGACCCGAACACGCCCTGAGCGATGGCGCCGGCGGGCGGATCTCAGCTCAGCATCACACCTCCCTCGGGGCCGAGACTGGCCTCCCAGCTGCGCTGGTCGTAGAGCAGTTCAGCCAGGGTGAGACGCTGCAGCTCCAGCTGCACCAGGCGCTGCAGCCGCCGTCGCAGCTGCTGTTCCACCCGGTGACCCGCCGAGGCGCCCAGGCTGTCCGTCGCCGCGGCAGGCGGCGGCTCCATGCCCGGGTCCGGCAAGGACCCCGAGCCGTTCTCCGCGCTGGCGTCGCCGCGAGGAGGCTCCACCGCCTGCAGCACCATCGCCAGCGGCAGGGCATCCGCCGATCGGGCCAGCCGGTAGCCGCCGTGACGACCGCGGCGGGCCTCCACCAGCCCCTGCCGCCTCAGACGCAACAGGATCTGCTCGAGCATCGGCTGGGGCAGCTGCTGACGCCGGGCCAGCTCCGTCACCGACAGCGTCAGACCTGGCTCACGCGCCAGTTCCACCAGGGCCCGCAGGGCGATGGCGGCGGCGCGGCTGAGCATCGGGGGGGTGCGTGAAGAGCGTCGAGGCCGCCGCAGGCGGCCTGACCCCACGATGCCGCCGGCGGGAAGGCGCAGGGGCGGGGCTGCGCCCCGGGACCCGTCAGCCGCTCAGGTTCACCAGCCGCTGCAGCACGTGCTCGAGCGTGTAGCCGAACAGGGCCGGATCGGGCTGGCTGCCCTGCACATCGGCCAGGCCCAGCTCCGCCCAGCGCTGATCGAGGCGCTGCTCCAGCTCGGCCGGGCGACTGAGCGATTCGCCCCAGGGGTGGTTGCGCTCAGGGCCAATCTTGGTGGTGGCATCGATCGCCAGCCGGCCCCCGAGCCCGAGGCGTTCGCTGGCGAAATCGAGCGTGTCGAAGGGAGTGTCCTCCAGCACGAACAGATCCCGCTGAGGATCCACCAGGGCACTGATCGCCCAGATGACCTGGCGCGGATCGCGGATGTTGATCGTCTTGTCGACCACCACCACGAACTTGGTGTAAGTGAACTGGGGCAGAGCACTCCAGAAGGCCATCGCCGCCCGCCGCGCCTGGCCGGGGTAGGCCTTGTCGATGGCGATCACCGCCAGCTTGTAGCTGA
>CAYNGR010000193.1:0-4918 GCA_964396755.1 uncultured Cyanobium sp. | reverse complement strand
CCTAGCGACAACCACGGCGGCCGCAACGACGCCCGCTGCGCCCCCCCGCAGCGATTGAGTCGCGTGCAACTGGGCTTCACCGCCGCCAGGGCGACCGTCACAGCCTCAAGCTCAGTGCCGATGGTGGGGTTGGACCTTCCCTGTCGCCTGGGTCGTCTCAGGGTGATTGTGGACACGCATCTCCGTCCTGCACGGTGCAGGGAACGTGGATCGACACGGAACTCGAGCACCCTCAACACGAGACCCGCACGCCATGACCGCTTTCATGAAACTGGACGGAATCCAGGGCGACGGGACCGATCAGGCGCACAAGGATTGGATCACCCTCCAGTCGATGAGCGCCTCGATCCACCGCTCCATCCCCTCCGGTGCCAGAGATCAACAGCGAACGAGGGGCGAAACAAGCATTGACGATCTCCAGATCGTCCGCGGTCTCGATAAGTCGTCGATGAAGCTTCAGGAAGCCTGTGCCCTTGGCAAGCACTTCAAGACGATCGAGATCGAGGTCTGCGTGTCCGTGAAGAACAAGCAGGAGCCTTATCTCAAATACAAACTCTACGACGTGGTCGTCTCGAGCTATCACTTGCATGCCGATGAGTCTGGAAGCCCGCTGCCCAGTGAACAGGTCTCCCCCAGTGATGCGGCGGTTGATTGGAGCTACGTCTTGGTGGATCCGAAGACCGGTGACAAGAAGGCCGAAGTCGTCGCAAAGTACAACCCGGCCTGACGTTGTGCCTGCAACCCGGCTGCCGCATCAAGCTGCTGAGGCTCCCGTCCCAGGACTCTTGGCAGGAACATCTCAGGCTCAGAGCGCATCGGGCTGCTGAACAGCCCGATGCGTCCCACGACCATCACGGCAAGTGCGCTGGCCATTCAGCTGTGCAGTCTTGATTGGCAGCTGTGTGGCCTCTGATCTGCCATCAAATCCTTTTGAGCAGCCAGAACGCCACGAGCGCGATGACCAGTGAAATGACCATCGTCAACGGGAAATGGGCGATCAGGCCGTGTGCCAAGACGCCCTTCATGGCCAACAGTGGCAACAGCAGAGGCGCAGCGCATGCCAGTAGCGCCGCGTAAATGGCCACTCCACCACAGGCCCGAATGAACCACGTCGATTTCGCGACGTGGTTTGCGATCCACCAACTGGGATGCTCTTTCCGTCTGATCGGTTTCAAGTGCCCTTGGATGCCAGGACCACGGGTGGCATGGATTTGATGACCAGGGCCTTGGCGGCCAGGGCCGAATGTGGCGGGGGCATCTGCATTGAGAAGGTAGTCCGCCAGCTGATCCCAGGTGTCCGGTTTGATCGCGGCGCCATGCCCACCATAAATCAAGCGCTGCGTGAGGACAAATTCTTCTCCTTTGAGACTGTCATGCGGGTCAGACACCAAAGCGCCGTCATCCGCCACTGTTGATGACCATGACTTACATCCTCCATGCAGCCAGTGAAAGCCATAGGCTCCAGCACCGCCAAGGTTCATGGGTTTTCCCAGCACTGGAATCACCTCAAGCCCACCGGGGAGAAGTCCAACGATCCAGTCGTCAATCGACCGAAAGTTGAACACACGCTTCACTCTCTGTCTAACTTCTTTCGCGTCTTCATTCTTGGTCCAGAAGTCTCTGCGCACAACGCTTCCCGCCAACACCATGGATTCATAGGTCAGGTTCTGGCATCTCAGTGCTTCCGTCCCAAGGTAGGTGCCGTTGCTGTGACCCAGGAAACTGATCTCGGCGTTGGGATACAGAGCGCAGGTATTCGCATACAGATTCTGATACCATCCAATCGCGTCGGCTCGGCCGCCGGGGCGCAGAAAATCCCACAGACTGAAATAGCCATAGGATGCGGAGACGATGCGGATCTGCCTGCCCGCATCCTGGCGCCTCTCGCGCCACTTGTTCTTGATGTGATTTCCAATCCTTTGGGCCCAGGCTCCATTATCTCGAATGCCGTGGAGGATGATGACCACACGCTTGACGTCATCATCCCGGCGCGCAGGCTGATTATCCATGGGATCCAGGTAGTCATCAATGTCATCAGGATGAATGGCGCGAAGCGTTGAGCCGGGGCCGCTCAGCTCATGCTCCTTCTCCAGAATTGCATGAACGATGAAATCCACCACGCATGTTCTAGCCCGTCCCTTCTCGCTCAGAATGGTGACATGCGTGCATCCATCGACCTCTAGATAACTGGGATTACCATCAGCACCCTGCCCCCCTGGCTCCAAGGCGTCGGAGGGTGAGATGTATTCGTCTTCAGTGCCCAGCAGATAGGTCTCTTGGATTGCTGGCCTCTCTTGCTTGCGTTGCTTCGCGGCTTGCCGGCTCAGCTTGATGCGTGTATCCGTGATAAATTTGGACCCTTTATAGATCTGCCAGGGAAACCACTCCGCGCATAAAGGCCTGATCAATGGCCCCAATGCAAGATAAAGCTTGGGCATCTCGCTATTGAATTGCCACCCAGTGGTCATCCCGCCGATGTGAATCACCCTTTTGAGGATGCTCTTCCAGTTTTTGCCAGGGCTTCCGCCATCAGAGCCTGGGGCGTCAGAAGCGCAATCAGCAAGCGCGCGGCGAAACAATGCTGTCCCGGCACTGTAGGCAATGACAATGAGTTTCTCTGGCTTGACATCGTCCACCGCGTTCTGAATATCTCGGTTGATGCTTTCGGCATGCTCTTCTGCCTTGAGGCATGTTGTGACTGGGATGCACGGGCCCTTTCGTGATGATCTCCAGAGCGGGCTTGCCGACTGTTCGTATTCATGGAGTCTGGCCTGGATTTTGTCTCTTGCTCCCTTCTGCAGCCTCTCCTGAACGGCTTCGTACAGGACTTCAATGCCGTTTCTCTCGCGTCGCTTACCGTTGTCGAGCCCCCCGATAAAGTAAATCAGGCTCTGGCAGTTGTTGTCATGCATCGGAGACTGTGTGTAGCTGATGCAGCTTTATGCATGGGTCCTGGGTCCTGGCAATTCGACCGGCGGACCTTGTTGCCAAATTTAATATACAGGGGTGCCTGTTTCCCTGCTCGGGTTGGCTGTTCCGTCACCCGTCATTGTGGTCATGACAGCCTGATCCCTGCAGCCCGCAATGGCGTGCTTCTATGAGCAGCGCTTGCTTCCAATCGGCGTGGGTGACTTAGCGGGCTCCCTGAGGGTTCCACCTGGATGCTGTGATTGCTTGGTCCAGTCCGGCGACGAAATCAGCGCATGTGCCAGCGACACAGGTCATTCGCGCCTGTCGCTGGTAAGGTGCCCCATCGGTGGCTGGCAGTCGTCGTCACTCCACTTCCTCAGCACCTGACGATCCGTTCCTCTTCGAGCACCTGAGCAACGAATGACGGCGATCTGCCTGTCGAAGGCGTGCTGCATCAAAGGGAAGGCTGAGCCCTTGCTCGCCGTCCACTGCTCAAGGTCTACTGCTCTCCCTCTGCGTTGTCGTTGATCGCCAAGCCGATCAATCACGCGTCCAGATCTTGGGTTCACGTCCGGGTTGACTGAGCATGAGCGTTCCCTGATGAAAATCCATGCGGAAGGGATAGACGTAACCGTCGTCCGCCTCCAGGGTCAGCATTGAGCCCAACGTCGACCATCGGCCACGCGAATCTGGGGCCGCACTCTCAAACGCCATCTGGGAGAGCGCATCTCCAGCGGAAGAACGCTGAACGCTACTGACGAAGGACTGCGATCCCTCGATATAGAAGCCATTGGAGCCGAAGAACTGGGAGCGGATATTGGAATAACTGAAACCGCCTGATGACATGAACGTGGAGTGATACCAGATGCCGATCAGCCTGCGGTCAAGCTGAGCAGGGGGTGGCTCCGGTGGAGCCGGTGGCGGCGACTCCACGATGACCGTGGTCGGCAGTGGCGGCTTCGGTTGGGACGCCTTGGTGGCAGCATCAGCCAGACGCTGATGGAGACGCCTGACCACATCTTCCCCAAGAATCAGAGCCGTGAGGCTGTTGAATGCAGAAAGCTTGAAATCCTGGGGCAGCGGCAGGCCATTTTCGGCCAACTGCTCCAGCAACCTGCCCAAAAAATAGGCATCATCAAGCAGACCCGCCAAGCCATTGCGCTGCTCATCAATCTCATCATCAGGGCGACGAATATAACTCTCGACGGCCTGCAAAACCGGCTTGATCTCCTCGCGAATCCCAACCTTCTCCACCCAGGTTGCCATCAGCTGCATCAGCTCCGGCATCACCTGAATATAGTCGCGCAGGTGACCGGCGATCTGAGTCGTGGCCTTGGCATCCAAACCAGCGGAGTCCTTCCACGAGCGGATGAAGGCATCAAAGCGGCCGTTGTCGATCGCCTCGATCCTGGCGATGGTCTTTCGAATGGGCGTGATGTCCATCGGACTGGTGTATCAGGAGAGCCTGAGATCGAGAAACGAAACTCCATCCTTGGGATCATCCGTGATGGCTCAAAGGCGAAGCCGCGTTGACCCTGAGTTGGGGAGCGGGGCATGAGAAGGTGAGCCCCCTCATGGATCCGCCGAGCGGAGTTTCACGAGATCGCCTCCTGCCACCGTCTGGTGCAGGTTGGGACCACCTCAACGCTGGCGGCCTCGGCATGGGATGTCAAGCCTGATCGGCAGCGCCTTGACATCGACTCTGCAGTGCAGCACCCTCAACATTTGGGGCATTTGCATCACGAACCGACGGGTCTCTCCTGGACGCGCTGCAGCCGGATCCTCAAGCCTGCGGCGATGAAAGGCCTGAACCATGGATGCTCACCCGGCTGCCGGCCTGGCAGCGCGACCTCCCTACCCCCTTGTCCTGGGGACTTGATGCAATTCCTGCATCAGCCAAAACCTTGGCCGGCACTGGCGTTCTCACTAGCCTGAAGCTGCAGATTGCCGCATCCCTTGCTCCCCTCCGTTGTGGCCAGCGAGCTGGAGCAGGTGGCCTGCGATGCCA
>CAYNGR010000192.1:1393-4939 GCA_964396755.1 uncultured Cyanobium sp. | reverse complement strand
GCCTGGCCGGGGTAGGCCTTGTCGATGGCGATCACCGCCAGCTTGTAGCTGAGGCCTTCCATCGGAAGGAAGAAATCGACGATCTCCGGGATCTGCTGGCGCAGGATCGGCGTGTAGATGCGGTTCAGCGCAATCGCCAGCATCGCGTCCTCCTTCGGCGGCCGGCCGCTGAAGGTGGTGAGGTAGATCGGATCGCGCCGCTGGGTGACGCAGTGGAAGCGGATCAGCGGCGACTCCTCGATGCCGCCGTAGAAGCCCATGTGATCGCCGAAGGGGCCATCGGGCAACTGTTCTCCAGGGGTGATCGTGCCCTCCAGCACCACCTCGCTGTGGCTGGGCACCTCGAGATTGAGCGTCTTGCACTTGGCCAGCCGCACGCCTTCGCCGCCGTACAGCCCGGCGAACAGCCATTCGCTCAGCTGCACCGGAATCGGTGTCGCCGCCGCCAGCACCAGCAGCGGATGCACACCGATGGCAATGGCGATCTCCAGCTTCTTGCCCATCGCGGCCGCCTTGCGCAGGTGGCGGGCACCACCGCGCACGCTCAGCCAGTGCACGGTCATCGTGTTGATCGACTGCTGCTGCAGCCGGTACACCCCCACGTTCGGCGTGCCCGTCTCGGGGTCCCTGGTGATCACCAGCCCCAGCGTGATGATCCGGCCGCCATCACCGGGCCAGGGGCGCAGCAGCGGCAGGGCATCAAGGTTCACCTCTTCGCCGCGGAACACCTGCTGGCGGCAGGGGGGCGTCAGGTCGAGATCGGGCCGGGCCTTGAGCACATCGAACAGCACCGAGCCGAAGCGCACCGCCTCGCGCGCCCCCTTGGGCGGCCGCGGCTGCTGCAGCAGCGCCAGCTTCTGGCCGAGCGCCTCGAGCTCCTCGGCCCGCTCCATGCCCAGGCTCCAGAGCACCCGCTCCTGGGTGCCGAGCAGGTTGACCGCCACCGGCATGCTCGAGCCGATCACGTTCTCGAACAGCAGCGCCGGCCCACCGGCGGCCAGCACCCGGTCGGCGATCGCCGCAAGCTCCAGATCGGAATCCACGGGAGCCGTGATCCGCCTCAACCGGCCCCGTTGCTCTAGCAGATCGATGAAGCCCCGCAGATCGCGGCGGCTGCGGCGGGAGAGAGCAGGCGCGGCCGGAGCGAGGGTCATGGCGGCGGGCGACGGGGCCGGGGGGCGCTCACTGTGGCGCAGCCATGCAGCCCTCGGCGGCGCCGGCGATGGCCGCAGCGGTCCACCTGGGAAGCCGCACAGGAGGGACGCCGCATGCCGCGTCATCACCGCGATTGGTGGGCTGCGGCGGCTTCCTAGGGTTCCCAGCCACGCCCTGCGCCCGGCCCCGATGCAGATCGCCTATTTCCACACCTCCGAAGCGGTGCCACCGGTGCTGCCCCCCGGCGAGGGCGGCCCCGACGGAGCGGTGGTGATCGACGTGCTGCGCGCCACCACCACGATCGCCTGGTCGCTGCAGAACGGTGCCGAGGCGATCCAGGCGTTCGCCGATCTGGGCGAGCTGGAGACCGCCGCCGCCGCCTGGCCGGCGGAGCAGCGACTGCGGGCCGGCGAGCGCGGCGGCAAGCGGGTGGACGGCTACGACCTGGGCAACTCGCCACTGGCGGTGACGCCGGAGGTGGTGGGCGGCAAACGCATCTTCATGAGCACCACCAACGGCACCCGCTCGTTGGCGGCCGTGCGCGATGTGCCGCTGCTGCTGACTGCCTGCCTGCCGAACCGCACCGCCGTGGCCAGGCGCCTGATCGAGCGCGACTGCCAGCTGGTCTGGATCGTCGGCAGCGGCTGGGAGGGCGATTACTCGCTGGAGGACAGCCTGGCGGCGGGGGCTGTGGCCTCGGCGGCGATCGAGCTGGCGGTGGCTCCCCACCGGGGCGTGCACTGCGCCAACGACGAGATGCTCGCCGCCCTGGCCCTGTGGCAGCAGTGGCGCCACGACACCGAGACCTGCCTGCGGGCCGCCAGCCATGGCCAGCGGCTGATCGGCATCGGCAACCATGACGCCGACTTCGCCTGCTGCAGCGCCGTCGACAGCCTGCAGATCGTGCCGATCCAGGCCGAGCCGGGCGTGCTGCGGGCCAGCTGATCCGGCCGGCGGCGGGCGGACCGATCCGCCACGGGCCCTGGCCTGCCCGGAGCCCCGCCCTTACAGTTCGCCGGTCGCATCTGGATGGTTGGTGAGCAGTTTTCTGGCCGCAGCCCTGCAACTGACCAGCTCCTCGGATCCCGACGCCAACTTCGCGGCGGCCGAGGAGCAGATTGAACTGGCCGCCCGGCGGGGCGCCGAGCTGGTGGGGCTGCCCGAGAACTTCGCCTTCATGGGCGACGACCAGCGCCGCATCGAGCTGGCCCCCAGCCTGGCCGAGCGCTGCAGCCGCTTCCTGGTGACGATGGCCCGCCGCTACCAGGTGACGCTGCTGGGCGGCGGCTTCCCAGTCCCGGCCGGCGACAACCTCACCTTCAACCGCGCCGAACTGGTGGGGGTGGAGGGCCAGCTGCTGGCCCGCTACGACAAGATCCACCTGTTCGACGTCGACATCCCCGACGGCGTGCCATACCGCGAATCGGCCACCGTGCAGCCGGGCCAGGCCCCGCCTCCGGTGGTGGACGTGCCAGGCCTGTGCCGCATCGGCCTGTCGATCTGTTACGACGTGCGCTTTCCCGAGCTCTACCGCCACCTGGCCGCAGCCGGCGCCGAGCTGCTGATGGTGCCGGCGGCCTTCACCGCCTACACCGGCAAGGATCACTGGCAAGTGCTGCTGCAGTCCCGGGCGATCGAGAACACCGCCTACGTGGTGGCCCCGGCCCAGACGGGCCTGCACTACGGCCGCCGCCAGACCCATGGACACGCCCTGGTGATCGATCCCTGGGGCACGGTGCTGGCCGATGCCGGCACGGCCCCAGGACTGGCGATGGCGCCGGTGGACACCGACCACGGCCAGCGCATCCGCGCCCAGATGCCGAGCCTGCAGCACCGCCGGCCAGCCCTGTTCTGAGCGGCCGATGAGTCCCCCTTCCCGCCAAGGCCGCGCCGGCCTGCGCAACGCGGGCCGTTCCACGCTGTTGGTGGCTCTGCTGACGCTGCTGGCCCAGCTGCCCGCCTGGGCCGGCAGCAGCCTCTCCGCCTGGCGCTTCAACCGCGAGGGCAGCCTCGAGATCCGCACCGCCCCGGGGATCCAGGTGCAGGCCTTCTATGAGGAAGGCCCGCCCGGCAAGGGCCCGCGTGTCTGGATCGACCTGCCCGGCGCCCCCACCCGCACGCGCACCGTGCCGGCGGGGGGCGTGCTGCGCGAAGTGCGCATCGGCAAACCTGACCCCGGCACCACCCGCCTGGTGCTGGAGTTCCAGCCCGGCACGCGGCTCGATCCGCGCCAGCTGCGGCTGGTGGGCACCGCCCGCGACCGCTGGCGCATGGACTTCCGCGGCCTGCCCGAGCGCCAGCTGCTCGCCGTGGGCGAAGGCGATCTGGAGGCTCCGCTGCGCAGCAGCGGCTGGATCGGCCGCAACCCCGCTGGCGGCTTTGGAAACCCCG
>CAYNGR010000192.1:0-1293 GCA_964396755.1 uncultured Cyanobium sp. | reverse complement strand
AACCCCGCTGGCGGCTTTGGAAACCCCGTTGGCGGCTTTGGAAACCCCGGCGGCAGCTTTGGCAACCCGGGTGGCGCGTTCGGCAACTTCGGAAGCGGCGGCCGCATCACCTCACCCCTGCCGCTCAACCCGTCCGGCCTGCCCAGCGTGCCGCGCGGCCGCTACCGGGTGGTGATCGATCCCGGCCATGGCGGCCCCGATCCCGGCGCGGTGGGCATCGGTGGTCTGCGCGAGACCGACGTGGTGCTCGATGTCGGTCTGCAGGTGGCCCAGCTGCTGCAGGCCCGCGGCGTCAATGTCTCGCTGACCCGCACCTCGGAGGTGGACCTCGACCTGCCGCCGCGGGTGGCCCTGGCCAACTCGATCGGCGCCCACGTGTTCGTCAGCCTGCACGCCAATGCCCTGAGCATGGCCCGGCCCGACGTCAACGGGGTCGAGACCTTCTACTTCGAAGGCGGCAACTCACGACGCCTAGCCTCAGCGATCCAGGAGCGGCTGATGGCGGTCTCCCCCGGCACCCCCGACCGGGGCGCCAGGCCGGGACGCTTCTACGTGATCCGCCGCACAACGATGCCCTCCGCCCTGGCGGAGATGGGCTTCGTCACCGGCGAGCTCGACGCCCCTCGACTGGCGGATCCGAACTTCCGCCGCCGCCTGGCGCTGGCGGTGGCCAGCGCGATCCTGGAGTACCTCAACACATGACGGCGCCGGCGGCCTCGGCTGCGATCGGACTGTTCGACTCCGGACTGGGGGGACTGAGCGTCTGGCGGCAGATCGTGCGCCAGCTGCCGAACGAATCCACCCTTTACTTCGCCGACCGGGCCCATGTGCCTTACGGCAGCCGCCAGAGCCGCGAGATCCGCTTCTACAGCGAGGCCATCTGCGCCTGCCTGGTGGAGGCGGGCTGCAAAGCGATCGTGGTGGCCTGCAACACCGCATCGGCAGTGGCGCTGCACCATCTGCGCGAGCGCTTCCCCGGCCGGCTGATCCTGGGGCTCGAGCCGGCGGTCAAGCCCGCCGTGGCGCTCACCCGCTCGGGTGTGGTCGGGGTGATGGCGACGCCGGCCACCTTCCAGGGCAAGCTGTACCGCGCCACGGTGGGTCGCCATGCCGGCGAGGTCACCGTGGTCGAGCAGGTGTGCCTGGGCCTGGCCGACCTGGTGGAGGCAGGCGCCCAGGAAGGGCCCGAGACGGACGCGCTGCTGTGCAGCTTCCTCGAGCCGATGCTGGCCGCGGGGGCCGACACGATCGTGCTGGGCTGCACCCACTACCCGTTCGTGATCGAGGCGATCC
>CAYNGR010000191.1:0-5062 GCA_964396755.1 uncultured Cyanobium sp. | reverse complement strand
GTTCTCGCAGGTCACGGGGAGATTGCTGACAAGATTGTCTGTGAATTCCGAAACTGAGAAGAAAGTTGGACGACCTAAAAAGGTTCCTAAGAAGCGAGGCTTCCCGCCCAAGCCTGTTGACATGGTTCCCGTTAAGGACATTGAGCGACTTAAACGAGAAATCAGACAGGAAGCAAGATACGAGCTTGAAGAAGAACGATACAAAAAGAAGCAGGAACAGCGGGAACTCGTAAGAGAAGCGGCACGGATAGCGTACATTGACCGCATACCCGTGCTGTCCGCCATCGTTGACGCCGAAGAGTCCAGCAACCGTGACAAAATTTCGGCAATGTCCGAACTTGCTAAGGTCTCTGGCTTGTACCAGATGGACGTCACCAGTAACGGCAAGACACTTGAGACCAATGCCATCGTAGTTAAGTTTGTACACAAACCAATACTTGATGACGATGACCCGCAGGACATTATTGATGGGGAGTTTCTAGATGCCAGCGATTGAGATTGAATTACCGCAAATGCATAGGGGGCAACTTGAGCTTGAGT
Organism: uncultured Cyanobium sp.; assembly: GCA_964396755.1. GTDB lineage: Bacteria > Cyanobacteriota > Cyanobacteriia > PCC-6307 > Cyanobiaceae > Cyanobium. The sequence goes on along the minus strand of CAYNGR010000191.1, from coordinate 4,522 downwards.
CCGAGATGCGAAGGTTTAATGTCGTGGCTTGTGGTAGACGATGGGGTAAGACAGAGTTCCAGATTATACGAGCCATTAAGCGAGCCTTAAACGGTGAATACTACGGCTGGTTTGCACCTAACTATAAATTCCTAGACGAACCGTTCAGGAAAATTATCAAGTATTGCAAGCCAGCAATACAGCGAAGCAACGGAACCGATAGGGTTATTGAGTTTATTACGGGCGGACAAATAGAGTTCTGGACGCTTGAGGACGAGAACGCAGGTAGAGGACGAAAGTACCATGAAGTTGGCATTGATGAAGCTGGTCTGTGTAATGACCTTGGCACTATTTGGCGAGAAGCTATTAGACCTACGCTCACGGACTATCGTGGGCAGGGATGCTTCTACGGAACTCCCAAGGGAAAAAACTGGTTCCACGAGGCGTGGCTACTGGGCGAGAATCCTGACAAGGCTGACTGGGCGGCATTTAGACGACCGACACTAAGCAATCCATACATACCAGAAAGCGAGGTCGAAGACGCAAAGCAAGACCCAATGATGGACACGGCGACCTTTGAGCAGGAGTACGAAGCCAGATTTGTTGAGGATGACCTGTCCTACCTCTTCCTCGGAACCTACTTCCACAACAAGTTTATCGAACCCAACGAGTGTCCAATGCTCACTCAATGGTATAGGGGCTGGGACACGGCGACAAGCGATAGGCAAACAGCGGACGAGACCGCCTGTATTAAGTTGGGCTTTGACCAGAACGGTAACGCCTACCTCAGGAATCCAATCTCTATGAGGCTCGCTCCAGCGGAGCTTACGTCACGGGCTGAGGATATAGCCATGCAGGACGGCATGAACACGCTACAGGTCATCGAAGCCCACAACACGGGGTACGCAATATTTAGCCAGATGCAACGCAATCCGCTCCTCTCATCTCTGGTAAAGTTACAACAAGTTGGTGGGCGTCAGGGAAATAAACGGCAACGTGCATTACCTTTGGCAACTTTAGCCGAGAAGGGTCGTCTGTACATTGTGAAAGACCCTGGCTGGCAGGAACTGGTCTCATGTCTTACCTCCTTTACTGGCGTGAAGGGGCGTAATGAAAGAGACCACTTGGTTGATGCCGCTTCGGTGGCAATACTATGGGCAAAAGAATCACCATCGAAAACAAAGGAGCTACCTTGGAAGAATCCGTACAACTAGAAATATCGAAGTTTAATCATAACTCGTTTGCAAAATTCCTTGCAACGTATATGCATTACCGAAATGTAAAGGGACTCGCCATCAGAGGTTTGCTCCACTTTCAGTTTGAAAATGCAGAATGGCAACTTAGCCTCGACCACACGGGCGATGTTCTTACCGTTAAGTGCTTCCCGTCTCAAGCGGAGCAGTCGGTCGTTTACGGTGAGGGTCGAAGAATTGGAGCAGTTATTGAAAGGCAAGAAGCTATTATCAATGCAGTCAAGTCCGAGTCCAATAGACTAGAGGAAGCTGTAAGCATCGTTGATGGCAAAAAAGAATTCCTTGAAAAGCTAGACCCAGAAAAGGAAGCGGACTTGTACAAACAAACTCAAGATGAAATTGCCGCAATGGAAAAAGAACTTGGTGCTTACGAACCGTTTAGGGTGCAATACCTTAAGCAGATTGAGGACGCCGAGAAAATTAAGAAAGACTGTCAAAAGGAACTTGACGCACTTCCAAAGATTGACGAACCTAAAGAGTGGGAATTCAACCTAAAGAAACTTAAAGTCTAAATGAAAACAAAAGAAATACAGGAGATGTTGCTTGATTGGTATTCACCCAATGTGGTGAATCATTATCATACGCTCCAGTTGATAATGATGGGCTACGGCATGAGCGTAGACGAGGTCAAGAAGAACGCAAGTTCCTATATGCCAGCTACCTCTGCAACGGCTACAGGCAACATCATGTATTTCCCGCCCATCCTAAGAACGATTGACCAGATGAGGATGTCAAATCCAATTCTCAAGAACATGAGAATCTTGGCGTCACAGATTCGTGGCGTTGATATTGTTCCAGAATGGCAGGGTATTCCAGATTATCAGGACGCACTCCGCAAATCGTGGTGGTTGGTACGCTCACGGGGAGCCGATGGCTACGTCTCGTTTAAGAACGACACCGATAACGCATTCATTGATTTTGCTATGCTAGGCGTTGGATATATGCGTATATGTGTCAACAAGTACGATGACATCCAGAGGGTAACAGGCAAGTACATTTCACCGCTTGATGTTATTACCGACCCATACCTAGACCTAGACGAATCCCCAGGTGTTGGCATGGTCACGCTCATGGGCAAGACGGAATTTGAAACCAAGTTTCCGTCCACCGCATTTGAGCAGTACAAGCAAATGTTTACCAGTCCCGCAGGATTTACCTCTACAGCAGTGCGGGTCATCGAATGGTATAGCCAAGATAAATACGTTGCATTCCCAGACCAGATTGGTAATGAACCTTTAATTGAAAAGGAGAACGAGTTTGGTTGCGTACCAATTCAATCGTATACAAACTTTAAGCCGAGCGGTTCACTGCTTCCTATGGGTCTCATTGAGTTGCAGTTGGCATCAGCCCTTGACATCGTTGAGATGACCAACGACATCAGACGCAAGGCGAAGAACGATGGCTTCATTGCTATTGAACCTGGCTTCTTCACTCCAGAGTCCCTCAAGAAGTATAGCGAGACCAAGGACATTGAGTACCTGCAAATTGATACTGAAAAGGCAAGAGCCTTGTACCAGTTGGGTGCAAAACCATTTATTGAAATTCCACGCACTGGAGCTAATCCTGATGTAATGAACCTGCTTCAGTTGTCTACTCAGGAAAACCGAGAACAGTCAGCGGTATCGGCTTCGGCGGCTGGAGTTGTAACCTCAAGCGAGACTACTGCTACCGAAATCCGCTCCATTGACTCACGCATGGACGCACAATACAAGGCGTTACTGCGAACCTTTACACGGAGCCACGCTGGTTTCTGCGTCAAGATAGGAAAGGTTGCTCAGAAGTTTGATAACGCTCCGTTTCCCGCTACCTTCCGTGGCGTACCGATTGAGGTTAACATGGAAGACAGACGCATCACATCCGAGACCGTTTGGGAAGGAATTAAGATTCCGCTCTTTGAGGATGAATCGCTATTCAGCCAAGACGCACAAGCTCGTATCGCTATGGAAGTAGCTAAGTACGAAAAGATTTTTGCAATGACTCAATCACAAGAAGCAATTAAGGATATGATTGAGACGCTTGGAGTTGACACTCCAGACAAGTATATGCCACAACAAGCCCCTCAGGGCATGACTCCACCACAGGGAGCAATGCCACCAGAGGGAGCAATGCCGCCGCAGGGAGAAGTCCCGATGGAAGGCAATATGAACCCTGACCAGATTATGTCTATGATGGGTCAAATGAGTTTAGGTGGGGGACAACAACCACCTGTTTAACCTGACAACAGGATAATATATGAGCGAAAATACAGAAGTGCTGGGGACACCTCCAGTGGAAAATATCGAAGTAGCACCCGTTGCTGACGTAGTGATTACAGAAACCCCTCAAGAGGCGGTTACTGAGATTGTTATTGAGGGCAATGAGGTCGGTGTAGATGCTACGCCAACAGCCGAGTTACAGTACGTTGGGGACATTGTTAAGCTGGCAGAAGCTGGCGACAAGGAAGCCCTTATCAAACGTGCGGTCGAAATTGAGTCTGGCTTCAAACGTGTGCATGATGACAGGGAATTTGTCATGCAACAAATGAATGATGCCAAGGCTTGGGGAGACGCACTTGAACGACTGGCTAACTATGAAGACGGAGCTATTGAAGACTTCGTTGGGTTGTTAAGCAGTAAAGGGGTTGACCCCGAAATACTGCTGGGTGTTAAGCCAAAGCCCGCACCTAAGGAAGACACCAAGTATCAAGAACTTGAGTCTAAGCTAAAGGCGATTGAGCAAGAAAAGAAAGAGAGCCAATGGTTGCAAGCTAACGCAGACAAACTGCTTAACGCAATTAAGCCGCTATCCAAACTTGACTACAAGCCAGAGCATCTCCTTAAAGCGAGAGCCTATCTACCAAAAAGTGGTGCTGTTACTCCCGACAAACTTCTTGTCGCTATCCATCAGGCAAACCCCGAATTGACCATCGGCTTGCTTACTCGTCAACCTTCACCAGCAACTCCAACGATGGGAACATCTAGCGGTGCTGGAGCCTCTATAGTTACGGGAGAGGACATGGCAAAGATGTCTCCTGCCGAACTTAGAGCGTGGTACAAAAATAACAAAGGTAATTAAAAATGGCATTAGCAACCACTAACTTTGAAGTTGGCTTAGTCCAACTTGCTATCCAAAATGGTAGCGTTTTTTCAACGGCTCGTCCTGTAGCCCCGACCTATTCCATGCTTCTTGGCGTTCAGCCTGAAATGCAGGACAATCTTATTTCTGGTGTCAAGGGTGTACCTACTTATGGTGCATTGTCTGACGCAGAAATCAACGCTGGTATCATCCAGACCTTTATTGCAAATAACCCA
>CAYNGR010000190.1:0-5118 GCA_964396755.1 uncultured Cyanobium sp. | reverse complement strand
GCAGGCCACCCGGCACGGAACAACCGTCTCTCGCTTGAGCCGGCGGCGGCAGCAGACCGTTGCGGCAGGAGCCGACACCGACCGCCGGCGGGTTGCAGCGGCGCCACGCGGGCGGGCCAGAGCCGACGCCATGGATGAAGGCGATCGCCTGCAGCGATCGGTTGCGGCGACGGGCTGCGGCATGCCTGATCCGCGCTGATCGGCCGCAGCAGGCGCCTGGACGTCGGCAGGCCGCCTCAGGCCCTGAAGCTGGGGCGTGGTCCGACCAGCAGTCCCAGGCTCAGCGTCAGGGCACTGGCGTCAATCACCGCTGCCGGTGGCATCGGTCATGGCACGGGCCGCTCAGGTCGGCCCACAACCGCAGCGGAACCCGCTCAATAGTGACCCAGGGCGCGGCAACCCTGTTGCCGACGAGAGAGGACCAAGGATGCAGTTGCGCCCGCCTGCTGAGCGGCTGCATGCCGAGGGCCTTAGCGGAGCCGCGGCCTGGAGCGGAACTCCCCTGAGCTCAGTCGATCCGGGTCTGGCGGTTGAGCAGGAAGGGGGGAATCATGGCGCCGGAGCCACGGTCGTCGCCGTTGTCGGCCGTGTTGGGCAGCGGCTCGCTGAAGCTGCGGGGCTTGGGCTCAGGGCGATAGGCGCTGCTGCTGTCGAAGCCGGTGGCGATCACCGTGACGTGGATCTCACCCTCAAGGGCCTCATCCACCACCGCACCCACAATGATGTTGGCGTCGGGGTCGACCATGTCGTAGATCACCTCGGACGCGGTGGTCATGTCCTCGAGGGTCATGTCCCTGCCGCCGCTGATGTTGATCACGCAGCCGCGGGCACCGTCGATCCGGGCCGATTCGAGCAGCGGGCTGGTCATCGCCGCCTGGGCGGCTTCGCTGGCACGGGAGCGGCCGGAGCCGACACCGATGCCCAGCAGGGCGGTGCCGGCATCCGCCATCACCGAGCGCACATCGGCGAAGTCGACGTTGACCAGACCGGGCTTGGTGATGATGTCGCTGATGCCCTTGACGCCCATGCGCAGCACGTCGTCGGCGGCGCGGAAGGCATCCTGCAGCGGAGCCCCGGAAATGGCGTCGCGCAGCCGGTCGTTGGGAATGACGATCAGGGTGTCAACGTGCTCGGCCAGCCGGGCGATGCCCTCCTCGGCCTGGCGCAGCCGCTTGCGGCCCTCGAAGCCGAAGGGCTTGGTGACGATGCCGACGGTCAGGGCGCCGCACTCCTTGGCGACCTCAGCCAGGATCGGTGCTGCGCCGGTGCCGGTGCCGCCCCCCATGCCGGCGGCGATGAACACCAGATCAGCTCCCTGCAGAGACTGCTGCAGCTCGGCCTTCGATTCCTCCGCCGCCTTCTGGCCGATGACGGGATTGCCGCCGGCCCCCAGGCCACGGGTCAGCTTCTGGCCGAGCTGAATGCGGTTGTGGGCCGAGGACTGCAGCAGAGCCTGGGCATCGGTGTTCAGCACCCGGTAGCCCACCCCCTGCAGATCCGAGGCGATCATGCGGTTGACAGCGTTGCTGCCGCCGCCCCCGACTCCAATGACCTCAATGCGTGCCGTCTGGCTTGGCACGATCCCGTTGGCGCTGGGCGAGGTCTCGGTCATGTGATGGGGCTCGTCGTAAGGGGGCGCCGCAGGCTCGGAAGTCGGTTGGACGGTCACTACCAGGCCCTGGTCGAGGGCCTTCGCCGGAGGGAATCCGTTGGACTGCGGTTGCATTATGTCGGGGGGCAGGGCCCAGGCCTGGTGGGGATAGAACAGATTGTCCCCAAATGCAGCGTCAGGCAATCGCCTGTGTGCAATGGCTGGCCGATCGTCCAGAGTGTAGTGGGCTGTACTTACTGCCCCCCAGGAGGCCGGCGTGCCGTCGCCGGTCCCCCCTCATCAAGGATGCGCACCGCGCCGGCCAGGCTCAGCTCGGGCTGCTCTGGATCGGTCAGATCGATCAATTGCGGACGTTTGCCGCGGATCTGAGCCGGCAGGTTGCGGTTCAGATGGGCAACCACCTCCAGCCGTCGCCGCAGCTGGTCGTCGATCGGGCCGAGACGCAGGGCTCCCAGCTCGCTGGTCGTCAGCCACAGGTCTCCCCCCGCGTCGAAACGGATCTGCTTGAGGCCAGGCCCGATGGCCGCACGATTGACCAGAACGGTCTCCAGGGCAGGGCGGAGACGCGGCTGCCAGCCGATCACCATCAGCTCGGACTGGGGCCGGATCGGCAGGCCGGCGCTCTGGCGCTGATCGATCCAGTTGCCGACCCGGTCGATGAAGCCCAGCTCGGGCCCGCGGGGCGTGCGTCGCTGGGCACGGGCGACCGCCTGACGGTCCACCAGGTCCACCCGCAGCCTTGGGGGCAGCATCCAGCGGCTGACGCGCACCTGCTCAACCGGCAGCGCCTGCGAGAGCGCCGATCTCAGCTCGCGGGGGCGCAGGGTCAGAAGAGGCAGCGGGAAGCGCAGCTGACCGGCCTGGATCACCTGCTCGCGACTGACGATGCGGCTGCCGCTGACCTCCACCTGGGACGGATCCTGCAGGATCCAGCCCTGCCTGAGCAGCACCGTGGTCAGCCCCACCGACAGGCCACTGAACACCACCAGACGCCAGAGATTGCGCCAGCGCTCGGCGCGGCGCTGCTGACGCATCTCACGCCGCCGGGCGGCCCCGGGGGGCAGCGGTGCCGCCACCGCCGGCAGGGTCGCCTCAGGCGAGGCTGTGGGTTCAGGCGAGGGATCGCCCTCGCTGCCTGGGGTCATCGTGGAGGCGCTCATCGTGGCTGGGGGGGCGGGGCCATGGGGGGCATCACAGATCGCAGCGGGAGCGGCTCATCAGCTCGCCGATCCAGAGGCGGGCGCGCTGGGCATCGGCGAAGGGCAGGTCCTTCTGCTGACCGCCTCCCACCAGACGCAGCCGGCAGGCCCCCTCGCTCTCGTCGGTGAGGGGCGCCTCACCGGAGCGCAGCGACAGCAGCTCGACCAGCTCGAGGGTCTTGATCACGAATTCGCCCTCGGGCTCGAAACGACCGGCGGAGAAGCGGCTCCAGCTGAGCAACCCGTCGCGCAGGCGGGCCGCACCGCAGGAATCCAGCTTGGCCAGCTCGGAGCCCTCCGCCCACTCGCGGAACAGACGCTGACGGCGGCGCTCCAGCCAGCCCAGGCCGGTGAGCAGCACGAACACCAGCAGCAGCGGCAACCAGACCAGACCGTGGCTCATGGGTGGATCTCCCCACGGGAGTGTTGAGGGGGCAGCGATTCTCTCGCTCCCGACACGAGTTCGTGGACAAGTTCAGGCAGCGCCAGACCGCTGGCCTGCCAGAGCATCGGGTACATGCTCAGACTCGTGAACCCCGGGAAGGTGTTGATCTCATTGAGCCACAGCGCACCGGTGGCCTCCTCGTAGAAGAAGTCAACACGCGACAGACCGCTGGCGGCGACGGCATGGCAGGCCTCGATCGCCATGCGCCGCACCCGTTCGGCCACCTCCTCAGGGACCTGCGCCGGGATGACGGTGTGGCTGAGGCCGTCGCTGTACTTGGTCTCGTAGTCGTACCAGTCGGCATCGAAGCGGATCTCCCCCACCACCGAGGCGTTGAGCTCGCGGGTGCCGAGCACGGCGCACTCCAGCTCACGGGCCGTCACCCCCTGCTCCACCACCAGGCGCGGGTCGAGGGCGGCCGCCTCGCGCAGGCCCTGCAGCAGGGCGGCGCGATCGGTGGCCTTGCTGATGCCGACCGAGGAGCCCAGGTTGGCCGGCTTGACGAAGCTGGGGTAGCCGAGCTGGCGCTCGAGGCGATCGAGCAGAGCGTCGGCATCGGCCTGCAGCTCCGCCGCCTGGACGCAGGCGTAGGGCACCTGGGGCAGGCCGGCGGCGGCGAAGGCGGCCTTCATCGCCTGCTTGTCCATGCCCACCGCCGAGCCCAGCACCCCGGAGCCCACGAACGGCACCTGCATCAGGGTGAACAGGCCCTGGATCGTGCCGTCCTCGCCGTTGGGACCATGCAGGACCGGCAGCCACACCTCCACCTCCAGGGCCCCGGCGGGCAAACCCTGGAAACCGGGTCGGGACACAGGGCCGAGCTCTTCGGGACGGGCCGGGCTGCCGGCCTGCAGCACCTGAGCCGCCACCTGCTCATCCCACCAGCGGCCCAGCACATCGATGTAGAAGCAACGCACCCGGTAACGGTCGGCGTTGTCGCCCTGGCGGAGGGCAGACAGCACGGTGGCGGCCGAGCGGATCGAGACGGCGTGCTCGCCGGAGGCTCCCCCGAACACCAGGCCGACGCAGACGGGAGAGTGGGGCATCCGGAAGCGGGCCGGCGCCCCCGGGGGACGCCATCGAAACGGCGCCAAACGTATCAGCGATCCCGGCTCTGGCCAGGGGGGGCGGCGATCCCGCTGGCGCTGCGGTTCAGACCAGCGACCCGCTCAGCGAGAAGGAGCGCACGGTATCGATGCGCACGTCCACCAGGTCGCCAGGGGCGATGGCACGGCCATCGGGTCGCCGGGCCGGGAAGAAGGTGAGCCGGTTGGTGCGGGTGCGTCCCATCAGCTGCTCGGGATCCCTGGGGTTGCCGCCCTCCACCAGCACCTGCTCGATGCGGTCCTGGTAACGGGCGCTGCGCTGGCGCGCCACCCGCTCCACCAGGGCGTTGAGTTCCTGCAGACGCTCCACCTTGACGCCCTCCTCGAGCTGGTCGGGCCAGTCGGCCGCCGGTGTGCCGGGGCGGGGCGAGTAGGCGGCGGTGTTCACCTGATCGAAGCCGATCTCCTCGATCAGAGCCAGCGTGCGGCGGTACTGGGCGTCGGTCTCGCCCGGGAAGGCCACGATCACATCGGCGCTGATCGCCGCATCGGGCATGCGGTCACGGATCCGCTCGATGATGCGGCGGTAGCGATCCACCGTGTAGCCGCGGGCCATGGCGCGCAGCACCTCGTCGTCGCCGCTCTGGAACGGGATGTGGAAGTGCTCGCACACCTTGGGCAGATCGGCGCAGGCATCGATCAGACGCTCGGTGAAGTAGCGGGGATGGCTGGTGGCGAACCGCAGCCGCTCCATGCCCTCGATGTCATGGACGTGGTGCAGCAGATCGGTGAGGGTGTGCTGGCGGCGTCCCTCGG
>CAYNGR010000189.1:0-5138 GCA_964396755.1 uncultured Cyanobium sp. | reverse complement strand
CGGTGTCGATGCCCATCAGCAGCAGATCCACCGAAGCGCCGCAGCAGAAGCTGTTCTCGACGGCCGTCTGGAAATCGGAGAGGCGCTGCAGGCCGCAGCCGGCCGCCTTGGCGTCATCGCTGCCGTGGGCCGCACAACCCTCATGGGACGGATCCAGCGAGCTGAAGTGGTAGAGCACCACCTTCAGGTAGCGGGTCGGCTCATGGGCAGCGTTGGGGATCGCCTCGCGGTAGCGGCGATGCTCGGTCTTGACCCAGCGGTTGACCGTGTTCTCGACGTCGAACAGCGCACCGGCATGGGAGCGGCGACGCACCGAGCTGAACGGGATGCGCAGGCCGTAGGCGATGGCGTGCGCCAGCCGGCCATCGGCGCAGGGGGTGATGTCCAGCAGGTGGAAGCCGCAGGACAGCAGGAAGGCGTCGAACTCCTGGGCGGAGGTGCTGCCGGGCTGGCCGCCCAGCGGATCGTCATTGAAGAACGAGATGCTGGTCTGTTCGTAGGCCTCGAACACGCACCAGGCGAACAGGGTGCGCATGTCGAGCTGGGTCACCCAGGCCCGCTCCAGAACCTGCAGCGGCAGGTCGTAGCCGAGCTCGCGCCTGGCGAGTTCCTGGGCCCGAGGGATGAAGTCCTGCTCGTGCTGCAGAGCGGAGATCCGCTGCAGAACCGGCACGATGCGATCGAAGGCATCCTTGACGCGACTGTCGTAGGCCCGCAGGGCGGCATTGCGGATGCCGTCCACCAGGGGATGGGCGGCCGTTGGGGAGATGCTTGGGGCGGGGTTCTGTCGGCGGCGGCGTGCCCGCGGATTGACAGGGGCCGGCTGCGAGGCAGCGGCAGTGGAGACGCCCCTGGGCCCTGAACTCCGTACCACGGCAGCAGTGGCACTGGGAGCAGTGGCGCCGGCAGGTGAGCCGACCGTTTGGATGGCGCTGGCGCTGATCGCGCCGGGGCGGGTGCGTCCGCTGGGACGGCTGGGGGAGACGACCTGGGCGAGCGCCTGGATCCGGGCCTGGCGCGCGGCGGTGCCGCGCAGCACAGGCGGATTGGTTTGTGCGTCGGGACGATCCTGGGGATCGGGGGAACCGGGACGACGCCGCTGGGCTGTGGGAGCCAGCGGCCGGTTCAACTGGACCGGGCGGCGGGGCATGGGGAGATCAGCCGCGGGCTCCGCCGGAGACGGTGATCAGGGAACCGGCGTTGGTGTTGCCGCTGGAACCCGTGATCCGGCTCTCGGGGACGGGAATGTCCTGATTGCGCTTGTAGTCGTGGCTGCGCATCGGCATCACGGTGCCGACCCGGCTTGGGTTGCGGTTGCGCGCCGAGACACCCTCGGTGCCGGTGACGCGCTCACCGCGATCCCAGTCGTCGCCGGTGATTTTCAGGCCAGCGGAGATGCCTTCGCCAGTGACGCGTGAGGTGGCGCGCTGGGGATCAGCCTCTGCCGGGGCTGCGGCAGCTGCAGCAGGCGGTTGGATGGGACCGCGGGAGAGCGGACGGGGGCTCTGGTTGAAGCGGAAGGTTTCGGTGCCGGTGATTTTGTCACCGGCCATGGCGAAAGGGCCGGTGATGCGCCCCCCACCCACTTCGGTGCTCGATCCGGTGACACCACCGCGTCGTTCCTTGCCGGACTGGGCGGCGCGGGCGGGCGATTGAATGCTGAAGCGCTGCCAGGGTTGATCCTCCAGCGGTTGGGGGAAATCGGCGTCGTTGCTGGAGGCGGCGCCGCAGGCTTCCAGCATCTGGTCGGGACCCACATAGGGGGTCCCGGTGATGTCTTCGCAGGCACCACGTTCGGCGCCGGTCATCACACCGCCGATGCCCGGCTGGATGCCGCTCATCACGGTGCCCATGCGGACTGGGGTCCGCTGGCGGACCGCCTCCACCTGCTTGCCGGAACACCAGTTGCCGGCTTCCTCGAGACCGGCGTAGGGCGTGCCGGTGACGACCTTGCAGGTGCCGGGCTCATCGCCGGTCACCTTTTCGCTGCGGCCGGTGCGGGTGCCGCTGACCACCTGGCTGCGGTTGGTGACACTGAAGCCGACCTTGGCCGCTTCGGGAGCAGGGCGCCCGCCGCAGAAGGCGTCGTATTGCTGGGTGCCGATGTACTCATCACCGGTGATGATGCGGCAGCTGCCGGGCTCATCGCCGGTCACCTGCTGGCTGCGGCCCACGTGGGTGCCGGTGATGCCGGTGCCGCGCAGCGTCTGCAGGCTCGCCACCTTGGTGGGAGCATGGCCGGCAGCCGGAGGTTCGGCACCGATGTACTGGTCACCGGTGAGCTGGCGGCCGGAGCCGGGCTCATCGCCGGTTACCTTTTCGCTGCGCCCGACGAGCACGCCGCTGACGGGTTGACCGCCCAGCGTCTGGCTGCGACCGACCTTGCGGACGGAGGGGTTGACCCCACCGCAGTAGGCCGCGGACTGATTGGCGGAGATGTATTCGGTGCCGGTGACGTTCTTGCAGGTTCCGGGCTCATCGCCGGTCACCTTCTCGCTGCGTCCCACTTCGTTGCCGGTGACCCGGTTGCCATGGCTGGTGGCCGTGACGCGCACCTTGGCCGGCTGAACCGGGGCGGAGGGCTGGGTGCCGCAGAAGGTCTGGAACACTTCGGCGCCCAGATACTCGGTGCCGGTGATCGTGCGACAGGTGGCCGCCTCGTTTCCGGTGGTCTTGGGAGAACGGTTGGCCTGAGTGCCGGTCACGGTCTGACCCGACAGGGTCTGGCTGGCGCCCACCTTCCAGTGAGCGTCGGCGGCGGCAGTCTGCTTGGCGCCGTGGCGGTTGGGACCGGTGGGGCGGGTGCCGCCGTTGCGGGCACTGCCGGCCGACCCGACCTTGCTCTTGAGTTCACGAACCTTCTGGGCCAGTTCGCGGGTGCTCAGGTCCGGGCTGCTCTGTCGCGCCACCGTGGCGGCGGTGCTGCTGCTGGGGGTGCTGGCGGATTTACCCCGCTTGGCCAGCGCTTCACGGCGGGCCAGGACGAGGGCGCGACTGGGGTTGTGCTGGGCGGCACGACGGGGGGTGCGGCCAGTGCCGTTGTTTGAACTTGCGGCGGTCCTGCCGGCCAGCGATGTCGACAGCGACGGCAGGCTGCTGCTGGAGGCGACCGGTGCGGAGGCCTCGCGCTCCTGGCACTTGCACTTGTGCTCAGGTGCAGAGCTGCTCTGAGCTGTGCCGGTGCCACGGGTGGGGGTCTGTCCCAGGTCGGTGCGGGTGCGATCGCGCGAGGTGTCGGCGCGCTTGCCTCGCTTGGAGAGCGCCTCACGGCGGGCGAGCACCAGATCGCGGCTGGGATTGCTGATCGGGCGTGCATTGGAGCGCACTGGGGCCGAAGCGGCCGGCCGGGCACTCAGCTCGACACTGCGGCTGGGCCGGGAGGGGCGCACCGGTGTTGTAGGGCTTGCTTCGCTCGGCTTGGCGACAGGCGATGCCACCGCCGCGGGGTCGGTGCGGGTCGGACGTGCATCCGCTGCCGAGCGCACACGACTGGGACCTGAGGTGTAGCGACCAACAGCTTTCTTGCCGCCATCCGTGAGGGCTTTGCGCCGCTCCAGGGCTGCTTCACGACTCGATGTGCTGGCCATATCCGCCCGAAATGAGGAGTTGATGGGTGCAGAGCCCGCTCCAGCTCCGGCGGACACCGGAGTTGAAGGTGGGTTGCGCTGATTCCGATCTCACGCAGGTGAAACCAATCGGATCAGGGATTTGTTGTGGACGTCAGGAAGGGCCCGATCAAACGTGAGATGTGGGCCCTTCTGACAGGTGCAGGCAGTGCCTGGGCTCAGCGGCCCTCGAACACCACGAAGCAGGCACCCTGGCTCTGGGTGTAGGCGTCGTAACCGACCAGACGAACGTGATGGTCGGGGTAGGCGCGGTGGCAGGCCTCGAGTTCGTTGACGATCACCCCGAGGTCCTTCTCACCGAAGAACGGCAGCTTCCAGTACGACCAGTAGGTCGACATGGAACGGCTGGGGTGAACGTGCTCGATCAGGGGGCTCCAACCCTGAGCCACGATGTAAGCGATCTGGTCGTAGATCTCATCCTGCGTGAACGGGGGCAGGAAGCCGAACGTTTCGAGGGTGGCGACTGTTTGGTAGTCACCCACGGTGCTCTTGAAGGGCATGGGGATCCTTGCGGTGAAGGGGATGACAGTAGGAAAAGAGCGTTGTCGCCCTGTCGCTGTGCGGATCTTCAGAGTCCGGCTGATCATTTGACGTTCGGAATTAGGACGTCAACAGATAAGTGAACTCTGCGTGATCATGGCGAGTTTGGCGATGCCATGCACGCCACGATCACGTGATCCCAGGCGATCAGTGGACGTCGAGCTTGTCGACGGTGTCGAACTCGAACTTGATCTCTTTCCAGGTTTCCAGAGCGATCGCCAGCTCGGGGCTGTGCTTGGCGGCTTCCATCAGGATGTCGCGGCCTTCACGCTCGATCTCGCGGCCGGCATTGCGTGCCTTGACGCAGGCTTCCAGAGCCACGCGGTTGGCAGCGGCGCCAGCGGCCGAACCCCAGGGGTGACCGTGGGTACCACCACCGAACTGCAGCACGGAGTCGTCGCCGAAGATGGCGACCAGCGCCGGCATGTGCCAGACGTGAATACCGCCGGAGGCCACGGCGAACACGCCGCCCATGGAACCCCAGTCCTGATCGAAGAAGTTGCCGCGGCTGCGATCTTCGGGAACGAAGGATTCACGCAGCTGGTCGATGTAGCCGAGGGTCGACTGACGGTCGCCTTCGAGCTTGCCGACCACGGTGCCGGTGTGCAGCTGGTCACCACCGGAAAGGCGCAGGCACTTGGCCAGCACACGGAAGTGGATGCCGTGCTTGGGATGACGGTCGATCACCGCGTGCATGGCGCGGTGGATGTGCAGCAGCATGCCGTTCTTGCGGCACCACTTCGCCAGACCGGTGTTGGCCGTGAAGCCACCGGTGATGTAGTCGTGCATGATGATCGGCTGCCCGAGTTCCTTGGCGAACTCGGCCCGCTCGTACATCTCCTCAGGAGTGGCGGCGGTGCAGTTCAGGTAGTGACCTTTCTTTTCGCCGGTCTCTTCCTGGGCGAGGCGCACGGCTTCGGCGACGAACTCGAAGCGGTTCTGCCAGCGCTGGAAGGGCTGGGAGTTGATGTT
>CAYNGR010000188.1:0-5191 GCA_964396755.1 uncultured Cyanobium sp. | reverse complement strand
GCGGCCTCTTCTCTGGCTGCTTCCTGGCGGGCATCCTCAGCAGCCTGACGGGCTGATTTCTCGGAAACTGTCTTAGTCGATTCGCGATACAGAACTGCGGCTTCCGAAATGAGCCCACCCAGCATTCGGAAGACTCTTTGTACTACTTGTCGCTTACTCATTCAATTCATATATGACCAGCCAGCTCAGCCTAGCCAATGAACATGGGCTTAGCCTGGTACTGATTGTTGCAGCGAATTAACGGGTTTTGGCGCTGCTGGAGCCGGTGTTCCGCGCTGGTGAATCTTCCCCACGACCCAGGGACCATCCCGCAGCCGCGCTGCGAAATAAGCCGATATAGAAGGAATCTAAGAGCCTAGATTTCAAAAGGGAATGCCGTTGTAGTGCGACAGAAGAAGATCTATCTGTCCTGCAAACTCCTCTTCTTGCTCGGGCAATGCAAAGGATCTAGACATACCAATGATCCGCGACTTAAATTCAGGCAGATCCTTGACCTGCGAATAAGCAGAAGCCCTTGTCTGCAGGATCTGCCTAATGATTGGGCGCTGCAGAATATTGTGATAGTGCTTAAATCCAGGAACTCTTTGTTGAGTACTCTCGAAAATTGCATCTCGCAGAGCAACAAGATCCTTACCTAAGTCCCCACTGAAGGTGAGCACTGGTGAATTGGCTCGCGTCTCGTCTGCCCAATTCGCCGCTGGAGCCTCAGAGTGATCTTGGGCGATGGGGTTATGTTGAGTCGTAAAGGCACGAAGCTCGCTACGAATCGATGCAAGTTCCTGAGTAAGGGCCTCCCGAAGCTCCTGAATTGGACCCATGTTTGCTTCATATCCGTCTTGCAAAACCTGCTCGACCTGGGCCAGTAGATCATTCATAGAAAATTGCGTTTCCACTGCATCTTCGTCTTGGCTTGCCGATGGATTATCATCACTTTTAACATTAAGGATGCCTGAGCCAGTAAAGACTTCAAGAACCTTGCTGCGATATGGGTCGATTTCCTGTGGCGTTGGTCTGGCGACACGAAAGCTAAATCGATTGACCTCGTCACGATGCGAATTCCCGATTACGAGGACCAATTCATACAGAGCATTAGCAACATCAAACAGCCTTAGCGCCTGGATGCCGTAACTGCTATTAAATTGTGCCTCACCAGCAGCAAGGAAGCCGTGAGCCTCTGAGTCCCTTGCAGATCGCAATGAAAGGGCTAGGCCACGAAACTCGCTAAAAAGCAACGCAAGGCTCTTTTTTTGCTGCGGATTGAGTCCAAGCAGAAGAGTCCTTGGGCTGTTCCGAATACTTCTAATTAAGACGGAGGCATACATTCGCACACCGCGGTTATCATTAAATTGCTCCCACCATTGGCCCGATTCACTGAGATCTCTTGCTCGATGTTTGGCCACATACTCAAGAATGCACTGAACGTCATCAAGGTTCCCCGCGTTCCGTTCATCTTCAGAGAGGCAAAGATAGCTGACGAAGCAAAGCCATTTATAGACCTCGGATACCTGTGCTCCAATCAGATGTGTGTTGACGAGGCTAGCCATCAGATCGTCTGCGGCGCCACGAAGCCGCTCCAAGGTTCAGAGTATAAGTCTAATAGCCATGGCAACCTGCTAGGACAGCCGTTCAAGGCATGTACCATGCGTGCAAATAGACAGACAATCTGCTCGAGAATATGAGTTCTCATGTCAGCCATCCGAACGGACGAAAGTTCAATGCTTCTTTGGTGAATGCCGCGCTCGACATAACAAGAGAGGCCAGAAGATAGGTGCCGACAGCGATGTTGAGACCAGGCACTGAAAGGGCCGCCATTAATGTTGCGTACTTGGCAGCTTTGATTCCAAGCGTTTTCAATATCAGAGCTTTGAATTGCTCAAGAGTAATCGTGCCTTGACGGTATCGGCGCCACAGCTCAAATACAATGATGCCCGACGAGAGGATCGGCAGCAAGGGGAAGTAGTCCCATAGGGTTTCACTGGCATTCGCTTCAAGTTCCTGCATTCTGTCTACAAAGTCTTCAACCCTAATGGTTAGGTCGTCATTGCTTAGTCCCGACGATTCAAGGTCCATCCGTTCAGCAATTTCTTCCGTGACAAGAATCTCAGTATCTGGGTTAGACTCCATCCATGACGATATGAGGCCTGGGTTGTCTGTTGCCTTGAGCTGTATCTCCCAGGATTCATTGGTTGCCCGATCGAAAAGCTGGACATCAACAGATTGATGATTCGTTTCTGGAAAAAGCGCTGCAAAGACGCTGTCACCATCTGAGTTCTCGAGAACCTGGAACTCCATTTCGTGAAGAATCCCCTTCACATTGCTGACAAGACCGGCGATCTGGTCTTCGTCATAGTCATTGAGCTTTTTGCCGACTTGGTCAAGCGGCAGGTTCCATTCTGGAGAGCTTCGCTGCAGTGCTGCCAGAACCCCGTAGTCTATTTCCTCTAATGACTGAGAAGAAAAGGCAACCTTGGCAAGAGCGCCAAGAATTGCTGCTTCGTCAAAGCGGCAACTTATAAAGCGTATGGATGTCTTGCTCATTCTTCTGGTTTGTAGTCCTTCCCGCGGTCTCGGCCTTCAGCTCTATATTCTTTCCACATTCGTTTGAGGTCTGCCGCTGAAACAGTCCGACCTTTCGATTTTTCTTTAAGGTAGTAGTCCATAGTTCGGCCGATTGCAAAAGTTAAGCCATAGACAAGTGGAATTGTTGTAAAGCCTGCGAGGAATGGAAGTCCTGTCTTATAAAGCCCAAGCGCAGCTTGCTGCGCGAGCATGCCCATTCCGATCGTTCCCAAGATTTCCTTAAGGAGTTCGTTCGCTTTTGCATCGCTAAGCGGCATCCCGCGGATGGCGCTTAATCTTGAGCCCATATAAGCCTGTATTGGCGTAAGAATGAAGATATCGGCAAAAGGAAGCGGCTGGGATGCTGCGGCGGCACATGCCGCAGAGAAGATATTAATTGTTCTTGTAACCTTTTGCTCGACTGTCAAATCCTCCCTGTTCTCTATCTGGGTTACTTCGTTTTGAACCCTGGCCTTGATCCGATTGATCCAGTCCCTTTTGTCAGGAGTCATGGTGGCTTGTTAGAGAAAATTCGCTACCAGTGGGGCTTCTAAGCTAGATGATCCAGGCCGCCGTGACCGGCATTCACTCAGGAGTTGCCGGCGGCAGCAACCGCACGATCGCGTCCGGGGCCACGCCCACCTGCTGAGCGATCAGCAGCACCAGTTGCTCCAGGCGAACGAGGCGCTGCTCCAGGGCCTGGAGCTCAGCGGTGCCAGCCTTCCCCGTGCCCCCCGGGCCCTTCCTGCCTGAAGAGGCTTTGGTCTTGGGAGGGGGCAGCAGGGACAGAGGCGGCGGGCCGTTGGGATCCGCCAGCAGCAGGCCCACCATCACGTCCTTCCGGGCGCGCTTGGCCACCTTGATCCCCCTTTGTGCGCAGAGCTCCTGCAGGACATCGCCTTTCAGGGCCAGCAGCTGAGCTTCCGTGGCGGGGGCGCCGCCCTCGGGCTGGATCAGGGCGCGGGGTTCCTCGACGGCGGTGGCGCCATCGCCCAGCTCTTCAGCCAGGCCGCGATAGAGCCGGGCATCGGCCTGGGCCAGCTCACGCAGGGCGGAGCGCATGGTGTCGGCGATCTCACCCATGGTCGTTAGCTCCTTTGGCTTGATCCTGGGGCTGCGGCTGGGGCAGGGGCTGCTGTGGTGGCTGCAGCTGAGCGTCTGTGGGCTCGGCCGGCTGCTGCGGGTGGCTCCCGTTCGTGCTGACGTCGATGGGCCCCGGCACACCGTCCCCAGGCGGTGGAGTTGTCGCGATTGCGGGTCCGTGGCCGTTGCCACCTGGTGGCAGTGGCGGCGTGCCCAACAGGTCCTGGGACTTATTGATCAGCTGCTGCTGCTTCTGTTTGAGATCGCCGAGGCGGTCCTTGGTGCGGCCCCAGCGATTGATGAAATGAATCACGGCCCGCATCAGATCGCCGAGATAGCCGCCGCCTTGAAAGGTATGACGCCCTTTCTTGTACCTGCTGAAGCCATTCACCAGATCATCGCCGGCATCTTCGATGTCACCGGCGATGGCCGTCACGATCTCCAGAAGTTCGTAGAGTTCCTTGCGTTGGGGCAGGTCACGGCTGGCCAGGGCCGTGATTCGCTCCTTGAGGAGGGCGGTTTCATCCTTGGCCTTGTTGGCCAGGCGCCGATGCTGGGCGCGGCTGCGCATCAGGCTGGAGTAGCAATTCCTCAGCTCCAGATAGGTGCTGTTGAGCACCTCACGTTCCAGCGGTTCCGGATCTGGTGGGAAATCAGAGGTTGGGGGCAGGAAGACCATGCCAGGCAGAACATCGACTTCCATCTTCCGAATGCAGCTGCAAGGAGCGGTGATTCACAGGAGGCTGGATCTATGTGTGGGGTGAATAGTTCTGGCATCACCCCGCGTGGCGACTGAGGCGAGAGGGGTGCGGAAGGAGCTGCAGATCCGCAGCAATCTTCATCATCTCGCCGGAATCGTCCGAACAAAGCGAAATCCGTCCGCCCAAGGCCGCAGGCCCGCTCCCGGTCCCCGGGCCCGGGCATCGGCTCAGCCTGGCGCGTACACCGCCAGGGCGGCCTGCAGCCGCTGCTCTTTCGCAGGAGAACTGATCAAGAACGGCACCAAGGGGCTGAGGCTGTGCTCACTGACGCCTGATCCCTTCTCGCCATGCCCCAGATCGACCTGCTCCTTGCTGCTGAGCTGCTGGTGGTGCTTCCCATCGTTGCCACCATGAACCGACCCTCTCCGCGGTCTGGGGCGGCAGACCCCCCGCTGCAGCAGCCAGAGCCGCCCGTGCAGTGGGCTGCCGAGACCGACCTGCGTGCCCAACGCATCCTGCGGCTGGAGAGCCGCCGGACCGCAGGCCCGGCTCCTCTGCGCTGAGGCCTGCAGCGATGACGCTCCTTAGGATCGGTTGGCGATCTGGTGCTGGTCAGGAGGGTTCCGGGATGCTCGGCGGTGCAGACCAGAAAGCCCTCTTTGATTACTGGCACGACCGGGTGCGGTTGACCAACCTCAACCGCCTGAGGGCTCGCGAGCATGTCACCACCCAGGAACTACGGCATGAATGCACCAATTACGACGAACTGCGGCGGCTAAAAGCTGTTCAAGAACTCGATGAACTGGAGCGCTGCCGCGTCATCGCGATCATCAAATACGAGTGCACCG
>CAYNGR010000187.1:3822-5210 GCA_964396755.1 uncultured Cyanobium sp. | reverse complement strand
GAAATGGGGGTCGTGGGGATCGAACCCACCTAAGGCGGATTATGAGTCCGCTGCATTCACCAGATTGCTAGACCCCCGCTGTCGGCGGCTGCCGGAGCCGCCCCGCCTCACCACAAGCCGCGATTGCTGCCGCTCTGGGCGGGCAGCGTCTGGGGTGGATTGAGCAGCACGGAGGGAAGGCCTCCCTCTTCGGGATTCGGTGGCTGGGCCAGTCTGCCGCCGCTGCCGAGGCTGTTGCTGAACACGCTGACCAGATCCGGTGTGCGCAGGGGCATCGGATTTGACTGCAGTTCGAGCAGGCTGTTGGCCGTGTTGTGAATGGCCGTCGCATCCCAGATCAGGGTCTGATCCGGGAAGCCGAAGCCCATCACCCGATTGCCGCTGCGGCCGCCCATGGAGATTCCAAGGATCGAGGTGGCCTGGTGCACCAGATCCACTCCCGCCGCGTAAGGAGCCGTCCAGGTGTAGGCCCGCCGCTCGATCAGCTGCGGCACCGTCTCCACCGGCACGCAGCGGGTGACTTCCACCGGCGAGGCTGGGATCGTCAGCGAGCCCGACGCCTCCCGCGTCACCATGATCGGAGCCTCCAGGCTGGTGCTGCAGCTCATCGGGCCTGCCTGGGCCGGGGCAATCGCTCCCCACAGCAGGCCCAGGGCTGCAAGCCCCAGCCCCGTTGCGCCGGGGCTCCAGCCGCTGACGCGGTGCGGGTCCACGTCGCCGCTGCTGCTGGTCCGCCGGCTGAGGGTCGATGGCATGTCCTGCAAGGCCCGCACACGGCGGGCACAAACTAGCGAGTGAGTTTTCCGGCCACCATCCTGGCCGTCTCCGTTGATGGTTGTTCCCGCCCTGTCCGGTCCCGAGGCCCGCACCGCCCTGCTGCAGCTGCTGGCGGAGCGCGCCTACCGGCGCGGCAGCTTCACGCTCGCCTCCGGACGGACCAGTGAGCACTACGTCAACTGCAAGCCGGTCAGCCTCAGCGGCCCGGGGCTGGCGATGCTGGGCGCGCTGATGCTCGAGCAGGTCGAACCCGCGGCGCTCGCCGTGGCGGGCCTCACCCTCGGTGCCGACCCCCTGGTCAGCGCCGTCGCCCTGCAGGCCGCTGTGGCGGGCCGCAGCCTCGATGCCCTGATTGTGCGCAAGGAGGCCAAGGGGCACGGCACCGGTGCCTGGCTGGAGGGCCCGCTGCCCCCTGCCGGCAGTCGCATCACCGTCCTGGAGGACGTCGTCACCACGGGCGGCTCGGCCCTCAAGGCCGTGAACCAGCTGCGTGAGGCTGGCTACGTCGTCGACCAGGTGGTGGCCATCGTCGATCGTCAGGAGGGGGGCAGCGAGGCGATGGCGGCCGCGGGACTGACGCTGCGCAGCCTGTTCCTGCTCGAGGAGGTGGC
>CAYNGR010000187.1:0-3722 GCA_964396755.1 uncultured Cyanobium sp. | reverse complement strand
GTCGCGCACCTGCCAACCGCAGGGTCTCCCTGAGCCGGCGCCCCTGCCGCCTGCCCTTCCCGGGCTCTGTCTCTGCTCCACGCCTGACGCTTCCCCCTCCCCATGGCGCCTCCCAGCCGCAGCTCAGCCTCTTTTGATGCCCAGGCGGCCGTCGCCGCGGTTGCGGACGGCGTGGATGCCGCCTGGGGCTGGCGTCCAGCGGACGACAGCGTCGCCGCCTCGCCGGTGTCGCTGCTGCGCCTGCAGGGGCCTGACAGCCTGCGCTTCCTGCATGGCCAGACCAGCCAGGCGATCGAACTGGCTCGCCCAGGCCAGTGGCTGTCCACCTGCTGCATCAGCCCCACGGCGCGGCTGCGCGCCCTGGCTGAGGTGCTGGTCAGCGAGGACGGCGCCTGGCTGGTGATCCGCGAGGGGGACGGCGACGCGGTGCGCCAGGGCCTCGATCGCGTGCTGTTCCCCGCCGATGCGGTGGAGCTCGGCCCTCTGCGCCAGGGGCTGCTGCTCGAGCCTGTGCACGCTGCCGCCAAGGACGCGCAGGCGGCCCAGTCCGGGCCCGCCGCTGATCCTCAGTGGCGTCCTCTGCAGGGCGCCGAGGGCTTCTGGCTGGGCCAGTCCCTGCTGCTGCCGGACCCCGACACGGCCGTCGCGGCTGAGCTGGAGGACGAGGCCCGCGCCCTGCTCGCCCGGCCGCGCCTCGACGCGGCCGCGCAGGAGCGCTGGCGCATCCAGCTCGGTTGGCCCGCCTGCCCGGCCGAGGTCAACGACGACACCAATCCCTTCGAGCTTGGCCTGGCGCCCCGGGTGAGCCTCAGCAAGGGCTGCTATGTGGGCCAGGAGACCCTGGCCAAGCTCGCCACCTACGACGGTGTCCGGCGGCAGCTGCGCCGCTGGTTCGTTGCCGCCGGTGAGGGGCCGGCGCCGGGAGCGGCGTTGCATGCCGGCGATGACCGGGCCGGGGTGGTCACCTCCGCGTTTGCCCTGCCCGAGGGCGGCGGCTGGATCGGGCTGGCCCTGGTGCGGCGCTCGGCCCTCGATGCCGCGACGCTGACTGTGGAGCGGGCTGGATCCGAGCCCTTGACGCTGCAGCTGTCGCTGCCTGAGCGCTTCGTGGCTCCCCCCGTGGGGGCCGGCGGACAGGGGCGATCGGAGGGCTGATGCCCCCAACGCTGGGCGGCTGCTCGGCGACGCCTTCGGGAGCTGGGCGCGGCCTGAACTGGCTGGGCGGCCGTGCGCTCAGCGCCGGTCCTGCTCCAGCAGCCAGGCGGCCACCGCCCAGGTGGCCAGGCAGTCATCGCGGTTGTAGGTGAAGATCCGACGCAGCTGATGACGGCTGCGGGCCGGTGTGCGCCGCCCCAGCCGCCACTGGCGCCACCAGAGCAGGCAGCGGGCGCCGTCGACGCCGCTCTGGCTCCAGCGGAAGCCGCGCCAGCCCGCCACCGCCTTGAGGCCGTAGCTGTTGACCGGCAGCAGCCAGTGCTGGCGCAGCCGCTGATGCACATCGATCAGGCGCGCCTTGAGCGCCTGGCGCTCCTCGGCGCTGGCCCCCTGGCGCTCAGCCAGGCGCAGCAGGTTGATTGATTCGGTCTCGCCGTAGTGCAGCACCGGCCAGTCGGCCTGCAGCGCCAGCAGGGTGCGCAGCCGCTGCCACAGCCGCTCCTCACCGTGCTCCTGCAGCGCCAGCAGCGGATGGAAACGGCAGCCCAGGCTCCGGGGGGCGGCCTGCGCCTGTCCGGCCGCCGGTTGTCCGGGGTTGGGCCAGCCTCCATCGGCCTGGCGCCGCAGCGACAGGAAGCCGTGCAGAAAATCGTCGCGGGCGTCTGGGTCCGACTCGATGTCGTAGATCAACACCCCTGCCGCCTGGCGCAGCTCCGGCAGGGCCTCGCCCACTGCCCCTGGGCGGCGGATGGCGTCGCCCGCCGCCTGCACCCTTGCCTGGGCGACCAGCTGGGGGGCCACCTCGCGGTGCTGTTCTCCATGCACGGCCAGCTCCTCGGCCAGCTGCAGGGGATCGGCCGCCGCCAGCTCCGCCAGGCTGCCGATGCCCTGGGCGAGCAGCAGATCGCGGCGCTTGCCGCCGATGCCGCTCACCTCGCTGAGGTGCCCCTCTCCTGCGGCCACGGCATCGCAGAGGGAGCGCCAGCCGCAGAGCACGCACTTCTTGCGGTCATTCACCAGGGGTGGCGGCTGCGACCGCTGCAGGTCGCCGGCCAGACGTTCGAGGCTCTCATCGAGCTGCCGCTGCAGTGCCGGCGTCAGCGTCAGCTGTTCGCGCATCAGGCTGCCTTCTCCGGGGCCCACCACCAGGGCCTTCGGCACGCCCCCCTGCTGGTGCAGCTCCAGCAGCCGTCCCCACAGGGTCAGCTGCAGCCGGTGCTCGCGCGTCAGGTTGCGCCCCTGGCGGGCCATCACGGGCCGGTAGGCGAACGGCCCCCAGCGGCTGCGTCCATCGACGCGCTGCAGCAGTGGCGGATGGGCCTCCAGGGCGAGAGCGCGGGGCAGGCCCGGCAGCTGCAGCTGGCCGTACAGCCGCAGCCCCATCACGCCGGCATCTCCCCGGCTGCAGGCCGGCTCGCCGCGGCCGGGACGCTGGGGCAGCAGCTGCTGGAAGCAGCGCAGCTGTTCATCGAGCGCCAGGGCCCGGTGGGCATTCCAGCGGCGCTGTTCCAGCGGGCCATGCCGGTCCAGCCAGGCACGCCGGCGGCAACGCACCCAGCTGCGCAGCAGACGGTCGGTGAGCGGAGCACTCGCGTCGGCTCCGGCTCCGGGGTTGGGGGATGGCGCCGCGGGCATCGCCGCACGCTAGGCGCGACGGTGGCCTGCCCTCATGCCGTCACCCGCGCGCGCCATGGCGGGTGGCCGCACTGCTACGAACGGCCCCAGCTGCTTCGCTGCGCCATGGCCTCAGCCCCCCTGCCCCTGGAGGCCGCTGCGATCGCCTTCGGCACCGACGGCTGGCGCGGCATCCTCGGCGTGGACATCACGGTGGAGCGCCTGCTGCCGGTGGCCGCGGCGGCGGCGCGTGAGCTTGCGAGCAGCGCCCCCGATGGCCTCGACAGCCGTGAGGTGGTGCTCGGCTACGACCGCCGCTTCCTGGCGCCGGAGCTGGCTGAGGCGATCGCAGCAGCGGTGCGCGGCGCCGATCTGGTGCCGGTGCTGGCCGAAACCCCCACGCCCACGCCGGCCTCCAGCTGGGCGGTGGTCGAACGAGGCGCTCTGGGGGCGCTGGTGATCACCGCCAGCCACAACCCGCCCGAATGGTTGGGCCTGAAGATCAAGGGGCCGTTCGGCGGCTCGGTCGAGGGGGACTTCACCCAGCGCGTCGAGCGTCGGCTGGCCGCCGGCGGCATCACGGTGCCGATCAGCGGCGCCACCGAGCGCTTTGATGCCATGGGTGCCTACGTGGCGGGGCTCAGGGGCCGGGTGGACACCGGCGCCCTGGCCGAGGGGCTGCAGCGTCTGGGGCTGACGGTGATCGTCGATCCGATGCACGGCTCGGCCGCCGGGGTGCTGCCGGCCCTGCTGGGCCCAGAGGCGGTCGCCGCCGGGGCCATCCGCGAGATCCGCAGCCAGCGCGATCCGCTGTTCGGCGGCCATCCACCCGAGCCGCTGGCGCCCTATCTCGAGCAGCTGATCGCCGAGGTGGAGGCCAGCACGGCCTCCGGCCGGCCGGCGATGGGGATCGTGTTCGACGGCGACGGCGACCGCATCGCCGCCGTGGATGA
>CAYNGR010000186.1:0-5280 GCA_964396755.1 uncultured Cyanobium sp. | reverse complement strand
GGCCGGAGGTGATCTGAATGCCGTGGAAGCCGGCACCCACATCGCCATTGAGGATCTCCTGGCCGAAGATCGGCCAGACCACCTGCGCACTGGGCTTGACGTGCAGGGGGTCGGCGAGCCAGCCGGAGTAGTTGGAGAAGCGGGCACCGTGATAGAAGGCGCCGCTCAGCCAGATGAAGATGACGGCCAGATGGCCGAAGTGAGCCGAGAAGATCTTGCGAGAGACCTCTTCAAGATCGCTCGTGTGGCTGTCGAAGTCGTGAGCGTTGGCGTGGAGGTTCCAAATCCAGGTGGTGGTTTTGGGACCCTTGGCGAGGGAGCGGTCGAAGTGGCCGGGCTTTTCGAAAAGCTCGAACGTGGCCGGAACGCGGTTCCGGTCGACCATGTCCTTCGTTTTCCCACGCTCTGGTGGGCTGATGGTCATCGAGAGGTTCCTCGAGGGACGGAATCGAGGTGGAGGTCCACCCCTTCAGCGACCCCTGGACGGCACCGCCTGGGCGGAGCCGGGATCGCCGTGGGACCTATGGCAAGGGGAGTCACAGGGACCCACCCAGGCCACGGGCCCCAGCCATGGGCGGGGAAAACCCTTGCCCCGACTGGGGAGAGGGTTGCCCCCTGGCTGGGGCATGGGGCCCCGAAAGGGGACCGCTGGCGGAAGTATAGGGGCCGAAATCAAGCGAAATAGGGAGGCAGTTACAAAGGTTCAATCCCCGGCCAAACCAGGCCCTGACTGGGGTCTGGCATAGGGTTGTGATCACTGAAACCGCTCGATCGGGAGGGCTTTGTTTATTGCTTTGTCGAGCCATAAAGGCGGCATTGAATCAACAAGTCAGGCCAGGCCCACCCCTGGGCAGAATGAACGGTTCCCACGGCGGTGCGGCGTGAACGGCAGGAGTCAGCAGGTCCCTCCGGGACTCGGGCACGGCCTGCTGTCAGCCGTTGTCCCCGCGCTGAAGCGGTGGCTCCGGCTGCTGCCGCTGCTGCTGGCCCTGACCCTGGCGGGCGTGTCGCTGCCGCTCCCCGCCGCGGCCCTGTCACCTCCGTGGCGGCGCTCGCCGCAGGCGGACATCCAGACGCTGAGCAGCGGGCGCGTCATGCCCCCCTTACAAGAGGTCTCGCCGCCTGAAGCGGTGCAGCAGATTCAGGCGGCCCTGGCGACCCGCCAGCCGGTGGTGGAGATCGTCTCGCCCGCTCCGGACAGCCTGTTGCCGCCAGGGTCATGGACGCTGCGGCTGCGCGTGCGTGACTGGCCGCTGGTGGAGGGCGGGCCCCATCTGGTGGTGCAGCTGGATCAGGAGCCGCCGCAGATCTGGACCAGCCCTGAAGGCGTGCTGCCGGAGCTGAGCCCAGGCAGTCACAGGCTCACCGTCTACGCCGCGCTGCCCTGGGGTGAGGCCCGCAAGAATCCAGGCTCCATGCAGCAGATACGCCTGCATCGCAGTGCCGCCAATCCCCTGGCCCTGCCGGCTCCGGGCAGTCCCCAGCTGCTGGCGGTGAGCCCTGCCGGTCCCGCCGCTCAGGAGCCGCTGATGCTGGACTGGCTGCTGCTGGATGCGCCACTCCAGGACGTCGGCGGCAGCGGCACCCAGTGGCGCCTGCGCGTCACGATCAATGGCGACGCCGTGCTGCTCGACCAGCAGTCCCCGCTGTGGTTGCGGGGCTGGCAGCCGGGCCTGAACGCCCTCAGTCTCGAGCTGCTCGATGGCCGCGGTGAGCCGCTCAATCCTCCCTTCAACAGCCTGGTGCAGGAGGTGGATCTCAGTGACAGGGCAGGGGTACCGCGCTGGCAGGGCGGCCTCCTGTCGGAGGCGGAGCTGGCCATCTTGCTGGGCGAGTCAACGCCCTCCCGGCCGCCGGCAGCGGCGCCTGGGCTCAAGGCGGTGCCCCCAGCCGTACAACGGCCAGAGACGCGCACAGGCCGCGACAGCCTCCCGGCTCAGGCGGCCGCTGGGGACTCAGCTTCGGAGCCGCGGGAGACATCACCGGCCCGAGGAGATTCCGGCGCGGACATCCGCGCCTCGGCTGAAGCTGCGGCGAGCGTCAGGGAGCCGCCACCCCAGGTCTCTCCCCAGCCTCAGGCAGCGCCACAGGTCGAGTCCTCGCAACAGACGAAGCCTCAGCCAGCCGCTGCTGACACGCGTCAGACCGGTACCCAGGCGGCGCAGGTTGCGCCGACGACCAGCTCAGCCGCCGAGCGCATCGAAGCATCCCCCCAGCCGGGGGCCGGCCAGTCCGCAGCGGACAGCCGGCCGGCCGCGGATCAGACCCCAGCGCAGACCCAGCCACTGACCCCAGCGCAGAGCTCGGAGCAGACCGCGCCGCAGGCGAGGCCATCCCAGCCGGGAGCTGATTCCGGGCGGGCAGCCGAGCCGGCCGGGGGGCGCCCCGCGGCGAGCGAGCCAGACCAGCCGGACGCGAGTGCTGTTGCCGCGGAGCTGGCGACCGCCGGCGTGTCAGCGTCCGCCACAGCCCCGGCAGGGCCCAGCCCCAGCCCAGATCCCCCCGAGCCGACCATGACCGCCGCAGCCCCAGCCCCGAGCACAGCCCCGCAGGCGGCCCGGAGCCCGGATGAGCTCTCCTCCACACCCCCGCAGCCGCAGCCTGGATCCCCCCGCAGCGGCAGCGACCAGCCCGAGCGCGTGCGGACGAGCAGCGAACTGGGCGGCCGGGCCCGCGATCTGGTCAATGACGACGGCACCCTGCGGCGGCCGGAACGGCGCGGCCCGCTGGCTGGCCTGCGCGAGCGGCTGCAGCGATGAGCGACCCTCAAGTGCCCGTGCACGCGACCCTGCAGGCCCCGGAACAGGAGCACGGCGGCCTGGTGGCCCTGGGCTTTTCCAGCGCCGCCATCCCCGTGCTGCAGCAGCTGCAACAGGCCGGCCTGGCGCAGCGGATCCGCTGGCCCTCGCCCCTGGCAGCGACGGCACCGTCCGACAGCAGTTCAGAACCTCAGCCCGACGAGCCGGCTGCGGCCTGGCTGCAGCGCCACTGGTCGGGCTGCAGCGCCGTGGTCGCGGTGGGGGCCTGCGGGCTGGTCACCCGGCTGATCGCCCCGCTGCTGCAGGACAAGCAGCGTGATCCGGCGGTGCTGGTGATCGATCCGATGGGGCGCACGGTGATCCCCCTGCTGGGGGGCCATGCCGCCGGTGGCGAGCGCCTCTGCCAGGAGCTGGCAGCCCTGCTGGGCGCCCAGGCGCTGCTCAGCGGCAGCAGCGCCGTGCAGGGCCAACTCGCTCTGGATGCCTTCGGTGAGGCCTGGGGCTGGCGGCGCGGCAGCGGCGACTGGAGCCCGCTGATGCAGGAGCTGGCCCGCGGCCGCCGGCCCGTTGTCGAACAGGAGGCCGGTCTGGAGCTGTGGCGTCAGCTGCCTGCCGCCCAGGCCGTCGACGGGCTCGCGGCTGGCCATGCGGCGCTGCGCATCAGCCCGCGGCTGGGTGACGGCTGCCGCTGGCATCCGCCCTGCCTCTGGCTGGGGATCGGCTGCGAGCGCGACACGGATCTGAGCCTGCTGGAGCGGCTGGTGGATCAGACCCTGGCCGCGCACAGCCTGGCCGCATCGGCGGTGGCCGGTCTGGCCAGCATCGACCGCAAGGGGGATGAACCCGCCCTGCTGCAGCTGGCCGAGCAACGCCGCTGGCCGCTGCGGCTGTTCGGGGCGGCGGAGCTGGCGGTCCAGGAGGTGCCCCACCCCTCCGAGGTGGTGGCGCGCGAGATGGGCACCGCCAGCGTGGCGGAAGCCGCGGCCCTGCTGGCCGCGAAGGGCCCCGATCCCGATCGGCAGGTGCCGCTTCTGGTCTCCAAGACAATCGGCCGGGCCATGGACAGCGAACGGGGTGCCGCCACCCTGGCCGTCGCCCTCAGCGAGCGTCAGTGGGCTCCCCAGCAGGGCGAGCTGCATCTGATCGGCAGCGGCCCGGGGCGTCTCGATCTGCTCAGCGCCGATGCCCGCCGCGCCCTGGCGCGGGCCACGGTCTGGGTGGGCTATGGCCTGTACCTCGATCTGCTGGAGCCGCTGCGCCGCCCCGATCAGCTGCGTCGCGACGGACGGCTCACCGAGGAGCGGGCGCGCTGCGCCGACGCCCTGTCGCTGGCTCAGGCCGGACTGACGGTGGCGCTGGTCTCCTCCGGCGACAGCGGCATCTACGGCATGGCCGGCCTGGCGCTGGAACTGTGGCTGCAGCAACCGCCGCAGGACCGCCCCCGCTTCGAGGTGCACCCGGGCCTGTCGGCCCTGCAGCTTGCCGCCGCCCGGGCCGGGGCACCGTTGATGCACGACTTCTGCACGATCAGCCTCAGCGACCGGCTCACCCCCTGGGCAGTGATCGAGCGGCGCCTGCGGGCCGCCGCCGCCGGGGACTTCGTGGTGGCCCTCTACAACCCCCGCTCCCTGGGCCGCGACTGGCAACTGCAGCGGGCGCTGGAGCTGCTGCTGGCCGAGCGGCGGGCGGAGACGCCGGTGGTGCTGGCGCGCCAGCTGGGCCGGCCGGAGGAGCAGGTGAGCCTGCACAGCCTCGGGACCCTGCCGGTGGACCAGGTGGACATGCTGACCCTGGTGCTGATCGGCAACAGCAGCAGCTACGCGCGCGACGGACGGATGGTGACGCCGCGGGGCTACCCCGGAGCGGAACTCAGCTGAGGCAGAGCTGTCAGGGACCGGCATCGGGCGGGGCTGAGCTGGATCGGTGACAGCTCCCCAGCCCTGGCCTGGGGCGGAACAACAGCCTGGCCGCGCCCTGGGTCGCCCTTTCGGGCAGAGCTGGATCGCGCAACCGCCAGCGCAGGCGATCGGCGCTGCCAGGCCAGAGCGACCAGCAGCCGACGGCCTGGAGCCAGGCCGGGTCGTGCGGCGCCCCGGCCTGGCGGCGTGCGGGATGCGCGGGCGGCGGGAGGCACCACGAACCTGGATCGGCGACGCTTGGCCGCAACGGGCCGACCGCGGCGGCAGGCGACCGGCCAGGGGACGATCGATGCGTCCCCGATCTCCAGCGGGCGCCTGGGCTGGCGCTGCATCGACCAGGGCGGGGCCGCGGCTCGGGGACAGCCAACCACTGCCGCGACGACGCGGGCGGTTGCCGCCGTGCTCCTGTCCGGACCGGGTGCCTGGCGCGCCGACAAGCCGACGCCCTGATGGCTGGCATGCGGGCGGGACCTCAATAAAAACGATCCGACAGCCTGAACAAGCCGCCGGATCGAGGGGGGTGGTAATCAGACCACTCGGATGGCAATCGGGATGACAGGATTCGAACCTGCGGCCCCTTCGTCCCGAACGAAGTGCGCTAC
>CAYNGR010000185.1:0-5285 GCA_964396755.1 uncultured Cyanobium sp. | reverse complement strand
AGCAGGTGATCGATGTCGGTGAGCTTGCGGTCGAACCAGAGGTGGATGTTGATCACCGGCACGCCGTTGAGACCATCGAGCTTCTTGAAGTAGGGGATGTCCTTCCAGGGCTCGGGGATCAGCAGCTTGAACGGGTCGACCGGCATCGCGCTGACATAGGCGTCTGCCCTCGCCGTGAAGCCCTCCTTGCCCTTGATCCCTGCGATGCGGAATCCGCTCACCGTGCCATCGGCATTGAGCTCGATCTCGCGCAGGGGAGAATCGAGGTGCACCTCACCACCGCGCGCGGTGATGTAGTCCACCATCGGCTGGCAGAGGCGCTCGGGCGGATTGCCATCCAGGAAAGCCATCTTGGAGCCATCGCTCTCCTGCAGGAAGCGATTCAGGATCGATGAAGTTCAGCGCCTTCGCCATGGCGATGAACACCTCATCGTTGACACGATCAGGGATGTTATGCAGCTTCAGCCATTCGGTCCAGGAGTACTGATCGCACTCCTCCACATAGCTCTGACCCCGCAGCATCGCCGGCACCAGGCCCAGCCCGAATGAGATTTTCTCGGGCCAGGTGAGCATGTCGTTGTTGCCCAGGATCGCCGCCACACCATTGAACGGGGCGGGGATGTCGGGGAAATCGAAGCGGCTGTAGGTGCCGGGGGTCTCCTTCTGGTTGAAGATCATCGAGTGGCTCTTCCACTGCAGCCTGTCCTCGATGTCCAGCTCCTTGAACAGCTGGCGCATGTTGCGGTAGGCGCCGAAGAAGATGTGCAGACCGGTCTCGTACCAGTCGCCCTCCTCGTCCTGCCAGGCGGCGACCTTGCCACCCAGAACATCGCGGGCCTCGTAGATCACCGGGGTGTGCCCGGCATCACAGAGGTACTTGGCGCAGGAGAGACCGGCAAGGCCAGCCCCGGCAATGGCGATGCGCATGGAAACCGGCTAATAGCGACAGCAACCTTAAGAGGCGCCCTGCAGCTGCCGGGAGCGTCAGGGTCCCGGCAGCTGCGCAGCCCCGGGCCAGGGGTGGAGCCGCCGGAACCTGCAGGGGGCCCGGCGTGGCCCTCGTGGGCGATGCCCCCGCACGGGCCGCCGCGAGCGGACGCCGCCGGGAGGGCATGGATTCCGCGGCACCCTCCCTGCGCGGATCCGTCGATCCGCAGCCGACCCGGGCAGGCGTGCGATCGATCCGCGCGCTGACATCGGCGGCAGCGAGCACACCGGCTCCGTCTGGCTCCAGTCGGCACTGGCGAGAGACCCGGGCGCCAGTCCCTCCCACCAGGGCGGAGGTCGCCCCAGGCGGCGCAGGCGGCAAAACCAGGGGGCCGGCTGAGCGACAGCAGCGGCCTGCCGCGTGGGCCTCCAGACCGCCCTGGCGCCGGGCCGGCCCGACGCCGGCGCACCCCGGTCGCCGGCACGGTTCCTAGAGTCAGCTCCCGCACGCCCGCCAGGCCGACCGCCGCGCTTCCGATGGCCGACACCCTGCTGAAGTCCACCACCCGCCACATCCGTCTGTTCACGGCCCGGGTGGAGAACGGCGACCTGGTGCCCGATGCCGGTCAGCTCACGCTCGACATCGATCCCGACAACGAGTTCCTCTGGGATGAGGCCGCCCTCGAAAAGCTGCGCGGCGCCTTCCGCAGCGAGGTCGATCGCCATGCCGGCGCCGATCTCACCGACTACAACCTGCGCCGCATCGGCTCCGAGCTGGAGGGGGTGATCCGCACGATGCTGCAGGCCGGAGAACTGCGATACAACCCGTCCGCACGGGTGCTCAACTACTCGATGGGCCTGCCGCGCAGCACCGAAACCCTGTGACCCGCTCCTCCCGTCCCCGCACCGGCGGCGCCCGTGGCCGCGATGGCTACAGCCGCGAGACCGACGACAGCCCCCGCCAGGACTGGGACCGCCAGGACCCGCGCGGCTACGACGATCGCGGTGCACGCTCCGGCCGTGAGGCCTACGGCGGACGGGATGGTTACGGCGACCGCTCCAGGCGGGACTGGCAGGCGGAGGATCCACGCATCGAGCGCGGTGGCCGCGGACCCGGTCGTCCCGGCAGCGGCGGCCCCGGTGGCGGCAAGGGTGGCAAGGACACCAACGGCGGCATGGCCTTCAATCCCGCCACGCTGGCGGTGCTGGCCGGCGTGCTGATCGTCGGCATCGGCATCGGCACCGGCATCTCCAGCACCACCCAGGGGGATCAGGGCAACATCGCCAGCTCCCAACAGCTGGACATGGCCGTTCCCGATCCGGAGTTCTGCCGCCAGTGGGGCGCCAGCGCCTTCGTGATGGACATCGAGCTGTACACCACGATGAACCCGAGCAGCAGCTTCGTGACCCAGCCGTCACTCAAGCCCGGCTGCGTGATCCGCCGCGAGAACTGGAGCGTGCTGCAGAAGGAGGGCGCCATCACCGCCGAACAGATGCGCCAGTGCAAGCAGCGGATGAACACCTTCGCCTACATCGGCTCGGTCAAGGACAAGCCGATCGTGCGCTGCGTCTATCAGACGGACATCACCGAGAACAAGTTCATCACCAAGGGCGTCGCCGCCGACGCAGCCGGCGTCACACCCGAAGCGGATCAGTTCTGATCAGGCCTGTGCAGGGCCTGCCTGCGCCAGACCAGGCACTGGCGTCTGACCCGTCGCGCCCACGCCAGAGCCCCTGACCTTTCGGGACAGGGGCACCGCCTCTGAACCGCACTCTGCTGAACAGCTCGCTGCTGGAAGGTCGCTGCTGGCCAGCGCCCTCCAGACCACGGCGCTCAGGCCGGGGCGGCGCTGGCCTCGCTGCGGGCCGGCACCTGGCGCAGGGGGCTGTCAGAGCTGGCGAACACCGGCAGCACCTCGCGGCGGAAGGCTTCGGAGGCACGTGAGCAGTAGCGGGCCGGGTGGGTGATCAGCTTGAGCTGGCGGCGCACCAGCAGATCCACCAGCTGGGGCCGGTGCAGGCTGCCGGCGGTGAGCTCACGCTCGATCGACACGACCGGCAGGAAGGCGGCCCCGAGGCCGGCCTGCACAGCGTTCTTGATCGCCTCGAACGAATTGAGCTCCATCTCGATCTTGAGGCGCCCCACGTCGAGCTTGGAGCGGCTGAGCAGCTGGTCGACCATCTTGCGCGTGGTCGACTGGGCATCGAGGCAGACGAAGCCGAGCCGGTACAGGTCGTCCTTGGTGAGCTCCGGCAGACGGGCCAGCGGGTGCTTGGGCGGCAGCACCAGCGCCAGCTCATCGTTGGCGTAAGGCACCACCTGCAGCAGGTCGTTGAGATCGGCTGGCAGCTCACCGCCGATGATCGCCAGATCCACCTGACCGTTGGCGACGCTCCAGGCGGTGCGGCGGGTGCTGTGCACCTGCAGCTGCACGGCCACATCCGGATACTTCTGCCGGAACAGGCCGATCATGCGCGGCATCAGATAGGTGCCGGTGGTCTGGCTGGCGCCGACGATCAGCGAGCCGCCGCGCAGGTTGTGCAGGTCCTCGAGGGCCCTGCAGGCCTCCTGGCACTGGCTGAGGATGCGATCGCAGTAGCTGAGCAGCAGGTGGCCGGCCTCGGTGAGCTGGGCCTTGCGGCCGCCGCGGTCGAACAGCGAGACGCTGAGCTGCTTCTCCAGATTCTGGATCTGCAGGCTGACGGCCGGCTGGGTGACGTAGAGGCTGTCGGCGGCCTTCTTGAAGCTGCCCTCACTGGCAATGGCCCGCAGGATGCGCAGCTGATCGAGGGTGAACGGCAGATCCGCCATGGAATGGCTCGCGCCACAGGGTTGGGGGAAAGGGTCTGGACGCCGCGGCTCCTCGCGCTCGGGGGAGCCTGGCCGCAGCAAGGAGGGTCCGGGAGGTCGGAACTCTAGGGGGATCGGCCGGTGGCGAGAATCCCGCTTCACAGACCGGTCCGGAACATGGCCAGCGGCGTGCCTCTCAGCAGCCTTCCCCTCGCCGCCACCGCCCCCGGCGGGATGGCCTGGGGCGGGGCCCAGCACCACAGCAGCCTGGTGATGCTGGCGCTGCTGCTGGGCTTCGCGGTGCTGCACAGCGGCGGCGCCTCACTGCGGGCCTGGGGGGAGCAGCGCATCGGCGCCCGCGCCTGGCGGCTGCTGTTCGCCGGCGTGAGCATTCCGTCGGCGGTGATCGTGATCGGCTACTTCCTGCAGCACCGCTACGACGGCGTGCGGCTCTGGAACCTGCAGGACCAGCCCTGGATCGTGCCGCTGGTGTGGACCGGCACCGCGATCAGCTTCCTGTTCCTCTACCCGGCCACCTACAACCTGCTGGAGATCCCGGCCGTGCTCAGGCCACAGGTGCGCCTGTACGCCACCGGGATCATCCGCATCAGCCGCCATCCCCAGGCGGTCGGGCAGATCCTCTGGTGCGCCACGCACCTGCTGTGGATCGGCAGCAGCTTCATGGTGGCGGCCTGCATCGGCCTGATCGGCCACCACCTGTTCGCCGTCTGGAACGGCGACCGGCGCCTGCGCAACCGCTTCGGGGAGGCGTTCGAGGAACTCAGGGCCAGCACCTCGCTCGTGCCGTTCGTGGCGGTGCTCGATGGCCGCCAGCGGCTGGTGCTCAGCGAGTTCCTGAGACCGGCGCAGCTGGGCATCGCCATCGCCGTGGGCGTGTTCTGGTGGGCGCATCGCTACATCGGCCTGGGCGCCACGGCCTTCGCGCGCACCGGCCTGGCGCACTGGCTGGGCTGACGGTGGGGCAAGAAGCGCGATCGGCACACCCCCACCGGGGCCCAAGACCAGCGGGAGGGCTGCCTACACTCGCGCCAACCCGCCCTGTGGGAGACCCACCGGATGCCATCCGCCGCCGAACTCGCCTGGTTGATCCCGGTGCTCCCCCTGCTGGGGGCGTGCATCTCGGGTCTGGGGCTGATCAGCTTCAACCGCACCGTCAACCGCCTCAAGACCCCCGTCGCCCTGCTGCTGATCAGCTGCGTGGGCGCGGCCGCGGTGCTCAGCTACGCGGTGCTGGCCGAGCAGCTGGCCGGCGCTGGCATGACCGAAGTGCTGTTCAACTGGGCCAGCGCCGGCGACTTCAACCTGCCGATGGGCTTCCGCGTCGACGCCCTCGGGGCCGTGATGCTGTCGCTGGTGACCACCATCGCCCTGCTGGTGATGGTCTATTCCCATGGCTACATGGCCCACGACAAGGGCTATGTCCGCTTCTTCACCTACCTGGCTCTGTTCAGCAGTTCGATGCTGGGGCTGGTGATCTCCCCGAACCTGCTCGAGATCTATGTGTTCTGGGAGCTGGTGGGCATGTGCTCCTACCTGCTGGTGGGCT
>CAYNGR010000184.1:0-5285 GCA_964396755.1 uncultured Cyanobium sp. | reverse complement strand
TCAGCCCTGGAGGGAGCGCAGATCCAGCTTCCTGCAGGGGATTCCTGGCCGCAGCTGAAAGTGAACGGACGGCTGACATCCGCGACGGCAGAGAGGCGATCACCACCCGTACCAGGGCAGAGATGCCAGGCCTGATGGTTAAGAATGTTACAAATCCGAGCACCGCATGAAGCTGGAAGCGGCGGAGGGATGGCACGAACATCACAACATTGACCGGGCCCAGGTGCACGGGAATGGATGTTCCAGCACAGGCGGCAGCTCCCTGCTGGGCTGCCTGCGGGGACATGCACACCTGGAGAGCCGAGTGCGGCCTGAGGGGACGAGCTTCCTGCATGGGCCGTTGATCAGCCACGATCCGGGCCCGGTTCACCGTGTGAAACGGCTCTGTGGTGACCCCTTCGTCCTCGCCGTGGCTGTTGAACCATGCACCAACGCCGTTCCATCACGGTGAACCCGGTTCGATGGACGCCCTGCCGGGGCCGCCGGTTGGGCTCGAGCACCACGGCACGAGCGCGTGGCCGCCAGGCATCCGCAATGCCGTTGCACTCCGGCCCGTTGTCGCTGACGATGCAGGCTGGTACGGCATCCGTCGAGGCTGGCGTGCTCCTCGAGTGCCACCTCGCCCCTGTGGCGCGCTCCAGCGGAGGCACGGCGGATGGCCTGATGGACATGGGGCCGCTGCTGGATTCGGCATCCCCGCAAGGCCGCTGCGCTCAGCGACGAGGAGTGCCTGCGCTGGAGCAGCGATCCGTGATGTGCACACTCCCTGACGCCGTGACCAGCTGAGC
Source organism: uncultured Cyanobium sp. (assembly GCA_964396755.1). Classification (GTDB taxonomy): domain Bacteria; phylum Cyanobacteriota; class Cyanobacteriia; order PCC-6307; family Cyanobiaceae; genus Cyanobium. The sequence continues at coordinate 4,497 of CAYNGR010000184.1, read as the reverse complement.
CACGCCCCTCCTCGCCCCTCATCTGGATTCAATGCAGCCCACCACAACAGAAGTGGAGGAGGGAGCACGACGCCGGGCGGCGATGACCGCAGGGGATCCACCGCCCGCTCATCGATCTGGACACGGCTGCCCGAGCGCAGGCACAAGCCAGGGGCCCGAATGGTCAGCGAGACCCGAGCCTGCCGCGACACCCGAGCCCCGCCGTGCCCCGAACAACCCTTTCAGCCACGGCAACAAGGCCAGGCCTGGGCCATGATCGTTCTGGCCTGCTGTCGATCTGACCCAGCACTTTGCACCCTCCGCGCTTCTCTCGACGCCGCAGATCGGGGCGATCAGGTGTATCGCGGACAGCGCGAATGGCCAACCGGGGCAGGCGCGAGCCGCTGGGGTCTGCTCTGCAGGCGCCGGTATCGACAGCCGTGGCACAACGCCTGTCGGCTCTGACGGCGGACGATCTCGATCTTCACTTCCAGCCGATCCTGCAGATCCGTGATCCCGGCAGCTGCGGTCTGGAGCTGCTGGTGCGCTTCCGTCCGCCGGAACTGGCGGCGCTGGGGACCGGGGAGGTGGTGCGCTGCGCCCTGGAACTGGATCTGGTGCATCGCCTCGACCAGCTGGTGCTGATGCGTCTGCCGCAGGTGCATCAGGACTGGCAAGATCTCGGCCCCCTGCGTGAGCGCGTCCGCTACATCAGCGTGAACATCAGCGCCGGCTCGGTCGCCAGCGTGGAACGACAGAACGCCCTGATCGCCCTGATCCGTGAGCAACGGATCGACCACAAGCTGTTCTGCCTGGAACTGGCGGAAACGGCAGCCATGGAGGAGCTGGCCGATGTCGAGCAGCGGGGCTCAGTGTCGCAGCGGCTGATGGATGCGCTGCAGATGCCCCTGCTGATCGATGACTTCGGCTCAGGCCTCTCCAATTACCGCCGCCTGTGCGAGGCCTGGTACGACACGATCAAGCTGGATCTGCAGCTGGTGCAGGGCATCGCCTCGTCCTTCCGCATGCAGACCTTCGTCGGCTCGCTGGTGCAGGCGGTGCATGGCTTCGGCAAGACCGTGGTGGCCGAAGGGGTGGAACAGACGCGTGATCTGGAGCTGCTGCTGCGCCTTGAGCTGGATGCGGTGCAGGGCTACCTGATCGCCCGGCCGATGCCCTGGCACGAGCTGCCGGCGTTCCTGCGCGACAGTCCCTGGCTGCAGCCGGACTGCCTGCCCTCCCTGTGCGAGCGGATCCGGCAGGCCGATGCCCAGATCCAGGAGCCGCTGCACCGCACCCCCGGCGGGGACAGCTCACCGGGTCCGATGCCGCTGGAGCGCCATGTGCTGCAGCACTGGTCGAGCATGCGCAACTTCGAGGAGGTGCTGCTCTGCTACCTGCGGGAACTGCAGAGCTGGGGCCTCGATGTGTTGCGCCTGTCGTTCGCCTTCCTGCCGCAGCAGGAGGAGGTGGATTGTCACCAGTTCATCTGGCACGCCAACCGCCCTGGTGACGTGCAGAGCATGCGCATGCAGCGCGACTTTCTACAGACGGCGCAGCATCTCAGCAGCGTGCTTCACCACATCGCCACCGGCACGCCACTGGTGCGACTGGCGCTCAGGGATGGGGACTGCGGCGGCTTCGCCTTTCTGGAGGAATTGCGCCGGCAGGGCGGCAGCGATTATCTGGGTCTGCGCCTGGCCTCGCGCGGTGTGTCGACGCCGGTGCTGTCGATCTGCCTGCGCGGGGCGCAGCGGTTCAGCACGGTGCAGCTGGAGCGGATCGAAGCTCTCAGCAATCTGCTGAGCCTGCTGTTTCACGCCTTCGAGTGCGAACGGGCCAGCCGCCTGGCCCTCCTCGATCCGCTCACAGATCTGCCGAATCGGCGCAGCTTCGATTCCCGCATCCGCGCCGAAGCCGTGGCGGCATCGACCGCCGGCAGGGCACTGGCGCTGCTGCTGATCGACATCGATCGCTTCAAGCTGGTCAATGACCGCCGCGGCCATGCCTACGGCGATGACTGTCTGAGCCGGGTGGCCGCCCTGCTGCGCCGGCAGCTGCCGCCGAGCGGCGGCATGGTGGCCCGCCTGGGTGGTGAGGAGTTCGGCGTGGTGCTCGCCAACACCCCGGCGAGGGAAGCCGCCGCCATCGGCGAACGGATGCGTCGGACCGTGGCGGAGGCGGCCATCGACCATCCCGACCCCGTCAACGGCCGCGGTGTCACGATCAGCCTGGGGCTGGTCAGCTGGGCACCGCAGCCGGGCCATCCCGTGGACATGGACGCCCTGCTGCAACTGGCGGACGACTGCCTGTATGCCGCCAAACGACAGGGCCGCGACCGACTGGTGTGCGGCGTGCTCGGCGCCGAGCCGCAGCCGGCGGATCCAGGCTGAGCCAGCGGTCGGTCGCCGCCCCGCGCCTCCGCTCTGGCCAGACCACCGCCGCGGCCGCAGCATGGAGGAAGCGTCCGCAGCGGCCCCCCATGGACTCCTCCGATCCCGGCCTGGCCGACTGGCTGGACGTCCGGGAGGCCGCCCTGCCGATCGACTACGCCAGCCATCTCGACGCCGCCAACCTGGCGCGCCTGCTGGAGAAACTGGATCGTCGCCAGCACCGCATGGCCCTGCTGGTGCAGGCGCTGGTGCAACTGCTGCAGGCCCAGGGCCTGCTCAGCCAGGAGCAGCTGCTGGCCCTGGTCGAGACGATCGACCGCAGCGACGGCATCGCCGACGGTCGCCAGGGGCGGCAGCCGAGCCTGCGCTGCAGCCAGTGCGGCCGCGACAACTTGGTCAGCCGCCAGCGCTGCCTGTACTGCGGCAGCGAGGAGCTGATCCCGCAGGGATCGAGCTGAGCTGATCTCAGGCCAGCGCCAGCGTCTCGAGGCCCGGCTGATGCCGGCCCACTGCCATCAACAGGCGTCGGACGGCGCTCAGCAGGTGGTCGATTTCGGCATGGTCCTGCCACTCCCTCAGACAGACCAGAAACTCGCTGTACATGACGGGCGTCGCGTAGGGCAACGACGTCAGATCCGGACGGATCAGCGGTGTCAAGGGCGTTCCCCAGTAGCGCTGCGGCCGAGCGCCGTCCTGAATCCGGGCAACCGACTCGCCCTGGGGTGGGCCGGACGGTGAACTGCCGAACATCTGTTGATCGAGGTGATGGCTGCAGTCCGCCGCCACCTGAGGCACGAATTCCAGGCGTCCCAGCGTGGACAGACTGGCGATGTCGCGGTGACTCAGGCCCCGCTCACAGGCCAGCGGAGCAGCCGCTGAGGTCAGCAGCACCAGCGGCGTGACATAGACGGGCACCAGCGCGAAGCGCTGCGGATCCAGCTCGGCCACCACCGGCCATGGCGCCAGCAGCGCGTCGATCACATGATCCTCAAGCAGCTGCAGCGGGCTGCTGGGGGTGACCGACACCTCAAGGGGATTCAGCCGCCAGGGTTCCGGCAGACGCGCTCGCAGCAGATGGTTGGTCCAGCGGTAGGCATGCAGGCGCAGATCACACCCCCTGGAGAAGCGCCAGCACTGATGGACCTGCCGCTCCAGCTGCAGGAAATCAGCCTGTTCAATCCGGCTGGTGGCGCTTGCCAGGGAGGCCGCCTCGCGGGCACGACGACTGACGGTTGACTGGTTGCAGCCCAGCTCGGCGGCAGCGGCATTTTGACAGCCCAGCCAGGCATAGAAATCAGCAATTCTCAGTCGCTCGATTTCAATCATGACCGCGCTGGCAGATCGTGCATCCGGGAGCAGTGACTCCCCTGAACCTAAGACGGGCGTCTTATAGCGAAAGGATGCCCGGAACCGGCGCCATCCCGGGCGGCTGAGCCCCCGCACGTGAGCACCTGCACGCAGGCGCGCAGCCCGGCTCGGGGGCCATCACCGGCGGGCAGGCCCGATCCGCCAGGCTGAGCGGGTTGGCCGATCGCCGCTGCCCGTCCATGCCGCAGCTCACACCGCTGCCCCACTCTCCCGGCTCCCTTGCCGACAGCAGCCGCGATGGGCCGATCATCGCGGTCGAGGGGTTGGGCAAGACCTACCGGGTGGCCGACAAGCAGCCGGGCCTGGCGGGCACCCTGCGTCACTTCGTCAGGCGACGCAGCCGGGACGTCCATGCCGTGCGGGACCTCAGCTTCCAGATCCAGCCCGGCGAGATGGTGGGCTTTCTGGGGGCCAACGGTGCCGGCAAGACGACCACGCTCAAGATGCTCTGCGGCCTGATCCACCCCAGCAGCGGCCGGCTGCAGGTGGCCGGGCACCTGCCGCAGCGGCGCCAGGAGGGTTTCCTGCGCCAGATCACCCTGGTGATGGGTCAGAAGCAGCAGCTGATCTGGGATCTGCCACCACTCGATTCGCTGCGGGTGAACGCGGCCATCTACGGGCTCAGCGACGGCGATGCGCGGCGACGCATCCACACCCTCGCCGAGATGCTGGAGCTTGGGGAGGAGCTGACGCGACCGGTGCGCAAGCTGTCGCTGGGGCAGCGGATGAAGGCCGAGCTGCTGGCGGCCCTGCTGCA
>CAYNGR010000183.1:0-5321 GCA_964396755.1 uncultured Cyanobium sp. | reverse complement strand
TCGACGGGATGGTGCAGCACCACACCGGCGCCCTGCGCATGAGCGAGTTCGTGTTCGACATCGGCCAGCCCGGTGTAGGCGCACTGGCCAAGCAGATCTGGCGGGATCAGGCCCAGGAGATCAAGGCGATGGGGCAGTGGCGCAAGGCCTGGTACCCCGAGGCGCCCGTCTACCCCGTGGCCCTCAAGCCGGGTGGCGATCCGAATGCGATGGCGGATCTGGTGCGCATGAGCACGGCCCAGATTCAGGCCATGCAGATGATGGGTTCGACGCCCACCCGAGAGACCCGCGTCACCTGGTTTCTCGAAGGGATGATCGCTCACCACGGCGGCGCCCTGGTGATGGCCCACGACGCCCTCAGCAAGAGCACCAATCCCACCATCCGGCGCCTGGCGCAGGAGATCATCGTGGCCCAGCGGCAGGAAATCATTCAGCTGCGTCGCATGCTCAGACGCGACGGACTCGACAAACCGCAATACCACCAGTTCGATGCTCTGTTCTCCTTCTGAGCCTGGCCGGCGCGATCGGGCAACTCCAGGGATGGGAGGTGGGGTGCCTCGCACCCTGAGCCGTCGGCCCCGTGGTTCACGCCCTTGTGTTGTGGCCCTGGCGCTGCTTTGTGGGTTGTCGCTGCCAAGCCAGGCTCTGGCCCATCCCAGGGGTCTCTACAAGACCCAGGCAGAAGCAGAGAAACGGGCCAGGGAGCTGGGCTGCAAGGGAACCCACCTCAACAATGGCCTCTGGATGCCTTGCAGCGATGAGGCGATGCTGCACCACGAACTTCGTCAGGAGTGAGATCGATGCCGCGTGCCCTCAGCTCCAGATTCCGCCGTGTTCATCGTGTGGTGGTGCCCCTGGCCGCTGCCCCGCTGCTGCTTACGGCTGCCAGTGGATCCCTGTACAGCCTCCTGCTCGAGCGCGGCATCGATGCGTTCTGGCTGCTCAAAGTCCACACCGGTCGGTTCGGACCGATCAATCTGCAGCCCTATTACTCGCTGCTGATCGGAGTGCTCACCCTGGTGGTGATCGCCTCCGGTCTGGCCTTGCTGCTCACTGGCGGCAGGGCCCGGGCCTGAGCTCCGCTCAGCCGCCGGCAAGCATCACGGCCCCCATCAGGGCCATGATCAGGTTCTCCAGGAAGCTCACCACACCCAGAGGTGTTCTGGAGTTGCCGCCGACGCAGGCGCAGTTCAGCGCCAGGTGATCGACAAACACCGCCTTGCCGACCGACACCATTCCCATCGCGCCCAGCCACACGGCCACCATTCCCACCAGCGGTTCCGCGCCGCTGAGCTGAGGCGGCAGCAACATGCCGAGACCCACCAGCAGTTCGATGCCGGGATAGAGGCGCCCCCAGGCGTGCCAGCGCTGGCTGAGCAGGTCGTACTTGCGGAAGCTGGCCGCAAAGGCCTCCACATCCATCAGCTTGAGCATCGCCAGCAGGCAGATGGCGATCCCCATGACGCCGCTGATTCCGGCGTTCAGCACCAGGGCCATCAGGCCAGCGGTGACGAACACCGCCACCACCGGGGCATAGGAGATGTCGCTGGCCTCCGGTCTGACGCCCAGCCTTGCCGCCAGGTCGGTGTAGCCACCGATCCGCTCGCTTCTGGAGAAGATCTGGGGCGTGGTCGCCACCCCATGGGCCGCCTTGAAGGTCTCCACCGCCGCGTTGCTGGTGAGGCGATGGTCCTCGAAGGGAATGTGTCGCTCCTGCAGCAGCCGGACAGCCCGCAGGCCCCAGGGGCAGGGGTGGTCCGGCAGGTCCATCCGGTAGAGACGGACGGCGTGCAGGGTTGTGGTGGCCATGGGAGCAAGGCAGGGGATTCATCCAGCCTGATGCCTCCAGTAACTGGAGAGTCAAGGGTGGCTGCCCGGGCTGGTCGGTGCTCCAGCGGCTGCATCCTGGGCCTGTTTCGCCGCGTGCGCTTCAGGGGCAGCGGCAGCGCTCTCACAGTGGAGAGAGACCTCTCTGCCATGGATCTCACCCCATCGACGACCCTCGCTGAGATCGCGTCCCATCGCCCGGCCCTGACGCGCGAGCTTGAGCGCCTCGGCCTCGACGATTGCTGCGGGGGTAGGCGCAGCCTGGCGGAGGCCTGCCTGGAACGCGGTCTTGATCCGGAGGCGACCGCGGCCGAGCTGACCCGCGCTGCCGTCGCCGAGGCCGTCGCCCCCGACTGGTCCGCCCTGGCCCCCGCAGAGCTCGTTGCGCATCTGGTCGCCACCCATCACCTCGTTCTCAAGCAGGAGCTGCCGCGCCTCAGCGAGCTGGCCGCCAGGGTGAGCCGGGTGCATGGCGGCAGGCATCCCGAGCTGATCGAGGTTGCGGCGCTGCTGGCCCAGCTCCGCGCCGAGCTGGAACCCCACCTGCAGCAGGAGGAGCAGGTGCTGTTCCCGCTGATCCACAGCCTGGTCACCGCCACCAGTCGGCCGAGCGGCCACACCGGATCGATCGCCGAGGCGATCGCGCCGATGGAGCGGGAGCACGTGGCTGTCGCTGCCCTGCTGGAGCGGCTCAGGCAACGCACCGGCGGCTACCAGGCGCCGGTAGACACCTGTGCTTCGACGCGGGCGCTGATGGCGGGGCTGGCCGACCTGGAGGCCGATACCCATCTGCATGTGCACAAGGAGAACAACCACCTGTTCCCCGCGGTGCTGTCGCTGGAGCAGCAGGGGAGGGACTGAGGGATCAGCCCTGATCGCCGACCAGGGCTGATCGGCCCGATCTCAACCGGTTCGCTGCCTGAGCTCAGAGCTGCTGCTGGAGCCGCTGCAGCTGGGAGACGCTCATCACCGCCCTGCCCGGTGGTTGCACCGTCGGGAAGGCCGCCTGCATCGCCACCAGGGTGGTCTCCAGTGGGGCCAGCTGGGCGGCGGCGGCCGGTTGGCTGGCTTTTGCCTGCCGCACCATCCGCAGAGCCTGGTGCAGGAAGCCCCGGGCGTCCTGGTACTCGATCACGTCCACCAGCCGATCACCAGCCAGCGCACCCTCGTAGTCCTGGACGGCGGTCTGAGCCAGCTGTGGCACCACGGTGCCCACCAGCTGGGCCTGGTTGCTCTTCATCCCAGGCAGGGACTGCGCGACAGCCGCAATGGTCTGCTGGGCCTGGCGCAACAGCTGGCGGGTCAACGGGGCCTGGGGATTGAGGCGGACCTGCTGGCGCAGCTCCTCCAGGCTGTTGAGAAACGGCGTGATCCGGTGATCTTGCAGAGCGGGTTCCAGGGTTCCATAGAGCTCATCCACCGGATGGCCCACATGGGGCTCGGCAGCTTTGAATTGCCGCTGTTCCATCAGCTCCTGGGCCATCAGCAGATGGCCCTGCATCTGCGCAAGCACCAGAAGGATGTCGGCATCGTTCGCCATGGTGGAAGCTGGCCCGGCTTCACCGCCTTCGCCCCCTTCCCCCCCTTCTCCTGCCTGGAGATGCATCGGGCTGGCGTGATGCTGAGCCTGGGCCTGCGGGGCCGTCAGGGTCGTTGTGAGCAAGCCTGCGCTCGTCCCCAGGCTTAGGAAGATCTCAAGGGCACGGCGGGCGGGCGGCATGGAGACAGGTCACACTGCTGACATCCTGTTGCCTGAGTCCGACTGAGCCATGGCCAGATGCGCCTTGGCCGTGTGATCGATGGCACAGATCAGCGTGCCGGATCCTGGGCTCGCAGCGTGCTCTCCTGCGGGCAGGAGGTCATGTGGGCAGGACATTGAAATAGCCCATGCAGCCCCGTTCGGCGATCTGATCCTGGTGGGGATGAAACATGTATCGGCCGGGGAAGGGATAGCTGAATTCCACGATCTGTCGCTCAGCGATCCCCAGGGTCAGCACATCCGTTGTCTCCACCCATCCGGGTCGGATGACCCTGAATTCGTTGGCATGCAGATGGAACGTCAAGGGCGCTTCCAGCTCCGTCATGTTGAGCAGATAGAGCCGCACCAGACGGTTCTGACGGATCGCAATCGGATCGTGCATGTAGGCATCCGGGATGCCATTGAAGGCGTAGAGCTCGTTGCGGCCGTCCTGATCCAGGTCGTAGCCGCCCATCGCCAGCACCAGCTCATCAGCAGCTGGCCTCGCGGACGGTGGGTCCACGATCAGCAGCCCGAACAGCCCCTTGCCGACATGCCGTGCGACCGGTGCCACATGGCAGTGATAGGGATACAGGCCGGCCCTGGGCAGATCGAACTCATAGATCGCCGTCTTGCCGCGCAGCACCGGTGTGACGCCATCCATCTCGGCGGGGTGAACGCCATGGACATGCAGGCTGTGGGAGGTGCTGTCGCCATTGAGGAACTGCACGCGGATGCGTTCCCCCTCCCGGGCGCGCAGGGTGGGGCCTGGAACACGGCCGTTCAGGGTCCACGCCTTGAACAGCACCTCGCCGCCGAGGGGCAGGGTGATGCTGCGGGCTTCCACGCTGAACACCCGCAGGCGCCGGCCATTGGCCTCCACGAGCTGACCATGGTCGAAGCGGCGCAGCGCCTCCTGCGGATCGAAGGGCAGCGAGGGCTCCGGCCTGCCCATGGCCTGAACCCTGCGCATCCAACCAGCGCTCAGGAGCCCGCCGCCAGCCAGGAGCAGGCCACCGGCCTGAAGACAGCGGCGGCGGCTGCAGGCGCGCTCCGCCGGCGCCCTCGGGGGAGGCTCAGCCTTCACCGCCCTCGCCGCCCTCTCCGCCTTCGCCATCCTCTGGCGAGGCCTGGGTGGGGGGATTGGGCTGGCTGAGGGGTTTGCGCTCCTGATCGCCCCCCTGTTCGCCAGCTTCCGGGGACTTGCTGCAGGCGACCGTGCCGCCAGCTAAGGCGAGGGTGCTGAGGAACAGGGCGATGCTCCGGCGTTTCATCGATGGACTGTGCAGGGGACCAAGGACTGAATCGTGTCAGAGCCAGCCCCTGTCCAGTCTCGAACCAGCAGCGGTTGTTGTGCCATCGGTGACCGCCGCCATGCCGTTCTGGAGCAGGTCCCTGTCCATGCCTGAGCGATCAAGGCGCCTGTTGAACAGCTTGATGGGGCTGGGGAGGCCTGGTGACCTGCTGCCAGGACAGGCGGCTGGCAGGTACGGGCCGTGAAGGCCAGCCGGGATCGGGACCACGTCGCCCTGACACGGCTCACCCCATCCGAGGGACGAGGCGGCAAGCCCGCTGCGACCTTCTCGCGCTCAGGTCGCAGAACCGCCGCAGGGTCAGCGGTTGCCCCCACCTGTCAACGAGGTTCACCCCTGATCGAGGCCGATCGCCTCACCCCTTGTGGGGCGTCTCTGGCTGGCAGACGGTCATCAACGGATCGCTCTGGCTCAGTTCCGGCTGAGACATCCCACCGCCGTTG
>CAYNGR010000182.1:0-5336 GCA_964396755.1 uncultured Cyanobium sp. | reverse complement strand
GCGGTCCAGCTGCCGCGGATCACCTGCCGGCGGTCAGGCAGGTTGCGATTGACCACATCAGCGACGGTGCGCAGCTGGCTGGGGCGCGGCACATCCGGACGCTGCAGCGGGGTGAGGTCCGCGACGGCGAGAGCGTCGAAGGGACGACGCAGGCCGGGAAGACGACGACAGTTGCGATCGGCGGGCGTCAGGAAGCGTTCGTAGGGGACGGTGTCCTCACCGAAGGCCTCGTTGTATTCACGGCTGTTGATCAGCGCGTCAACGACACCGTAGAAACCCTTGCGGGCAGCGATGTCGAAATAGGAGTCGATCTCCCAGCGGCCGAAGGTGGGGCGGCCGAGGATGCGGCGATGCATGATCTCGATCGCCTTGCAGATGTAGAGACCGCTCCAGTAACGGCGGCGGAAGGCATCGGAACGGGCCACCTGCCGCACGAACTCGCGCAGGTTGATGTCGCCGTTCTCGAGCTTGATCTCCTCGACGGTGTTGCGCTCACCGGCATAGCCGGTGTTGCCCAGAATCTGGACATAGACGCCACGGATCACGGCCTGGGTGGCCGCCTCGCTGCCTCGCACGCTGGGCTGGCCGCCGCGCCGTGGGACGGAGTTGCCGCCCGTGGAGATCTGCTGCATGCGCAGCACCTTCGGACCGACGCGACGGGGGGTGGACTGTCGGAACTGGGCACTGTTCATCGGGCCCGGTTGACGGATGCCGTTGCCGATCAGGATGCGGCGACTGTCGTAGCGGATCGGTGCGGGGCGAGTGCCGACCGACGCGGTGCCGGACGGGAAGATGGCGCCGTAGGTGAGCGCGATGGGATCGTTGCCGCCGCCGTAGGGATGCTGGTCGGCGAAGGGCTGACGGTAGGAGGCGTAGAGGGTGACGTACTGAGGGGCTCCTTCGAAGGGAGCGCTGAAGCGGAACAGCTTGCGGTTCGACCCCCAGCCGGCGCTCTCCTGGGCCTCCTCGCCCAGATCGCGCAGGTAAGGAACCGTCTCCTCTCCGAACACGCGGGCGTACTCCATCGAGTCCACCAGGGCGTCGACCAGTCCGTTCAGGCCCTTCGCCGAAACGATGTCGAAGTACTTGGTGAACTCCTCGCGCGAGCTGATGCCGCGACCGAGGAAATGGCGGAAGGCCAGCTCGACGACCCGGCTGTTGACGAAGCGCCCGTAGAACTGGCGGCGGTATTCGTTGCTGCGGCCCAGGGCGCGGATGAACTCGCGCATCGAGATCTGGCCCTGGCGCACCTGGGTGGCCTCCACCGGGCAGACCACCTGGGAGTAGGCCTTGGCGATGTCGCGCTCGAACACCTGGCGGTAGGCGGCGCGGATCACCTCGGCCTTCTGAGCGCCGGAGAGGCGCGGCCGCATGATGAAGCGCTGGGCGCCGTCGGCGGCCAGGGCATAGATGGCTGGCAGCTGCAGACCCTGATTCACCGGGCTGCCAAGCCGTTGCCGTGCTGACGGAGTGGGAACCTCCAACTCCTTGAGCAGCACGTTGAAGGCCTCGATCACCAGGCTGCGGGCCTCGGGCTCATCGCGCAGCAGACCGGCGGCAGCGGCGCGCATCTCCTGCAACGCCACGTTGGTGGCGGCCAGCGAGCAGGCCTTCTCGAGCACGTCGCGCAGGCCGCGGGTGTTGACGGCCAGAATGCTGGGGTCGCCGGCAACGATCGAATAACCGACGTAGCGCAGGAACCAGGCCAGGTCGCGGATCGACTTCTTCATCCGCTCGGTGCCGTAACGGCCGACCGCGATCGGACTGAAACCGGTGGGCAGCACGACGCGCACGTCGGCGTCGCCGCCGGCCCCTTCCAGCAGGCGTGAGAACAGGTTGCCGCGGCTGCCGGTGGCGCCGGCGAAGGTCTGCACCGAACGCTGGAAGGCGGCCTGGTCGGCAGCCAGGGGCGTGCCATCAGGCCCGGCGCTGCCGGGCAGGGGCGAATCGAGATAGGAGAGCGGAGTGCCGCCCGAGAAGATGCGGTTGGCAGCCCGCGCCACGATCGCAGCGGAATTGGCCGAAAGGCGCTGGGCAGCCAGGACCCGGACGCGACCGCTCTGGAAGAACGTGATCAGGGAGTCGAGTTCCCCGCCGTCCGGGAAACGGTCCTGCTGCTCAGCCTGACGGACGCTGGAGAGCGGCAGGGTGTCGTAGAGCTGGGGAGCGACCCTGGTACTGCCGCTGCTGGCGGTCACGGTCATGGACGAGAGCGAGCCGGGCCTGGGCACGTTACGGCTGTCCCCACGGGCCTCCGGGGGCCCATGAACAAATGTTTGCAGCCTTCGGGAGGGCTGCCACAGCAGCGTGTCGGGCCGCATGAAATGCTCGCGGCCAGCTCGCCTCTCCCCGCCCCGATGTCGCCCTCCTCAGCCCCGCCGGCCGCCGCCGCCGGCGATGCCGCCACCCCGGTGGTGAGCGCCTTCTACGACCGCTTCCCCTACCCCGGTGATCCCCTCCAGGACGGCCCGCCGCCTGGATACAACTGGCGCTGGTGCGTCGATAGCGCCCGGGCCGCCGCCTTGGGCTGCCTGCCGCCAGGACCGCGGCGCTGGCGCATCCTCGACGCCGGCTGCGGCACCGGCGTCAGCAGCGATTACCTCTGCCATCTCAATCCGGGCTCCAGCCTCCTGGCCGTTGACATCAGCGCCGGAGCGCTCGACGTGGCCAGGGAGCGGCTGCGTCGCTCCGGAGCCGCCGCTCAGGTCGAGGAGCTGCGCGTCGAGCAGCGCAGCCTGATGGACCTCCAGGCGGAGGGAGAGTTCGACTACATCAATTCAGTGGGCGTGCTGCACCATCTGCGCGAACCCGAGGCGGGTCTGCGCGCCCTGGCCGAACGACTCGCTCCAGGAGGGGTGCTGCACCTGTTCCTCTACGCCGACGGCGGACGCTGGGAGATCCATCGGACGCAGCGGGCACTGACGCTGCTGGGCGCAGGCAGCGCCGAGGAGGGCCTGCGACTCGGCCGGCAGCTGTTCGAGACGCTGCCAGCGGACAACCGACTGCGACGCCACCACGAGCAACGCTGGGCCCTGGACACCGCGGCGGACGCCAACTTCGCCGACATGTACCTGCATCCGCAGGAGACCAGCTACAACCTCGAACGGCTGTTCAGCTTCATCAGCCACAGCGGACTGGAGTTCGCCGGCTTCTCCAACCCTCAGGTCTGGGATCCGGCCAGGTTGCTGCAGGGAGAGCCACTGGAGCGGGCCCGCACCCTCAGCGACCGGCAGCGCTGGCAACTGGTGGAGGAGCTCGATCCGGACATCAGCCACTTCGAGTTCTTCCTGGCCCGCCCGCCATTGCCGCAGCGACCCGACGACAACGACACCTCACTGCTGGCCCTCGCCGGTGAGCGCAACCGTTGCCTCTGGGGCTGGCCGTCCTGCTCGTTGCTGGGCCCGGATCTGCAGCCACTGTCCCTCGAAGATGGCGATGTGGCGCTGCTGCAGGCCCTGGAGGCGGCGGCACCCGGCACCCCGATGGGCCAACTTGAGCTGGCCATGGGAAGCGACGAGCGCGTGCAGCGAATCCGCCGCCTGCGCGACCTGATGGTGCTGCTGCCGGTGGTCGTCTGAACTACATCCAGCAGGCCCATCGGTCAGGGATGCGTAACGCTGCGTGATAACCTCACGCCGCCAAGACGAAATCGCGACGGTTGTCCTTGCCCCCCCTGACGGCCTGTCCTTCCCCCCCGGGGGAGACGCCTGAAGGAACCCGGGAGCCACAGGTCACCACCGCGTCCCTGACCGAAACGCACAGCGGCCAGCCCGCCGTGACGAACAGCGAAGGGCGGGATCCAGGCAGCCTCTCCGAAGCCAGCTCCGGGCCGAAAGACCTGGAAGACGGCACCGACCACCAGAACAATCCTTCATCCGTGGCTGCCGCGGGCCCCACGCCCGCGTCTCACGCCGCTGACCAATGTTCCGCGACATCGGAAACTCAGGAGGACAACCGGCCGGATCAGCCAGACGATCACCAGGACCCATCGCCCACGGCGATGACCAGCCGATCAAAAGGCGAACGTTCGGACGTCGACGGTGCCTGCGCCAATCCGGCCCACCCCGGTGAGCCTGAGGCCATCAGCGCCCCCGTCGACAACGGCATGGGGCACTTCCAGCGTCTTCGGCGCCGGTTGCTGGTCTCCACGCTGCTGGCCAGTTCGGCGGCCGTGCCGACCTGCTGGTTACTGTTCGATCTCCCGGCGGCCATGAGCTTGCTGGTGGGGTCCATCGGAGGACTCCTCTATCTGGTTCTTCTGGCCCGCAGCGTGTCCCGCCTCGGTGGGGACAAGCGATCGGTCGGCAAGGTCCAGCTCCTCGTGCCGGTCGTGCTGGTTCTGGCCAGCGCCCGGATTCCACAACTCGAGCTGGTGCCCGCCCTGGTGGGCTTCCTGCTCTACAAGCCCGCTCTCCTGGTTCAGGCCTACCTGGATCGCTGAGCCCCAAGGGAGCTCCTCCCCATCCGGCCTCCGGCCCACCCCGTTTCCCCAGGATCCACCCAGGACACTCAACGCGATGGTTCCGTTGCCCCTCTCCCTCCCTCTCGCCGAGCTCGAAGTCGGCCAGCATCTCTACTGGCAGCTCGGCAATCTCAAGATTCACGGCCAGGTGTTCCTGAGCTCCTGGGTCGTCATCGGTGCCCTTCTGGCCGTGGTTGTCATCGGCACCCGCCAGATGCAGCGTGAACCCGCCGGTGTCCAGAACCTGCTGGAGTTCCTCTGGGATTACGTGCGTGATCTGGCCCGCGAACAGATCGGTGAAAAGGCCTATCGGGACTGGCTGCCCTTCATCGGCACCCTGTTCCTGTTCATCTTCGTCAGCAACTGGGGCGGCGCGCTCATTCCCTGGAAGATCATCCATCTGCCCAGCGGTGAGCTCGGTGCTCCCACAGCCGACATCAACACCACCATCGCCCTGGCGCTGCTGGTGTCACTCGCCTATTTCTATGCCGGCCTGAGCCGCAAGGGTTTCCGTTACTTCGAGTACTACGTGGAGCCCACGCCGATCATGCTGCCGTTCAAGATCATCGAAGATTTCACCAAGCCGCTCTCCCTCTCGTTCCGTCTGTTCGGCAACATCCTGGCCGATGAACTTGTGGTGGCGGTGCTGGCATTCCTTGTGCCCCTTGTGGTGCCTCTGCCGGCGATGTTCCTCGGTTTGTTCACCAGTGCCATTCAGGCTCTGATCTTCGCCACCCTCGCCGGTAATTACATCGGTGAAGCGGTGCACGAAGAGCATCACTGAGGCTCGTCCTCAACCCCGCCGGAGCGGGACACCCGCTCTGGCAAACTCCTTGCGCGCAGGTCCGGCACGATCCGGGCCCATCTCGAGTCA
>CAYNGR010000181.1:0-5377 GCA_964396755.1 uncultured Cyanobium sp. | reverse complement strand
GAATGTGCAGCTGAGCAGATTGCCGGCGCTGATCGTGAGGTTGGCCTGTCTGGAGGTGCTCTCACTGCTGTCGCTCAGGCAGGTCACACCGCTGGCCCGGGCTCCGCCCCAGCTGGCCTGGAGCGTGGCGCCCTCGTTCACCGCCGAGCAGCCCTGCAGGATCACCACCCCGCCCCGGTCGACGGCGATCGCCGGCGGTGTCGGCGTTTCTCCGAGACCGGAGCTGTTAATGACGGCGCAGACCTTGGCGTAGCCGATGAGATCGGCGACGATCGATTTGATCAGGGCGGCGTTGCGAGCCTGCTGATAGTTGGGAATCGCCACCACCACCAAGATGAGCAGGATCGTGAGCACGATCAACAGCTCCACAAGGGTGAACGCCCGAGCCGATCGCTGGCTCTGGCGGCGTGCACGCCCGGCGCGGCACGGGATTCCTCTGGAGGTGGAGTGCTGGTTCACGTCCTCAAGCGATCCATCAATCCTAGGCCTGGTCTGAACGGGGAGTTTCGATTTCAACGAGGATCCTGGCCGAGATCCCAGGCTCCACGCCGAGCTTGCTTGATGCGATCGGCAGGGTCTGACGCTGATGGCCAATGTCGGGATTGTCGGGGGGGATCGATCTGGTCGCCCTGCCGGCGGCCGGACCTGTCACCTTCTGATGTCGGCTTGGGCTGCGGGCCAGCCCGACAGGTGTCGGTGCTGTTGCCCCGGGCCTGGAGTGCATCGGCTGTTGCCTTGATCGAGATGCCCGTGGGTGACCGGTGCCAGCCATCGCGCCAGGGTGCCAGCCGTTCGATCAGGGGCGCAGCGAAAGGCTCAGCCGCACGGCCCCGGGCAGGTGGTCGTTCGTTTGCTTGATCAGTCTGTGCAGGCTGGATTCATCAACATCGTCCTCATGTCAACGCAGATCGATGTGATCTCCTGCGAGCTTGTGGATGGCCCCAGGCTCGTTGTGCCGGATTCGTCTGATCTCCTCAGCTCGTCTCTGGTGAGGGAGCCTGCTGGCTGGGTTGAGGACGGTCACAAGCGTCTGTGGCGGCTGGTCTGGCCCGGTGAGCTTGGGGTGGAGCGCGGTGCCAACCATGGCGTCGATGGCCTGATGCTGGTCAGGAGGGGCGCTCCGAGCACTCAGCTGTGGGCTTTCGAGCCGGCCAGCGACGTCGCCGCGGCTGCGGATGGCCGCCGCGGCGATCCGCAGCACCAACGGCTTGCCTGCTGCGCGAGTCTGTTCCTGCAAGGGCTTGAATGGCGGCTGTGTTTGTGTCACTGCTCGGCCCACCAATCATGGGGCATTGGCGCGGATCCGATGGCGGAAGCTCGTGGCTTGGACCCAGCTGGATCCTGGGCTCACGGGCCGGCCGACTCACTAGAGTCTGGACCAGATTCTGAACGCACCAGGACGACGGCCCCCCGACCACCGGTCAGTCTGCCGCCAGTGCTTGCTCACCTTTGTTCTTGTGTTGCAGCCCATGATCCCCGATAGCCTTGAGTCTCTGATTGAACGGGCGATCAAGTATCAAAAACGAGGCGACTATTCCAGGGCTTCGCAGATCTATAATGGTTTGCTGCGTCGCGGTTACCAGTCGGCGCGGGTTCTGACCAATCTGGGGGCAGCTCTTTATGAAGCCGGCAAGGTGGATGCCGGACTTGATGCATTTGAGGCTGCTCTCAAGATTGATCCCACTTACAAGGATGCCTGGAACAATCTGCGTGTTGCCGCAGTCAGCACGGACGATTGGCAGCCTCTGTTGGCGAATGCAGAGCAGATGATTGAAGTGGACCGTGCCAATAAGCACGCTTGGCATGCCAAGGCCCAGGTGTTGATGGCGGCAGGATCATTTGCGGCTTCTCAAGCCATTCTGACGGATCTTCTTTCTGCCCATCCCGATGATCTGGAGCTGCGCGAATCCATGGTTCGCTGCAATCTTGCGTCGTCTGATCTCGACTCGGCTCTGGGCCATCTTCTTTACATTCTTTCAATGAAGCCCGGCGATGCCTTCGCCTCCATTGAGTTGGCAGAGCTGGCTGCCAAGACGGGGGATCTCGAGTCGTCCACGGCGATCCTGCAGTCGGCCCATGCCCTGAATCCAAGCGACATTCTCATCATTCAAAGAATTGCACGTGAGCATCAGTCCCGTGGAAATCTGCATGAGGCCTTGGCCATGTATGAGCTGGCCTTGTCGATCGACCCCGACTCTCCCGCTGTGATGGCGAAGAAGGCGTATTGTCATTCTGAGATCGGTGACGTGGAGACGTTTTTCGAGATCTATGACCAGCTTTTTCTGGCGCATGTGATCACGCCCGAGATGCTTCTCGCAGCCATCTTCGTCTGTTCCACTCAAGGTGAGCCGTACTTGGAAAAGCTCAGATATTACAGTGATTTGTACTGGAAGCTGTTTGAACATGGCAGCTCGCCCTCTGCAGGGTCACAGCGTGCGGCGGCTGGATTGGCTCGATCCTTCGCTGTTCAGCCAGGCTCTCCGAGGCGGCCGCAGAGAAAAAAAATCGGCATTGTGACGGGAGGCCTCGGCACCCACGTCGAATCTTGTTTCCTGGGCTCCTTTCTTCTGAACTACTCCAGAGATCTCTTCGAGGTAGAAGTCGTCAGCAGCCGCTGGTTGAATGATTCGATCTCTGAGGTCTTGTCCAAGGCAGTTGACCGTTGTCATTCCATCTGCGGTCTGTCTCTGCAGGCGGCCAGAGAGCTGATTCGCAAGCAGGACTATGATGTGATCATTGAGACCACGGGTTTCACGAGCGGTTCGGCGATTCACGTGCTCGCTGATCGCTGTGCACCGGTTCAGTGTCATTGGATTGGCTATCACGCCAGCACGTTTATGCCGACAATGGACTACTTTATTGGCGATTCGATTCTGACTCCAATGGGTCATGCCGATCGCTTCTCTGAGCAGATTGTCAGGCTGAGTCGTGCGTGGCTGGCCGCCACTCCCTTCACGGCCATTCCCGAAGCCAGTTCCCCTGTGGATTCTCGCGAGGTGATTCT
Organism: uncultured Cyanobium sp.; assembly: GCA_964396755.1. Lineage (GTDB taxonomy): Bacteria > Cyanobacteriota > Cyanobacteriia > PCC-6307 > Cyanobiaceae > Cyanobium. The sequence goes on along the minus strand of CAYNGR010000181.1, from coordinate 2,373 downwards.
GGGGTCTTTTTCACAGATTGCCAAGCTGACATCGCAGACATTGGGGTTGTGGGCGCAGCTGCTTCAGGCCGCACCTCAGTGCAGACTGATGCTCAAGGACAAGTTCACCAATGACCCTGAAATGGTGAAGAAAATTCAGGCTTTCTTTGCCTCGCGAGGTGTTGACCCGCAAAGAATTGATCTGAAGCCCAGGTCAAGTGACTGGTTTGGGCACATGGCAATGTACAATTTGATCGATATTTCGTTGGATACCACGCCCTGGTCGTCGGCTACAACGGCGTTCGACGCCTTGTCGATGGGTGTGCCTTTGATCAGCATCAAGGGAAACACAACATCAGGGTTGATGAGTTCTTCTGTTCTGCATCACAGTGGCAAATCGGACTGGATTGCCAGTGGTCAGGCTGAGTACATCGAGAAGAATCTGTCCTTGATCGGCAATGTTGCTGCGCTGCGCCGATCGAGAAGAGAGCTGCAGGGCGAGATTCTGACTTCTCAGTTGTTTGATGGCCCGGGTCTTGCTCGCTCGGTTGAGGAATTTCTGTTGAGTGTATGAGCTCTTGCTATGAAAAAGCCCAGGCATGAGCCCGGGCCAATTCTGAATGTCCTGGAAAGGGCTCTGAGTCAGCTGCAGGACATGGCGCCGCTGGTGGGAATGGTGATCGACACCTGGGTTGCACTGGTGGCCAGTGCGGTCTGATTGAGGCAGCGCAGGCCTGTGGCGCCGGCCGTGAAGCTCCTGGAGACGACGGTGCCTGCGGCGCCCGTGACGCAGGTCATCGTCGGGCCGTTGGCGACGGTTGCCGGAGCCGAGCCGATGCCGCCCGAGGCGAGCCAGGTGGCACATTCCTTGGCGACGCCGATCGCTTCGCCGATCGCGGCGCCGGCGGCAGCGGCGTTGCGAGCCTGCAGGAAATTGGGCAGTGCCACAGCGGAGAGCACGCCGATCACGGCCACCACGATCATCAGTTCGACGAGGGTGAAGCCTTCGGCACCCTTGAGGCGGTGCCGCTGGGCAAGGTGCAGGAACAGGCGGGTCTTGAAGGAGGCCTGTGCCCGCTTCTGGGCGAGAGTCATGGCAAGGGAGACCCGCTTGGGGCCGGATTGACGACTGATCCTTTCTTTATAACAGGACAGCGTGGGCCCGAACACGGCCTTTGTGAAGATCTCCTGATCTCTTCACCTGACTGCCTGAGCCCTCTGCGCTTTCCGCCAGGAGCCATGTCTGGCTCCGTCAGGGCGTGAGCCGTGTGGCGTCCGGCATGGCGTCCGCCATCAGACGCCTGAATGTGCTGGTGTCCATGCCTGTGGCTGGGCAACAATCATGAGGATCGACTGGAATCGGCAGGTTTCTTTGATTCTTCCCTGCAAAACGATATCGGCTTTCCAGTGCTCTTCCTTGGCAAAGATGGCGTGAACTGGTTGGCCTGTTGTCCAGTACCCAGTCGTCTTGGGGTTGCACTTTGCGTCACCAGGACTGTCTGCTTTGGCGAGGTCTTCTAGGAAGATGTCGCTGGTGGAGGCGACCAGCACCAGCATGGGGAAAGTTCTCCTCCGTTGAGGAGATCTTTCTGACTTGGCCGGCTAGCAGCACTGCTGCGGCTGGCAACTGCGAGCTGCCAGTCGTTGCTGGTCTGGAGATTCCCCTGACTTGTGGAGTGACCCTTCTTGGCGCTTGAGGGTTCTCATGAAAAAGCCCAGGCGTGAGCCTGGGCCATCCGACTGTCGGTGCGATGGACCGGATCAGCTGCAGGACATGGCGCCGCTGGTGGGAATGGTGATCGACACCTGGGTTGCACTGGTGGCCAGTGCGGTCTGATTGAGGCAGCGCAGGCCTGTGGCGCCGGCCGTGAAGCTCCTGGAGACGACGGTGCCTGCGGCGCCCGTGACGCAGGTCATCGTCGGGCCGTTGGCGACGGTTGCCGGAGCCGAGCCGATGCCGCCCGAGGCGAGCCAGGTGGCACATTCCTTGGCGACCCCGATGGATTCGCCGATCGCGGCGCCGGCGGCAGCGGCGTTGCGGGCCTGCAGGAAATTCGGCAGCGCCACAGCCGAGAGCACGCCGATCACGGCCACCACGATCATCAGTTCGACGAGGGTGAAGCCCTCAGCGCCCTTGAGGCGGTGCCGCTGGGCGAGGTGCAGGAACAGGCGGGTCTTGAAGGAGGCCTGGGCCCGCTTTTGGGCGAGGTTCATGGCAAGGATCTGTCGGGACACTGAGGATGCTTACTAGGATTTATAACAGGAGTGGAGGGGGGCGATTGCTGGTCTCCTGAGGATCTCCTGAAATCTTCACGAAACTTGGCTAAGAGCGACCGCTTTCTGCTGCCGCGCAGTCCCGCGTCCCTGCGTCTGTGGCTGCAGGCCGCCACGGTG
>CAYNGR010000180.1:0-5379 GCA_964396755.1 uncultured Cyanobium sp. | reverse complement strand
GTTGCCTGGCATGAAGCATGGCGTTGGCGGTTTGAGGAGGCAGCAGGAGGTTCCGTTAGCGTGAACCCATGGACACGGCTGTACCACTCCTGCCCTTGCTGATCGACCGGCTGGAACCGCTCAGGCAGCTGTGCGACCGCTACGGGGTCGCTCGGATTGAAGTTTTCGGCTCAGCGGCGAAGGGCCTGTTTGACCCCGCTAACAGCGACCTGGACTTCATCGTGCTGATGACGGGCCAACAGGAACCGGGCTATGCCCGCCGCTTCTGTGGCTTCGCCGATGAATTGGAAGCTCTCTTCGGCCGCCCGGTGGATCTGTTGACGGAATCCATGATCCACAATCCTTATTTCCGCAGAGACGTGGACGCATCTCGCCGACTCCTCCTCGAACGCTGACATGCGAACGGAGGCCCTGAAACGCTTGTTTGACGCATTGACGGCCATCGAGTCGATTCAGCGCTTCATCGCGAATTCTACGCTAGACCAATATCTCGATAGCGAGCTGATCCAATCAGCCGTGGAACGCAAGTTCGAGATTATTGGAGAAGCTCTCAAGCGAGCCTCGGAGGCTGACCCCCATGTACTTAACGCCATTCCGGATCTGCGCCGCATTGTTGGAACACGCAATCGCATCATCCACGTATACGAAGCCGTCGATCAACTGATTCTCTGGGATGCCATTCAAAATGACCTCCCAGGCCTTCGAAGCTCGCTCCTGGAAGTGCTGAACAGCCATCCTCCCATGACTTAATCGTTGATCTGGATCAATCCCGTGAGGGCCTGCATCGAAGCCCTGTTCTCGCCATCCACCCGCTACCGCGACCTGGCCCTGGGGCCGTCGCTGTTCCACTGGGAGAGCCAGAGCACCACATCGGCGGCCTCCCCCACCGGGCAGCGGTACATCCACCACCAAGCGCGGGGCTCAAGGGTGCTGCTGTTTGTGCGCGAGCACCGGCGCCAGGACGGCCGCCCCAGCGGCCCCACCGAACCGTTCCGCTGCCTCGGCTAGTGGCTCCGCCACGCTGGCCAACGGCCAGGTAGTGCCCGCTACGCCGGCCATGAGGGCGAACGCCCCATGGCGATCCGCTGGCGGCTGGAGCGGTTTCCGCGGTCACGTCGCGACCTCACCACCGGCTCACTCAGGCTGTAAGGCCAACCCATTCGTGCCAACCCGACCGCTCACATCTGAGTGGGCCCTGGCGATGACCGCACGGCGGAGCGGCTGCCGGTTGCGCCGTCTTGAACGGGTGGCCTCAGTTCTCCCTGGGAAGCTCGCAGATCTCCGCCCCGCGTCTGCCAGCAAGCTGTCGGCAGCGAAGCTGGTCCTGGCGGGCTTCCCTGCTCAGCCCTTTGGCGCCGTAGGCCAGGGACCTCAGCATGTAGAGATGCTGCTGGGATCCGTCCTGGGCCATGGACTGCTCGGTGGCATTGCGTTCCGTCATCTCCCGCTGTCGTTGCCGTCGGGCGATCTCCTCCACGGATCTGCGCGAGCGGACGCACCACTCGTACTCCTGCCGCAGCTGATCGCTCGACCTGGGCAGGGAGGTGTAAGGGCTGGACCCGAACAAGCCAGCCATCTGCTGCTGATGAGCCTGCTGCCGCTTGCAGTCCGCTTCAGCCGAGAGGGCATTGCCGAGTGGCTCGACGACCTCTCGGCGATAGGCCTCGGAGCGCTGTTGCGTCAGAGCGCGATGTTCCTGGATGGACGCCTCGATCGCTCTGCTCAGGCTTTTGATCGATTGATCCAGATCTCCCGTCGACAGCTGATAGGCCCCGACCAGAGCATCGTCCACGGCCGTTCTGCGGCGTTCCGTGTAGGCGTTGCGGGTTCTGGCATTGATCCAGAGATTCACTGGCACGGCCAGTCCATAGCCCGTGCGCACGCTGATGTCCAGCACGGAACGACCGATCCTGTCGACCTGGCCATGGATGCCAACGAGGTATCCATTCGTGTCGAGCACCGGACCTCCACTCATGCCGACTTCCGTCTGCCCAGAAGCGCCATAGCGATACATGATGGCGTATCCCCCCGCCCTGCTTTGCTGCCCATAGCTCTGCATCACCGCCTCAGCCGCGACCAGCCTGAGGGACGACGTGCCGGCCGGAAAACCAAGAATGAACACATCCTCCTTGACGGAGGTCTTGCGTGATCTGGAGAAAAGATCCGACTCCAGACCTCGCACCAGGGGGATCGCCTTGTAGCAGCGACTGGACGCGACCTTGAGCTCCGCCAGATCACTGCCCGGGAAGACATGGATGGAGCGGACAGCGTGATTCTCACCATCGAACGTCTGGACCGTGATCTCGGTCTCACGACTGTTCTGGGTGACATGAGCAGCGGTCAGAACGGTCAACGTCCTGCCGTCAGCCGCGATGATCACGCCACTGCCGGGGCTGCCCTGCGTCTCGATCCTGACCATCGACTCGGCCAGGTTGTCGGGAATGGTGAGGGCACGACCGCCGCTCTTTGCCGTCGATCTGGACAGGCTCGCGTAGACGGGGATGCCGGCGGCGAAATCACGCTGCACCACCACGCCATCGCTGATCTCGGTCGCGCCGGTTCTGTCGCCCGCAGACCAGGGAGAACAGGCCCTGACGCTGGCGGCTGGCCCTGGTTCAGCCTGAGCGGGAGCCTGTGACAGGCAATCCAGGGATACCCCCGACAGGAGCACGGCCAGGTTGATCACCAGCCTGCCGAGGGGACGGCTGGTCATGACCATCGCGACGGCACAGGTTTCGGCTCGGGAGGCATCGGAAAAGGATGTTAAGTCCGGCTCCCGCAGGGCCTGCCTGGCGGCCCCATCCCACTGGCGACCGCAACGTCTGGACGGGTCGGGCAAGGCCGGTTGCGGCCGACGCCGACGCCGGAGGCCCGTGCCTCACGACGAACAGCTGTAGTGCGACACCCCGCCGGCATTGAAGAACTCCCGGGGCCGGAGGCGGTCGTACCTGGCCGCCAGCTCAGCTGAGGGCTCGTCATAGGGCGTGGTGAACAGTGTCTGCAGCTCCTGCACCAGGCTGGTGTCCCCTGCGGCCGCCAGTTCGTAGGCCGGGGCGATCAGCCACTCGCGCCAGGTGATCGCCGGGTTGACGCGCTGCATCTCTGCGGAGATCGCCTGCAGATCTCCGGCCTGACTGAGGCGATGGCGCCAGCGCTGCAGCCAATCGTTCCACTGCGCCTCAAGCTCCTCGGAGCAGGGCAGATAGAAGCTGTCCTTCAGCGCTGAGACCTCCTCGGGAATGTTCGACAGCCTGCGGAACAGGAGCGTGTAGTCGGCCCGGGAATTGAGCATCAGCTGCAGGAACTCCTTCACCAGCTCGGGATCGGAGCTGCGCAGGCCGAGCTTGCACGCCCACATGCTCTCCAGCTCGCGCTCCATCAGCTCTGCAAAGCCCTCCCGGAGCGCCTCGAGCCGCGCCAGGGCCTCGCGGTCACCCTCCAGCAGCGGCCGCAGGGCGCTGATGAACATCCCGTAGTTCACTTCAGCCGCCTGGGGTTGATTGAAGAAGCAGAAGTGCTCGCCGCCGCCGGTCCAGGGCTGAAAGCGGGGATCGAACAGTTCGAGGAAGCCGAATGGGCCGTAGTCGAGCGTGTAGCCGCCCGCCGCACAGTTGTCGCTGTTGAAATTGCCTTGGCAGTAGCCCACCCGCATCCAGTTCGCCACCAACGCCGTGAGCCGCCCGCGGAACAGGCTCGCCAGCTGCAGCACCTGCTCGCTGAACGGCAGCCCCGCGTCGATCTCGCCGCGGTAGTTGCGCTCCATCAGGTGGGCCGTGATCATCTGCAGCTCGCGCATGGCGCCGGCGTGGGCGTTGCTGCGTGCCCGGCGTGCGAACAGCTCCAGCTGGCCCACCCGCAGAAACGACGGCGCCACCCGGGTGGTGATCGCCGCCGGGTTGTCCACCAGGATGTCCGGATCGAACGAGCGGGAGTTGGGGCTGTACCAGGGCCGGCGCACCCCTTCAGCGCGCGACATGTACAGCGTCAGCGAGCGGGAGGTGGGCACCCCCAGCGCATGCATGAACTCCTGCGCCAGGAACTCGCGCACGCTGGAGCGCAGCACCGCCCGTCCATCGGCACCGCGGCAGTAGGGCGTCGGCCCGCCGCCCTTGAGCTGCAGTTCCCAGCGTTTGCCGTTGAACAGGCCTTCGAACACCGAGATCGCCCGGCCGTCGCCATAGCCGTTGCCGGTGCCGAACGGGCACTGCTGGGTGTATTCCGTGCCGTAGATCGACAGGGCGTAGCCGGTGGCCCAGCCATGGGGGCGCATCGCCCCTGTCGCCACCGTGATGTCACCGGAGAACAGACGGCGGAAGGATTCGTCGTGAACCAGCGTCTCGCTGAGGCCCAGTTCCTGGAACAGCGTGCTGCTGTGGACCACGTATTCCGGCTCGGGCAGCGGCGTCGGGGTGACGGGCACGTAGTGCCCGGAGAACACCTGGCGGGGGCGGTGATCGTCGCCGTCGGCCGTGGCCTGGGGATCGGCCTTGAGGCCGTCCAGCAGCGAATAGTCGGCCCGCTGGGCGAACGACGCGAAGGTGGTGGCGACGGCGGTCGCAGCCGGGTTCGGCATGGTCGTCTGCGGGCTCGTCGGCACGGTGTTCACCACAGGGTTCGCCACGGTGGGCAGGTCGGTGGTCGGGTCCGCTGTCGGCACGGGTCTCTCGGGGTGAACCGCCTGGGCGCGGCCCTGACGCTGGGGCGGCCATCCTGGCGAACCCACCTCCCCCCGCGGCAAGCCTGCCGGTGCGGCCCCACCCCGAGCCCGCGAGCCGAACCGGCCAGCTCCCGGCCCAGCTTGAGGCCAGCACCGATCCGGCCGGCGATCTTGCTGCCGCGGGCGCCGATCGGTAGGGTCTGGCCCGCCCCCTCCCGGGTTCCGGTCCGCCACCCCTGTCCGCAACCGATGGCAGGCTCGCCGCTCCGCCGGATCCCCCCCCTGAGCGAAGTGGACCCTGCGGGGCCCACGGACGGCTCGCGCCGGCGCCTGACGGGCTTCGGTCAGGGCGTGCTGGCCGCCGCGGTCCTGCTGGCCGGCGTGATGGTCTATGCCAGCACCTGGGAGATCACCCGGCGGCTCACCAGCCGTGGGGAGATCTGCCTGGAGCTGCCCTCCGGAGCGACACCGGCCCAGCCGCCACTCGTCGAGAACCAGCTGCTGCGCCAACAGCGGGTGGGACGGCAGCTGATCACGACGCTGCCCGCCGCCCTGCCCGGGCAGCGGCTGCGGCTGGCCGATCAGCTCGACGACATGGTGCGGGAACTCGACAGCCTCTGCCGCCTGAGCCTCTTCTATACGAATGAAGAGCAGGCCCTGCTCAGCCTGGCCACAGCCAGCGCCACGCTGCTGATCATCTGTCTGGTGCTGCTGGCCCCCGA
>CAYNGR010000179.1:0-5393 GCA_964396755.1 uncultured Cyanobium sp. | reverse complement strand
AGCCGTTCTCAGCGGCGTGGTCGAGCAGCAGCCGAAGCGGGACGAGCGCCATGGGAAAACCTCGCGGGAGTGAGTTCGGAAACGGAAGGGTCGACGGCTGACGGGATCATCCCGTCTCTGTCTGGGGCGGAGTCTAGGGGATCCTCCGCCGGCTCCCAGATGGCGTCGGACGGGGCCCAGGCAGGCGCCCTGAGGCAGCGCGGAGACTCCATTCGCCATGCGTCGGCGGCTTGAGGCAGTCAGCCGCAATCCACAACGAACAGTGCCGGAGGTCGACCCCGATCAGGCAGCGCCAGGTGTGCAGGAGGGGCGATCTGCTGCAGTAGGGCAGGGAATCGCCCCGGGAGCAGGCCGCCAAGAAAAAAGCCCCGCTCAGGGCGGGGCGAAGCAACGGGTCCGATCGGACGCCTCAATGGACCGCGCAGAGGGCGGGCTCAGTCGATCAGACGCTGCCGACGCAGGGACTGAACGCTGTAGTCATGCTGGCGGGCGGCGCGGCGGGCCTCTTCGGCCTGACGGGCCAGCTGACGGGCGGTGGTGATGGACATGGAAGTGCCTCCGAGAAAGTCCTGCACCTCGATGGGCAGGGGTGGATGGCGCGTTGCTTCGGGGAGGGACCCCCGCGGGGGCCTTCACCTACTTCCGCCGGCGCGGGAGCACCGGTCAACGATGCCTAAACGGTAACGGTTGTTACGGAACAAACGTGTTCATGCTGATACCAGCGGGCGCATTGGTGATACGGATCACCGCCGCGTGTCTCCTGCGTGCCCGGGCCAGCCCTGCCGGCGACGGCGCGCAGTGGCCATCAGCCAAGCCCTGGGGCAGGACGAGCCCCTCCGCTCACTGCCGATGGCCGCGACGGGGGACACGCAGAGCTCCCACTCCACGGCAATGCCGGAATGCAGGGCATTCAGGCCTGGCCTCAGCACGCAGGCATGCAGAGCGGCCTGCAGACGCCGCCAAGGGCGACGGCGCCGCAGGCGTCGTCCCACCGTCCCGCCGGCTGAGCACAGGCTGTGCGATCTACGGGCATGCGTCGGCACGAGCCCCGCCGAGAGGCTGCGGGCTCCCATGGATGAAGGGATGCGCAGGCGACTGACAGCAGCGGGCACGCAGCGGCAACCGACTGGCGATCCCGACGCCTCGAAGCGGAGTGGGCTCAGGCAGCGGGGCTGGGCTCAGCCGGGCTGGGAGGCGCGGGCCAGGTCGCAGACCCGTTGGCTGGCCACCGCCTCGGCAAGGCCCGGCAGCATCGGCCGACCATCGGCGATGGCCTCGGCCCACCAGCCGATCAGGCGGCGCACCGGGGCGATCCGTCCGTCCTCCCAGGTGCGCGGGAAGGCCAGAGCCGGATCGGCGGGCACTGCCCGCAGCGATTCGCCGGGGCGTGCCATCCACAGCTGAAAGCCATGCACGTAGTCGGCCTGGTTGCCAGAACCGAGCACCAGGGTGGCGTCGCTGCCGTAAAGCTCGAGCCAGTGGCCCCGGCCGCAGCGCGTCACCGACGCCAGGTTCACCTGGGCAGGCACCGGGCTGCCGCCGCGGTCGAGCAGCTCCATCTGCAGCAGAGCGATGTCCTCGGCATCGACACTGGCGGTCGCAGCGGCGTCAGCGCCCGCGGGGCCGGGCAGGGGCCGCTCGCGGATCGCCGTGCTCAGCTGAGCGCGCACGCCGCGGCTGGGGCCGATCAGCCAGTGCAGCGTGTCGAAGGCATGGGTGCCGAGGGCACCGAGCACGCCGCCGCCGGCCTCAGCCTGGGAGTACCAGCTCCAGGGACGCGAGGCATCGGCACGGCTGCTCATCAGCCAGTCCAGCTTGACCAGCCAGGGGTCCCCTAGCACGCCTTCGGCCAACAGACCCGCCAGCTGCTGGAACAGCGGCACGGCCCGGTATTCGAAGTCGACGGCCACGGTCAGACCCTGACGCAGGGCCAGGCGCTGCAGCTCCTCGATCGCCGCGGAGTCGAGGGCCACGGGCTTCTCGAGCAGCAGGTGCTTGCCGGCCTCCAGGGCGGCGCGAGCCAGCTCGAAGCGCGGCTGGGGGGGCGTGGCCAGCACCAGCGCATCGATCGAAGCATCGCCCAGCAACTGCTCGAAGTCGCTGCTGCCCGGCAGTCCGCTGGCCCGGCAGGCGGCCTCCAGTCGCTCCGGCCGCGGATGCCAGAAGGCCACCGGCTCGGTCTGGGGGCAGTCGCGCAGAGCCGGCAGATGCACCTTCTCACCGAAGCCGAGACCGGCGACCGCCACGCGCAGGGGGGAGCGGCTCATGCGGCCTCCGCGGCGCAGGCCTGACGCAACACCTCGGCGGTGAGGTCATCGTTGCCGGTGGGCTGCCAGCTGGCACCGAACTGGGGCAGGCCGTTGATCGAAATGTCGCGGTAAAGGCTCTGGTCGCAGTCGAGTTCCATGACGTAGAGGCGGCTGATCGGCGGGGCGGAACGCTGCGCGGCCGGCGGGCGCTGATCCAGGCCAGGCGGCAGCGATCCGGCCGGGGCCGCTGACAGACCGCTGGTGGACTGCGACGGGTCAGGGGATCGCATGGGAGCGAGCGCGGCATCAGCTGCCGGCTCCGCCGGGGCAGCCGCCGTGGCATCCAGCTGGGGTGCGGCCTGAAAGCGGCTCAGAACGGTGAGGTGCCCGGCGCGGTTGAGCCGCAGGCTGCCCTCATCCCACCACTGGCGTCCTTCAGCGGTGGGTGGCACCTCCACCCAGGAAACGGGGCCCGCCCAGGCGCGGAGCGGCGCCAGCAGCCAAAGACCCAGCAGCAGCTGCAGCAACAGCAGCCGGCCCAGGTGGCGTCTCATCGGGCCAGGGCCTCGCGGCGGGAGGGCGCATGCAGCTCCAGCAGCGAGGTCAGGGTGGCGCGCAGCTGGGTGCGGGGCACGATCGCGTCGACGAACCCGTGATCGCGCAGATACTCAGCCGTCTGGAAGCCCTCAGGCAGCTTCTCGCGCAGGGTCTGCTCGATGACGCGGCGCCCGGCAAAGCCGATCAGAGCCTTGGGCTCGGCCAGGATCAGATCACCCAACATGGCGAAGCTGGCCGTCACGCCACCGGTGGTGGGGTGGGTGAGCAGCGGGATGTAGAGCAGCTCCGCCTCACGGTGACGCTCCAGGGCACCGGAGATCTTGGCCATCTGCATCAGGCTGAGCATGCCCTCCTGCATGCGTGCCCCCCCGGAGGCGCAGACGATCAGCAGCGGCAGCCGGCGTTCGGTAGCTGCCTCGATCAGGCGGGTGAGCTTCTCGCCTACCACCGATCCCATCGAGCCGCCCATGAAGCGGAAATCCATCACGCCCAGCGCCAGGGGGTGACCCTCAAGCCGGCAGAGGCCGGTGACGACCGCATCGCGCAGGCCGGTGGCCTGCTGGCTGTCACGCAGCCGGTCGGCGTAGCTGCGCCGGTCCTTGAAGGCCAGCGGATCGGTGGGCGTCAGATCGGTGTCGAGCGGCTCGAAGCTGCCGGGATCGGCGATCAGACGGATGCGCTCGGCGCTGTCGATGCGGCTGTGGTGACCGCAATTGGCACAGACGCTGGCGTTGGCGACCAGATCCTTGCGGTAGACGACCTGGCCGCATTCAGGGCATTTGCTCCACAGCCCATCCGCTTCGTCGGCCTCAGGGCCCTGCATCGATCGCACCGCCGGGGCGGTCTTATGGCGATCGGCGAACCAGTCGAACAGCGACATGGGAAGGGCGGCATCCGGTGGCAGGCCCATTTAAGGCCTGCGGGCCCCTGCCTCCCAGGCAGCCGGGCCTCAGACCATGGCCGGGAATCCCGCCAGCCGCAGCCAGAAGGGCAGGCCCGCCAGCCACAACGCCACTCCGCCCAGGGCCAGACAGGGACCGAAGGCGAACGGCTGATGCCGCTGAAGCAGACCGAACAGCCTGCCGATCAGGCCGCCGATGGCCCCGACCAGCACCGCCAGGGCGACGGCAGCAAGCAGGGAGGCGGGACCGAGCCAGGCCCCGAGCAGGGCCACCAGCTTGGCGTCCCCCAGCCCGAGAGCGGGCCGGCCCATCAGCTTCTCCGCCACGGCGCTCAGCGCCTCCATCGCCAGCAGTCCCGCCCCGGCTGCCAGCAGGTGGGAGAACAGCAGGGCACGGCCGACGCCACTGTCCTGGCTGAAGCCGAGAACGGCGGTGCAGATCAGGCCCAGGACCACACCCCAGCGCAGCATCGGCTCGGGCATCCACAGCCGATCGAGGTCGATCAGGGCCATGGGCAGCAGCCAGCTGATCAGCAGCCAGCCGGCCAGCAGCAGCAGCAGCGGCGCTGGTGCGCTGCCCATGGATGTGGGACGGGCCAGCAGGGCCGCCACCCAGAGGCCGGCGCACAGCAGCTCCACCATCGGGTAGCGCAGCGACACCGGACGCTGGCAGTGACGGCAGCGGCCGCGAATCAGCAGCCAGCCCAGCACCGGCAGATTCTCGAACCAGGAGAGCTTGGTGCCGCAGCGAGGGCAGTGACTCGGCGGCAACAGCAACGATTCCTGTCGTGGCAGTCGCCAGGCCACCACGTTGAGGAAGCTGCCCACACAGGCTCCCAGCAGAGCCGCCAGCCAGGGCAGCAGCGGCCCGGCCAGGGGATCCGCCGGGGACCAGAGCGACAGGGGATCGGCAGGCATCAGCTGGCGGCGGAACCGGGGGCCTGGCCGGATCTGGACCGGCCTGATGCACCCCTGGGCGGATGGAAAGGACGCAGGCGACGGGACACAGGATGAGGAGCCCGCGTCGATTGTCGCCGCCGCTGCATCGTGGCCGCCCAGGCGCTGGATGGCCACCCACGCGGCTCCCGGACCGACGAACGCTGCCCCACGGGCCGCGGAGCCAGCGGCAACAACTGTCGCTGGCGTGGTCGCCCGGATCGGCAATTGACGTGGAAAAGGGCTGCAGCGGCGCTCAGGCCCCTCGGGCGGGACGGGTCAGCTGTAGGCGACCGCGGCGGCCCTGGCCGCCGCGCTGGGTGCGTGCCAGCAGCAGATCGATCGGGATGAACTGCTCCTCTGGAAGCAGCAGCGGCTGGGCAAACACGACGCGGCCGCGGCTGGCGCAGGCGGGATCGTCGGTGTCGAGAGGGAGCACCACCCCGACAGGCTCAGGGCCTTCGGCACAGCTCTGCAGATGGCGGAAGAGTACACCACGGGCCAGGGCAAACAGATCACGACTGTTGACCCGATCGAGCCGCAGGGAGGAGGCGGGGTCGCCTCCGGCCCCGCGGATCTCGAACGAGGGACTGCCCGTGGTGCTGCTGAAGCCGATGGAACCGCTCGCTTCCGGCGCCGCAAGTGTAGGTGCGCCGGGCAGAACGAGCGCTGAAGAAGCAGCAGTGGCGGCGGGCTCAGCCGAGCTTCTTCTTCTCCTCGATCATGCGATGGATGATCGGGGTGAGGAT
>CAYNGR010000178.1:0-5533 GCA_964396755.1 uncultured Cyanobium sp. | reverse complement strand
GGACCGGCGCAGAGATCCCACCACTCGTCACCGAGGGTGTACAGGGTGATCGGCTCGCTGATGCCGGCGAGGATCTCCAGCTTGTAGGGCTCGTTCTGAGCCCGGATCTTCGCCTCGGCCTCGGCGCGAGCGACCTCGATCCGCTGCAGCGGCAGCTTGCGATTGATGATGCGGATCATCTCCTTCTTGATCGCCTTGAGATCGGCTTCGGTGAAGGGATCGGGGCTGTCGAAGTCGTAATAGAAGCCCGTCTCGGTCCAGGGACCGATGGTGACCTGGGCCTTGGGAAACAGCTTCTGAACCGCCATGGCCATCACATGGCTCATCGAGTGGCGGATGCGCAGCAGCTGGGGACTTTCGCTGGTGCGCGGCAGGCTGATGGGCTCCGCCTGGGACAGCGGGGTGGTTCCCGACGCGGCCTCAGCGGGTTTGCTCGAGCTGGAGGCGGTGACGGGCACGGGAATCCGATGGTGCTGAGGGGTGATCCTACGCAGCACAATCCTCTGCAAGAGCGCGCCTGCCCCGTGAGCAGCCCCCGTCCCATCGATTCGAAGCGACCGGGCTCGCCCCTGCCGGAACGGCGCAGCCTCGCCCTGAGCTACCTGCTCTGGTGTGTGTGCCTGGTGGGTGTCTGCGGCCTGCAGCGCTTCTACAACCGCAAACCGCTGAGCGGCCTGCTGTGGCTGTTCACCCTCGGGCTGTGCGGCCTGGGGCAGCTGTTCGATCTGATCCAGCTGCCGAAGCTCGTGCACCAGGCGAACCAGTCCCTGCTGCTGGAGGGTGCGGCCGTCGATGCCGTGGCGATCGAACGGCAGCTGCTGGCCCTGGCCCGGCGCTCGGGGACCCGGGGGTTCACGATCAACGACGCGGTGCTGGAGCTTCAGCTCCCCCCGGGCGTCGACAGCACGGCGGTCAGGGCCGAGATCCAGCGTCTGCTGCACAGCGAGCTGCTGGATGTCGGCAACGACGAACGGGGCCGGGTGATCTACCGCGAACCCTGAGGCACACCCGGCCGGCCTCCGCTCGTCCCTGCGGCGACGACCCCGGAGCACCTGTCGGGCTGATCGGGGAACCGCAGCGATGTGGGCCGGCGGCTCGGGCCGCGATCCAGCCGTCCGGATGGCCCATATCAGCGAGCCACCCCGTCTGAACGTCGTGCGGCGACAGGCCTGCTGGCCCAGGCGGCCACGCTGGGCGGTCGGAGCCTGGATGAGCAACGGCCCGGCCACCGCGGACGCCAGACGCGGCGCAACCTCGCGAACCTCAGGACACCTGCGTGCCCTCTCCACGCATGCCACCTGCAAGGCGGCATCACCGCCGGCAGGCCTCCTCCTGAACGCGTCAGGCGATCGTGCAGCCTCCGCTGCAGCTCGCCGCAGGCGACTGGGCAGCCACCGCAGGCAGCACAGCGCACCGCGGACTCGGCTCAGACGGTGGGAAGGAATCCCAGGGCGCTGCGCACCCGCTCGAGCGTGGCCTCGGCGACGGCCTGGGCCCGCTGGCGTCCCTGGCTGAGCACCTGCTCCAGGCTGGCGGGATCCTGGCGCCATTGGCCATAGCGCTCCTGGATCGGCCGCAGAGCCTCCACCGCAGCCTCCGCCAGCAGCGGCTTGAACTTGCCCCAGCCCATCTCGGCGCACTCAGCGGCAACGGCGGTGCGGCTCTGACCGCTGAGCAGGGCATAGAGGCCCAGCAGGTTGTCGGCCTCGGGCCGCTCAGGGTTGCCGAACTCCAGGCCCATCACCGGGTCGGTCTTGGCCCGCTTGATCTTCTTGGTGATCAGCTCAGGAGGATCGAGCAGGGTGATGCGCGAGCCCTCGTTGGGATCGCTCTTGCTCATCTTGCTGCGGCCATCGGTGAGGCTCATCACACGGGCCCCTTCCGGCAGGATCAGCGGTTCGGGCACCCGCAGGATCGGCAGGATCTCGCCCTGCTCATCGCGGGGGGCGAAGCGGGCATTGATGCGCTGCTGGGCGATGTCGCGGGCCAGCTCCAGATGCTGCTTCTGGTCCTCCCCCACCGGCACCCGGTCGGCGTCATAGAGAAGGATGTCCGCCGCCATCAGCACCGGATAGTCGAGCAGGCCCGTGGACACATCGGCCCCCTGCTTGATCGCCTTCTCCTTGAACTGGATCATCCGCTCCAGCCAGTTGAGCGGGGTCACGCAGTTGAGCAGCCAGCACAGCTCACTGTGGGCGCTCACATGGCTCTGCACGAACACCGTCGAGGCCTGCGGATCGATGCCGCAGGCCAGATAGAGAGCCGCCGTCGTGAGGGTGTCCTCCGCCAGGCGCGCCGGGTCGTGGGGCACGGTGATGGCGTGCAGATCGACGACGCAGAAGAAGGTGTCGTGGGTCTTCTGCAGATCGACCCAGTTGCGGATCGCGCCGAGCCAGTTGCCCAGGTGCAGGGCACCGGTGGGCTGAACGCCGGAGAGCACCCTCGGCCGTTGGGCGGACATGCGGATCAGGAAGCGGCGGTGTCCTCAGCGGCACCGGCTTCGACCGGGGCAGCCTCCAGCTCGGCGGTGGCGTGATCGGCAGCCACATCGGCGGCGGCGGCCGCTTCAGCGACCTCGATGGTCCCCTCCTCGACGGACGGCTCCTCGATGGGTGCGTCCTCGGCGGTCGCGGCAGCGGCAGCCGGGCGGGCGGGACGGGCGAAGGGATCAACCCGCGCCGTGCGTGCACCGGCCCCGGAGGCACGATCGCGGTCACCGCGGCGTTCCGAGCGTTCACCACGCGCCGCGGGGGCACGGCCGCCTCCCTGGGCACGCTGCTGGGCCACCAGCTCGTCGAGCTTGCCCTCCTCGAGCAGCTGGGCGACGGTGCGCAGTGAGAAACCGAGCGCCGCGACGGTGGAGCGCAGGTTGAAGGCCTCCTGAATGGCGCGGGCGGCCTGCATCTCGTTGTCACTCAGGCGGATGCGGAAGCCACCGCTGTCGCGGCCGCCGCCCTGGCGAGGTCCACGCCCGGCACCCTCGGGACGCCCCTGGCTGGAAGTGAAGTTGGTGTCGTCGGCCATGACCGCAGCCTGCAAGCACCAGCCAGTGTTGCGCATCGCCCGATGGGCTCCGCGGACCGCCTCGACCGGCCACCGCCCCGCCCGTCGCTGCCGTGCAACGAGCCGGTGCAGCTGTCGATGGGGAGCTCGGCCGGATGTGGGATCTGAGCTAAAGATGCTCTGCCTCGGCCCGCCCGCGTGACCCCTCCGGATCCCACTCCCGCGCCGTCCCTGCCCGGCAGCCGTCCCGGCCTGGCGAGCCTGCCCTGGCGCGGACCGGCGCTGGCCCTGGCCGGCAGCCTGGTGGTGGGCGAAGGCATCGCCCGTTGGATCCATCTCGACAGCGGCGCCGTGCTGGGCCTGGGCGCCCTGGCCGGCGGCTGGTGGCTGCTGTCGCGGCGGCGGCCAGGACACACCGCCAACCTCCCCAGTGATGTCGACGGCTGGATCCAGCGCTGCCAGGAGGTGCTGCCGCGCTTCGCCCAGCTGGCAGGTGAGGAGGGCGACAACCAGACACCCCGGCGTCAAGCCGAACTGACGGGAGTGCTCAGCCAGATCCGCCGCAGCGAGCTGGCCGCCTCGCTGGTGAGCTGCCGTCCACCCCGGGCGGAGCTGCAGCAGGTCTTCGCCGCCTCGCTGCGCTGCAGCCGCGCCCTGAACCTGCAGTGGGGCGAGCCCCTGCCGCTGGCCAGCGGCGACTGGACCTGGCCCGACAGCTTCGCCCACAGCGACCTGCTCCTCTATCACCTGCACTGGCCGCTGAGCGCCGCCGATCTGCGCTGGCTGGAGGCCCTGCCTGCAGGCCAGCCCGTCTGGTTGCTGCTGCAGCTGACGCCGGGAACCGCCACGAACGCGCCGCTGGCCGAGCTGGCCAGCCAGTGGCCGGGCCTCGATCCAGAGCGCTGCCTCAGCTGGGACGGCGGCCACGACTCGCTGGCCGCCGCGCTGGCACCCCTGGCCAGCTGGCTGCGGCGCAGCGGAGAGCGGCAACGCCAGCAGACCGCCGTGCGGGTGCTGTCACAGCTGCATGGGCGCTGGCAGGCGGATCTGGAGCAGCTGCGCTGGGGACACTGGCAACGGCTGCAGCAGCGCACCCAGTGGCTGGTGGCTGCCGGAGTGCTCGCCTCGCCCCTGCCCAGCCTCGACCTGCTGGTGCTGGCGGCCGCCAACGGCCTGATGCTGCAGGAGATGGCCCGCCTATGGGACTGCTCCTGGGATCTGGAAACCCTGCGCGCCGCCGCCACGGAGCTGGCCCGCGCCGCCCTGGCCCTGGGCCTGGTGGAGTGGAGCAGCCAGGCCCTGCTCTCGGCTGCCCGCCTGCACGGTGCCACCTGGCTGGTGGGAGGCGCTTTGCAGGCGCTGAGCGCCGCTTACCTCACCCGCGTGGTGGGACGCGCCATGGCTGACGTGCTCGCTCTCTCCAGCGGGGTGGCCGAGGCGGACCTGGCGGCGATCCGGCGTCAGGCGCCGATGCTGGTGTCGCGGGCGGCGGAGCAGGAGAAGATCGACTGGAGCGGCTTCCTGGGCCAGGGACGCCAGTGGCTGCAGCAGTCGCTGGGGCCTGCCACCACGGCCTGAACAGCCTGAACGACCCGAATGGCATCGTCCGCGGCGGGCCCCTCCGAGCGGTCGCCCTGGCAGCCCGTTGCACTGCGGGGCCGTTTCGGGAAGAGGCTGCAGCGGCCATGGCAGGGCTGCATGGCCCGAGCGCAGGCGACACCGGGGCAGAGCGCAGTCGGGGGACCGACTGACAGCAGAAGCGCCTCGCCGGGAGGGGGCCAGGAATGGCAGGGATGGATGCCGGCAGTGGATCGAGGCGCAAGACCTGGCAAGGCCAGTTGCCGACAATGCCGACCGGCCCCAGGCCAATCGCAGGCGCGCAAGTTAACCCAACTTCATCAACTTTCCTCTCGATTTGGCGTCCGGGCGGCGGCGATGTTGTCGCTCCGTCAAGCGGCCGTAGCATCCAAACACTTCCGTTGCATGGTGCGCTTCCGTCCGGCGCCAGCCGGCCGGCAAGGCTCCCAATCCAGCTGTCCGCCCGTCCTACGGCGGAACGGCAGCGATCTGACAGCCCAGCTCTACACCGGGAACGGAAGGCATCCATCCACCACCCTCCGCTCTCATTCCATGACCACTGCTGTCCGCAGCGGCCGGCAAGGAAGCTGGGAAAGCTTCTGTCAGTGGGTCGCCTCCACCAACAACCGCATCTATGTGGGTTGGTTCGGAGTGCTGATGATCCCCTGCCTGCTGGCTGCCACCATCTGCTTCATCGTTGCCTTCATCGCCGCTCCGCCGGTTGACATCGACGGCATCCGCGAGCCCGTCGCCGGCTCGCTGATCTACGGCAACAACATCATCTCCGGCGCTGTCATCCCCTCCAGCAACGCCATCGGCCTGCACTTCTACCCCATCTGGGCCGCCGCCAGCCTGGATGAGTGGCTCTACAACGGCGGTCCCTATCAGCTGGTGGTCTTCCACTTCCTGATCGGCATCTCCGCCTACATGGGCCGCCAGTGGGAGCTCAGCT
>CAYNGR010000177.1:0-5696 GCA_964396755.1 uncultured Cyanobium sp. | reverse complement strand
TGCTGCACGGCGCCATGAGCCTGCTGCTGCAGGACAGCGAGGGCCAGGTGCAGGAGGCCCACTCGATCAGCGCCGGCCTCGACTATCCGGGTGTCGGCCCGGAACACAGCTATCTCAAGGGCATCGGCCGGGCCGAGTACGCCGCCGTCACCGACGCCGAGGCGCTCGACGCCCTGCAGCTGCTGTGTCGCCTGGAGGGCATCATCCCGGCCCTGGAGACAGCCCATGCCTTCGCCTGGCTGGAGACGCTCTGCCCCACCCTGGCCCCCGGCAGCGAGGTGGTGATCAACCTCTCCGGCCGCGGCGACAAGGATGTCAACACCATGGTCGAGCGCCTCGGCGACAAGCTGGGCGGCTGACGCTGCCGATCGGCGTCGCAGGGCTCTGGCCGGCAGCGGCACCCGCCAGGCCCGCGATGGCAGGCAGCATCGGCCCCCTGCGCTGCTGTGGTTGCCGTCCGCTCTGCCGGGCTGATCTGCAGGATCGGATGCAGCGGCAGCAGGGATCCGGCTGTTCACTGGATCCACCCAGGTCCATGCACATCGCTGTTCCAAATGAGCCGGTTCCGAGCTCTGGCACTGCTGTCGCCCTGCCTGTCGGCTCTGCTGCGGCTGTCGCCGCGGATCGGCGTTGCGTCCGTGCTGCTGGCCGCCGGCAGCGGCCTGGATCCGTTGCGCGCCCAGCAGGCGACGCCCTATGCGGCCGTTGTGATCTGGACCGGGATGGGACGCTGTTATTCCCAGTACGGCGTCGCCAGTCTCGAGAAAGCGGCCCAGTCCGTGATCGATCTCGCCCGCAAGCAATACCTCATGCAGCCTGATCAGGTCCTCAATCTGATCCGGAGCCCCTCGTTCCAGCGGGATGTCAGCGCATTCATCAGCAAGGAAGGTGGTTGCCGCGCCATCGTCGATGCCTTCAAGGCTGCCAAACCTGCCAGCCCCTGAGGGCTGGCCTTGCCCTGACCTGACGCGGCTCTGCAGGTTGGATCGGGGGGCTGACGGCTGGCTTCGCGTCGCCGCCGGCTTCAGAGCGGATCTTGTTCCCAGGCGAAGCGCGGCAGGCGCTGCAGGCCGTCGCGCATGGTCGAGGCCCACACCTCCATCGCCCGGCTCACCTCGGGAGCGTCTTTCTCCAGCTTCAGCCGCCGCGAGATCCGCAAGCCGTTCGCCGGCACCATGGCGATCTCGAATGGTGGCCCGACGGTCAGGTTGGAGCGGCGGGTGATGATCTGCGACACCAGGCAGAGCCGGGCCGCATCCTCGAGCGACAGGCCGCTGTGGCCGACGTAATCCAGCGGTGGCTTGCCGTACTTGCTTTCACCGATCTGCAGAAACGGTGTTTCCGGCGTGGCCATCACGGCATTGCCCTGGGGATAGATCAGATACAGGCCGTGGGGCTCCCCGGCGATCTGGCCGCCCAGGATGAAGGTGGCTTCGCCGGTGGCGCCCGCCTCGCGCAGTGAGGTCGCGAACTGGCGCTGCACCGTCACGCTGAGCTGCCCGATGTAATCGGCCGCCTCGAACAGGTAGCGGGCGCTGTTCAGATCGGGTTGAGCCGAGCCGCCGCTGGCCTCCACCTCAGAGCCCCCGACCTCGGCTGCCGCCAGGTCGCGGCGGATGCGGTTGAGCACCGCCTGGGTGGTGCCCAGGTTGCCGGCGGCCATCAGCACGAACAGCCGATCCGGCGCCGGCTGGAACACATGCATCTTGCTGTAGCTGGAGATGTAATCCACTCCGGCATTGGTGCGCGAATCAGAGGCGAACACCAGGCCCTTGTTCAGCAGAAAGGCAACGCAGTAAGTCATCGCGGTTCGTCCTTCAGCTGAGCAGCCGCTGCAGGATCGCTGCCACCGAGCGCACGGCCGCGTCGGCGGTGGCGTAGGCCATGCGCATCGGTCCCACCAGGGCCACATGGCCGAGGTCCCCCTCGCTGGTGGCGTAGGGGGCCTGCACCACAGCACAGGCCGCCAGGGCCTCGTGCGGGTGTTCGCTGCCGATCCAGATGCGGTTGGCCGGCAGCGCCAGGGGCTCGGCCGCCGCTTCGGCGCCGGCTGCCAGCGGGCCCAGCACCTGTTCGGGGCGATGCTCCACCAGCTGCACCAGGGGCAGCAGGACCGCCGTGCGGCTGAATTCCGGCTGGGCCAGCAGGCCGCCCAGGCCGGCGGCCACCACTCCTTCCGGCTCGCTGCCGCCGCGCCGCTCCAGATCCTCGAGTCCCTGTCGCAGCACGGCACCGCTGGTGCGCAGCTCCTCGGGCAGGCGCTCCCAGGCGATGCGGCCGCTGCCCTGACGCAGGCTGTCATTGGCCCAGCGTTCCAGGATCGCCAGGTTGGCCTCCGCCTCCAGCGGCAGGCGCAGATTGAGGCTGCTGGTCAGCGCCGGTCCCTGCACCAGGAACACCAGCAGTCGGTCGCGGCTGGGCACCAGCCGCAGGGCCTGCAGCTGGGGACGCTGGCGTTGCGGCCGGCTGATCAGGCTGAGCAGGCCCGTGAGGTCGGACAGGCGTCGGGCCAGGTGGCGCAGCAGGTCGTCCAGGGCGGCCCACTGCAGGCTGATGCCGGCCAGTTCGCGTTCCAGCTGGCGGGCAGCGGAGCCCGGCTCGGGCAGCAGCTGATCGACGTAGAGGCGATAGCCCTGCTGGCTGGGGATGCGGCCGGCGGAGGTGTGTGGCTGGGTGAGCAGGCCCCGCTGCTCCAGTGCTCCCATCGCGGAGCGCACGGTGGCGGGACTGGCCGTCAGGCCGAAGCGTCGCACCAGCGTGCGGCTGCCCACCGGTTCCACCGTGTCGACGTAGTGGCGCACGGTGGCACGCAGCACGTCCTGTTGCCGGCGCGGCAGCGGATCCAAGCGGAGGACGAGGCAGCAGTTGGTGGCTGGATCGTAGGGAGGGTCACCCGCCCGCGGAGAACACGGCGACGTTCCGTCGCCACCCGCTCCGGCGTGTCGGCAGGCTCGCCTCCTAGTACCGCGGCACCGACCGGTCCACCGCGACGCTCCAGGCGTCGATGCCGCCCTGCAGGTTCCACACCTGCGGGAAGCCCTTCTGCTGCATCAGCCAGCAGCCGAAATGCCAGCTGCGCACGCCGGCGTGACACAGCACCGCCACCGGCCGGGAGGGGTCCAGCAGCGTGTCGATCTGCTCCATCCAGTCGCTCGAGCGGCTCAGGGGCAGGTGCAGCACCGGCAGCGGCAGCCGCGCCATGGCCAGCTCCTCGTCCTCGCGCACATCCACCAGCTGGATGCCGTGCTCGTCCCGTTCGGCCTCGCTGAGGCGCCCCGCCAGGTCGGTGGCGCTGATCGGGATCGGCGTGGGGGCCGGCGCGTCGGGGGCCATGGGGGCAGAGGAGCGGCAGGATGGGGCCATCCTGCTGTGCGTGCATGAAGGGCCGCGCCTTCGCGGCGGTGGTGCTGTCGGCGCTGCTGCTGCTGTCCGGCCTCGGAATCGGGGGCTGGTGGCTGCTGTGGCAGCGCGGTCCCCTGCAGCTGGCTCACCACCCGTTGACGCTGCCGCGGGCGGCCCGCTTCGTGCCGGCTTCGGCCTCGTTCAGTCTTTATCTGTTCAGCGACGGCCAGCGGCCGGTCGATTACGCCCGTGCCGTCGCTCCGGCGCGTCAGCGCCGCCCGGCCGGTGAGGCGATCGCCCGCCTGCGCGACGGCGCCTTCGCGGCTGCCGGTCTCGACTACCAGGACGAGCTGGCCGGCTGGCTGGGAGGCGACATCGCCATGGCCCTGTTTGAGGATCCGGTGGCCGCCGCCGGCGCCGCTGAACAGCCGTCTCAGGGCTGGCTGCTGGCCCTGGCCAGTCGCGACGATGACGGAGCCCGTCGTTTCCTGCAGCGCTTCTGGCAGACCCGCAGCCTGGCCGGCACCGATCTGCAGGTGAGCCGCTACCGGGGCATGGGCCTGATCAGCGGCCGCGGTGCCCTGCTCGGCAGCCGCCCCGAGCCCCTGGCCACGGCGCTGGTCGATGACGACCTGGTGCTGATCGCCTCGGGCCGCAACCTGCTGGAGCGGGCCCTGGATGTCTCCCAGATCCCGGAGCTGAACCAGGCGGGCCAGCCGCTGCTGCGCCAGGGAGTTGCCGCGTTCGGCAGTGGGGCCGCCCTTGCGGTGGCCACGCCGCAGGCCCTGCAGAGCTGGCTGGGCCTGCCGGCCGAGGCGGTCGCCGGCAACCCGGCCACGCCGCTGGCGCTGTCCGATGCCGCCATGGCGTCCCGGCGTCTGCCGCGGATGGCCGCCCTGGCGGCGGCCCTGCCTGAGCCTGCGGCTGCCGCGGAGACGTCTGTGCCGGTCCCGTCCGACTCGGATGCCGGCGCCGCTCCCCCTTCGTCCCCCTCGGCCGCCGGCGACCCTGCCGCGACAGCCGCTGAGGCCTCGCCAGCTCCATTGCCAGGCCGCGCAGCTCCGGCCGCTGAGTCGCCGCAGGCCGGCGACAGCGACCCGCTGGCTGCGTCCGCCGTGCCGGAGGCGGCACCGTCGGCCGGGCGCCCGCGGTCTGAGGACGGCCCGCGCCGGCTGCCTCGCTCCGCCGAGCCAGGCGACAGCCAGCGTTCCGTCGCTGCGCCCTCCCCGTCGCCGGCGCCCGCTGCCGCCGCGCCGGCCCCTGCCGCTGCCCCGCTGGCCTCGCCGCCGTCCCGCGCCACCAGCTCGAGCCAGCCGGCCGCAGGCTCCGCGCCGGTTGCTGAGCGCGGGTCCGCCGCCCCTGTGGGTTCGGCATCTGAAGCAGCGCCCACGCCGCCGCGTGCTCCGGCAGCGACTCCGGCTGCTCCTGCCACCACGCCGCCGCCGCCTCAATCCCCCGCGGCGCCCGCGCGCCTGAATCCTGCGGGCGCTCCAGCACTGCTGGCCGTTCTGCAACCCCAGGGCCGGCAACTCGAGCTGCGGGCCCGACTGCTGCTGCCGGGGGCGCCGCAGCTGCAGGCGGTGCGGCCCGAGCTGGCCGAAGCGCTGCTGGACTCCCTGCGCGGCAGTCCCAGCAGCCTGGCCCTGATCCAGGATCCGGCGGCGGTGGGCCGCCAGCCGCTGCTGCGCCCGCTGCTCGAGCGCAGCCTGGGCCTGCGGCCGCAGCCGCTGGCGGAGCGCCAGGGACCGCTGCCGGCCCTGCTGGCCCGCAGCATCCAGGGCCCGCTGCTGGTGAGCCAGGCCCCTGAGGGCTGGCAGCTGGCCAGCCGCGCCGGCGATCCGGCCGCGGCCGAGCTGGAGCCGCTGCTGGCTCAGGCGGGCCTGCTGGAGGCGCCACTGGCCTTCGAGGGCCACAGCCTGCGGGTGTGGACGCACCTGGCTCCCCCGGCTCGTTCCGGCCGACGCGAGCGCGGCGCTCCCGACGCCCTGGTGGCCCCGCTGGTCGGCTGGAGCGAGTCGCGCCAGGACCTGGCCTGGTGGGGACAGACCCTGGCGGCGCTTGAGGCTCCGGCAGAGAGCCGCCCGCTCACGGCCCTGCGCCGCGGTCTGCGTGAGCTGGGCGTGCCCCAGGCACCGGTGCAATGGAGCCTCGATGCCGACGGAGCCCGTGCCCTGCTGCGCTCCTGGCAGCCCTGGCGGCTGCTGTCGGCCCTGGCCGGCGGCGGCCTCGACGGGCCGGTGCGGGGCCTGGCCATGGCCGTGGAGTCGCCGCCTGAATTCAACGGGCTGGAGCTGCGCGCCCGCCTCAGCCTCGGGGCCTGAGGGCGCTCAACGAGAGCGCTGCCGCAGACCGTG
>CAYNGR010000176.1:0-5797 GCA_964396755.1 uncultured Cyanobium sp. | reverse complement strand
TGGAGGTGTTGCCCAGCCAGCAGCTGCTGCAGATCGCCATCCGCAGCGGCACCCGTGAGGAGTTCAGCGAGCTGCGTAGCACCGGGCGGCTGGTGGCGATCGAGCGCATGGCCGAGGCGCTGCGGCCGCTGCGCGGCACGCCCCTGTATCTCACCGTCGATCTCGACTGGTTCGATCCGGCCGTGATGGCCGGGACGGGCACGCCCGAGCCGGGCGGCTTCCTCTGGCGGGATTTCGCCGTGCTCGTCGATGAGCTGCGCCACCACCGCCTGGTGGCCGCCGATGTGGTGGAGCTGGCGCCGCAGCTCGATCCCACCGGCGTCAGCGCCGTGCTGGCCGCCAAGGTGACCCGCAGCCTGCTGCTGCTGCTGGGCGCCGCGGCCTGAGCATCCCAGCCTGAGCGCCGCCGCCCGCCTCTGCCGGGAGGGCCCCGGATCTCCGGCTCGGCCACCCGGCCGGTGCGGCGACGCTTCTGGTGCTGCCCCGACCATGCGCGGCGGATCACGGCGCTGGGGCCCTGCCCGCTGGGCGGGCGCCGCGGTGCTCGTCCGATCGATCCTCCCTTCGGGGCCGCGGCCTTGCCCTTCGGGGCAGGATCGCGTGCGCCATGGCCGGCCCGTTCGCCTCAGCCGCAGCACTGGCTGCCGCCAGGCCACGGATGATGAAAGCCGCGCCTCCTGCAGCGGTGGTCGTTCAGGGGCTGGAGATGGGGGTGGTGGCCGCCAGCCTTGGAACCCTCGCCCGCGCTGCGCTCCCGTGGCAGGCGCCGAAGCTGTGGGGCGAACCGACGGACCTGTTCGGGGCCCCTGCCGGCTGAGCGCTTGGGGAACACCCGCCGGTGGCTGTGCGCGAGCCGCCAACGAGCGGGACGCCGTTGCCTGAGGCCCTGGGCGTCACCGGCGCGGCGGGTGCCTCAGTAGCAGCAGGTGCCGCTGGTGCGCTGCTCGCGCAGGCGTTCGTGCTGCTGACCGATCAGCAGGATCGCCAGGGTGGGGTGGTTGTGCACCAGGTTGAGGAAGCGCAGTCGGTCCAGCCGCAGCACCTCCACCGGTGTGAGCGCCACGGCATCGCTGTGATGCACGCCCTGGTGCCAGACGATGTCGCGGAAGCTGAACAGTTCGCCGGGGCGGTAGCAGGTTTTCTCGCCCTGTTCACCCTGCAGTTCGACGATGCCTCGCCGCACGCCGTAGATGGCGCTGGCCAGAGCGCCGCGCTGGAAGACCCGGGCCCCGGTGGGCAGCGTGAAGGTCTCGCAGTCGGCCTGCGCCGCCATCAGATCGATGGGAGCTGTCGTCGTCGGGGTCGCAACCAAGATCCGTCACCTCCTCGGGGGAACCAGCCGGCCTGAAGGGCTGAGGCTGCAAGCTATACAACGAACCACGCCCTGCTGCCTGTCAGGCAGGACATGCAGGCGGCTGAAACCACAAATTCTAGATTGACTTCAGATTTCCGGCAGCACGGCCGAGAGGCTGAGCTGTTGGTTGCTGGGCGGGTTGGCCTCCAGTTCGGCCCGTCCACCCGGTCCCACCAGCGGCAGCCGCGGCTGGCGTGCCATCCAGTGATGACACCACAGGTCGCTGGCCAGTTCGGGATGGATCGCCAGCTGGCGCAGCTGGCACCAGCCCGACTGGGCCCCGCTGGGCGGGACGCAGTGGCGGCAGCTGCGGCAGCAGGGGCGGTTGGGCATCCCGAGCGACGGGCCCCCGGATACAGGTGCTGAAACCGTAGGCAGTCGGACCCGTTCTGAGAAGTGTGGGGGGCCGATCTCCCCCCTTTCTTCCCGCTTCCGCAGCGAATCGGAAGGCGGCCCTGTGGCGCTTGCGGCGTCCCGGCGCGTCTGCGGCGGCGATCCCCGCCCGCGGCCGGCGGCTGCGAAGGCTCGCCTGGCCGCAGCCGGGCCCGCCGCTGCTGCGCTGGCGGTCGCCGCCGCTGGCCCCGCGGTCCGCTGCCCCCCGTGTCCAGTGGGCGGGAAGGCGTCATCAGTCGCCCGGCCGCAGGGGCTCCATAGGATCCGCCCAACCCCGCTTCCAGGCGCCATGGCTGACCCGTCCTCCGGTGCATCCGAAGCCCTGCGGCGCACACCCCTGGCGGAGGCGGCGCAGCAGGGGGGCGGCCGGCTCGTGCCCTTCGCCGGCTGGCGGATGCCGCTGCAGTTCGCCGGTCTGGTGCAGGAGCACCAGGCGGTGCGCCAGGCCTGCGGCGTGTTCGACATCTCCCACATGGGCGTGCTGCGGCTGCGCGGGCAGGCGGTCAAGGACGCCCTGCAGGCCCTGGTGCCCAGTGACCTGTTCCGCATCGGGCCCGGTGAGGCCTGCTACACGGTGCTGCTCAATGCACGGGGCGGCATCCGCGACGATCTGATCGTCTACGACCGCGGCCGCGTGCAGACCCCGCAGGGGGAGGCTGATGAGCTGCTCCTGGTGATCAACGCCGCCTGTGCCGAGGCCGACACCGCCTGGCTGCGCAGTCAGCTGGAGCCCGCGGGCATCCTCATCGAGGACCGCAAGGGTGACGGCGTGCTGCTGGCCCTGCAGGGGCCGGAGGCGGCGGCGCAGCTCCAGGCCCTCAGCGGCGCCGACCTGACCGGGCTGCCCCGCTTCGGTCATCGCGAGCTGCGGCTGGAGGGTGAGGCCACGGGCGCTGCCGCAGGTGCCAGCGTCTTCGTGGCCCGCACCGGCTACACCGGTGAGGACGGCTTCGAGCTGCTGCTCGATCGCGACGCCGGCCTGGCCCTGTGGCAGCAGCTGCTGGAGCGCGGCGTCACGCCCTGCGGCCTGGGGGCCCGCGACACGCTGCGGCTGGAGGCGGCGATGCATCTCTATGGCCAGGACATGGATGAGGCGATCACGCCGCTGGAGGCGGGCCTGGGCTGGTTGGTGCACCTGGAGATGCCGGCCCCGTTCATCGGCCGTGAGGTGCTGGAGCGCCAGACCGCAGACGGCGTGACCAGACGCCTGGTGGGCCTGAAGCTGCAGGGCCGCGCCATCGCCCGCCACGGCTATCCGGTGATCCATGCCGGTGAGGTGGTGGGAGAGATCACCAGCGGCAGCTGGTCTCCCACCCTGGGCGAGGCCATCGCCCTGGCCTATGTGCCCGTGGCGCTCGCCCGCCTGGGCAGCGAGCTGGCGGTGCGCATCCGTGGTCGCGACGAAGCGGCCGTGGTGGTCAGGCGTCCCTTCTACCGGCGGGGTTGAACGGCCAGCTGGCCGCGCGCCTGGCCGGGAGAGCCTGCCCGCCTGTCGCACTGCGCCATGGCCCCAGCACCCCACGGCACCCAGCACTTCCAGGCAGGGGCTGACGGGGGCCTGCCTGCCGTTCAGCTCGGCAGCGACAGGAAGGCCCGGCCGCCATTCAGACCTCAGATCAGCGTCACCTTGCCGTTGCCGATGTCGAAGTAGCCGCTGCGGATGCTGATCTTGCCGCTGGCGGACGCGTCCCTGATCACCTGGCTGCGGGCGCTGAGCTGGCCCGTGGCGTACACGCAGTTGCCCTTCACCGCCTGGCTGAGGTCATCGCGGCTCTCCAGGCTGGCGCGGATCGGCTTGACCAGTTGCTCCAGCAGGGGCGTCAGGGGCTCGCTGCCCATGGCGGCCTTGACAGCCCCGCAACTGCTGTGGCCCATCACCAGCACCAGCGGCACCTCCAGAACGGCCACCGCGTACTCGAGCGAGGCGATGGCATCGTCAAAGGCGGTGTTGCCGGCGCTGCGCACCTGGAACAGTTCGCCGGAGCCGCAGGCGAAGATCCAGCCAGGATCGACGCGGGCGTCGGCGCAGGAGAGCACCGCGGCGAACGGCTTCTGTCCCTGGGCCAGGGCATGCGGATCGATCTGACAGTTGTTCTGCCAGATGGCGTTGAGCCTGTCCATCCGTTGCTGGGACGTTCCCGTGCCGCTGGCGGCGACCCAGGCCTTGGCGAAGCGGGCGTTGCCCTCCTGCAGACGCCCGAGAGCATCCTTGGGGGTGCAGGCCTGCAGGCTCTCCTGCAGCTCATGGCTCATGGCGCCAGCGGCTCGGGCGCTGCCGGAGGTGATCCGGGGCAGGGCCATGCCGGCGGCTCCGATGGCGGAGCCAATCAAAATCTGGCGTCGGTTCATGGGAACCATCGATCTTTAAGGGGTCAGTGAACAGCTAGCAACGAGCTGACCACCGTGCCGCAGATCCGCTGTGACGTCATGAGGCCCTCTAGGCACCGGTCGGGCTGAGCTGCTGCCGGTCGTCGCCCGGGCAGAGGGGCTGAGCACTGTCGCGCTTCCGTGAGTCTGTTTCTGGCTGTGATCGCTTCGCTGCTGGGGTTGCGACCACGCGCGCCAGGCCCGCGCTGCCATCGAGCCCCTGGTCGTCGTCACCGCCTCGCGCCGCGCTGCCGGGGCATGCGAGCTCCGTGACATCAGGGCTCCGCCGCAGCGGTGCCTTTCAGGCCGCCCAGGCGGGGTCGAGAATGCTGCAAAGACCCTGCGGTGCGCATGGAGTCCGGTGGTGCCGGGGTGGAGCAGGCTGCGCCAGCCCCGCACCTCGCCTCGGGCCTGCTGGGACCGGTGGGAATGACCCGCCGTGGGAAAATCCCCGATTCCCCAGCGATTTCACCATGCGCAGCCACGGGTGCGGCGACCTGCGTGCCGACCACGCCGGCCAGGAGGTGCAGCTCTGCGGCTGGGTGGATCGCCGCCGCGACCATGGCGGGGTCATCTTCATCGACCTGCGCGACCGCAGCGGCACCGTGCAGATCACAGTCGATCCCGACCTGGGCGCCGGGGCCTTCGCCGTCGCCGAGCACCTGCGCAACGAGACGGTGCTGCAGGTGAGCGGTCGGGTGCGGCCGCGGCCGGCCGAATCGCTGAACGAGCGCCTGGCCACAGGTGCCATCGAGGTGCTGGCCGCCGGCCTGACGGTGCTCAACGAGGTGAGGGCCAACCTGCCGTTCCCGGTGTCGGTGCACGACGAGGAGAACACCCGCGAGGAGCTGCGGCTCAAGTACCGCTACCTGGATCTGCGCCGCGAGCGCATGGCCCGCAACCTGCGCCTGCGCCACGCTGCGGTGCGGGCGATCCGCTCGCTGCTGGAGGACGAGGGCTTCCTTGAGGTGGAGACCCCGGTGCTCACCCGCTCCACCCCCGAGGGCGCCCGCGACTATCTGGTGCCCTCCCGCGTCTGCGGCGGCGAGTGGTTCGCCCTGCCCCAGTCGCCCCAGCTGTTCAAGCAGCTGCTGATGGTGGGCGGCATCGAGCGCTACTACCAGATCGCCCGCTGCTTCCGCGACGAGGACCTCAGGGCCGACCGCCAGCCGGAGTTCACCCAGCTGGACATGGAGATGAGCTTCCTGGATCAGGAGCAGATCCTGGCGCTCAACGAACGGCTGATCGCCGCGGTCTGGCAGCAGGTGAAGGGCGTCACGCTGCCCACCCCCTTCCCGCGGATCAGCTGGCAGGACGCCATGGACCGCTACGGCACCGACCGGCCCGACACCCGCTACGGCATGGAGCTGGTGAACGTGTCGGACCTGGTGGCCGACATGGGTTTCAAGGTGTTCTCCGGCGCCGTGGCGGCCGGCGGCTCGGTGAAGGTGCTGCCGGTGCCCGGCGGCAACGAAGCCCTCTCGAATGTGCGCATCAAGCCCGGTGGTGATGTGTTCGGTGAGGCCCAGAAGGCCGGCGCCGGCGGCCTGGCCTTCATCCGCGTGCGCGACAACGGCGAGATCGACACGATCGGCGCCATCAAGGACAACCTGTCCGAGGAGAAGAAGGCGGAGCTGCTCAAGCGCACCGGAGCTCAGCCGGGCACGCTGCTGCGGTTCGGCG